>JAHAYO010000004.1 GCA_018384595.1 Thiopseudomonas sp.
TTTTTTTTTTTTGTTTTTTTTTTGGTTTTGGGGGGGGCGGGGGTGGCGTTTGCTACAACGCTCCGCTCCCACTAGCGCCTTGGGGGGCTCATGGCGCTAAACGCTTTGTAGAAAAGGGCACCGCCCGATTTAGCTACGTGCAGGCGGGGAGAGGGTGGTCCGGCTGCGCCGGACTGCTGGCGCGGCGTTATCCGACAAAACTTACTGCATCATGTCCTTGATGGCCTGTTCTTCGTTGACCAGTTCCAGCTGGCGGGCGTTGATGCGGGCGGCGAGTGGAAAGTTGTTGCTGGCACGGTTTTTGGCGTGGCCTAGTTGTTCGATGGCTTGCGGGTAGTCGCCCACGCGGGCAAAGAATTCGGCGCGGGCTTGGTGCAAGCCGATGATGTTGTTGACCTGTCCGCGAACCTCAGCCAAGTCATACCAGAGGTCGGGGTCGTTGGGCCGTTGTTTGAGCAGCTGCTCCAGCTGTTGCTCGGCCTCGGCGTAGCGTTGCTGGCGGGCCAGCAGGTCGGCGCGGGCCGCCAGTAGCGGAAAACTGGCAGGCGTTTTTTGCAGGGCAGCCTGCAGGCGAGCCGAGGCACGCTCAAGCTGTGCGCGGCTGATATCCAGATCCACCTGGGCCAGCAGGTAAAACAGGTTATCCGGTGCGGCCTTGGCCAGCGTATCTAAAATCGTGCTTGCTTCATCCAGCTGGTGACCGCGAATCAGCGCCAGTGCCAGCCCATAACGCGCTGGCTCGCTAGATGGGTCCTGGGCCACTTCGGCACGAAAGCGCTTGAGTGCGGTGCCGGCGGTGTCTTCAAAGGTCAGTTGCAGGCGCGAGCGCAGCAGCTGATAGCTGAGCGAGTCTTGCTTGCCTGTACTGGCGCTGCGGGTAGCCAGCTGCTCGGCACGGCTGCGGGTGTCGGAAATCCGTGACTCGGTCAGCGGGTGCGTCATTAGGAATTCGGGCGGCATGCGGTCGTAACGGTACTGGCGCAGCAGGCGCTCGAACATGTTGGGCATGGCCCTGGGGTCGTAGCCGGCGCGTGCCAAGTTGTGCAGGCCGATACGGTCGGCTTCCTGCTCGTTTTGTCGCGAAAAGCGCTGCTGTTCCTGAATGGCGGCGGCCTGACTGGCCGTGATGGCGGCGAGGCCGACGTCACCGGCACCGGCGGCTGCGGCGACCACACCAGCCAGCATGGCTGCCATCATCGGCACTTGAATGCGTTTTTGTGCTTCTACGCCGCGGGCAAAGTGGCGCTGCGACAGGTGGGCCAGTTCGTGCGCCATGACCGAGGCATATTCGGCTTCGGTTTGCGCATGCAGCAACAGGCCGCCATTGACGCCGATAATGCCGCCGGGCGCGGCGAAGGCGTTGAGTTGCGGGCTGGCCAGAATGATAAACTCCAGCCGCCGCTCGTTGAGCTGGCTGGTTTCGGCCAGTTTGTAAACGCTGCGCTCGACGTAATCCTTCAGTAGCGGATCGGAAAGCTGCTGGACTTGCCCGCGCAGCATACTCAGCCAGGCGCGACCCAGCCGGTGCTCCTGATCCAGTGACACGATGGACGAGCTGCTGTCGCCCAGTGAGGGCAGCTCATACGCCGGTGCTGTCGCCGTGACGGCAAGGGCAAGGGCTAGCAGGGTGGGACGCAGTCTTTTCATGGCGTGCTCGTGGCAGGTGATGGGGGGTGGGTACACTATGGCCCGCGTACAATGAATATCGGCGTAGCAGGCAAGACTAACCCGATGTGTGACCGGCACAAATCAGCCGGTTTGACCGCCAACTCTATGAATCATTCAACAGGAATCCCTTATGCAACATGATCTGAGTGTAGATGCCCGTGGGCTGGCCTGCCCGCTGCCGCTGCTCAAGGCCAGGCTGGCGCTTAACGGTTTACAGGCCGGTCAGGTGCTGCAGGTGCTGGCGACCGATGCCGGATCGCAGCGCGATTTGGCCAGCTTTTGCCAGCTGGCCGGCCATGCGCTGCTCCATCAGGAACAGACTGCCGAAGGGGTATTCCTCTATTTGATCCGCAAGCAGGACGCTGCTCAGGCCGGCGCTTGATTCAACTGCTGCGCGGCGTCCAGCACCTCGGCCACATGGCCGGCGACCTTGACCTTGCGCCAGCTGCGCTGCAACTGACCCTGCGCGTCAAATAAAAAAGTGCTGCGCTCAATACCCATGTGTTCTTTGCCATACAGTTTTTTCAGTTTGATGACGTCAAACAGCCGGCACAGGGTTTCGTCGGGGTCACTGATCAGCTCGAAGGGAAAGCCGTGCTTGGCCTTGAAGTTTTCGTGGGTGCGCAGGCTGTCGCGGGATACGCCAAAGATCACCGTGTTGGCGGCTGTAAAGTCGGCAAAGGCGTCACGAAACTCCTGCCCTTCGGTGGTGCAGCCTGGGGTGTTGTCTTTGGGATAGAAATAAATCACAACCTGACGGCCGCGCAGGGCCGACAGGCTGACGCTTTGCTCGCCGGTGGCCTGGGCGCTGAAATCTTGGATTTGGATGGATTCGGTCATGCGGATTACCTCAGGGAAACTGCGGACGCCAAGGTTCGATCAGGGCGTCTAGGTTGAGCTGGTCGGAAAATTCGAGAAAGTGATCACGCAGCCAGCTGATTTGTGTGTTGACCGGCAAGGAAACAGTAATGGTTGCGGTCAGCATCAGCGCGCCCGTTTGCGGGGCTAGGTAGCTGTCATATTGGATATTGCTCATGGCAATGCCGTGATCGGTAAAAAACTGGCACAGCTCGGTCAGCGTGTCGGGCTGGTGCAGCGCGCTGACATAAACAATGTAGGGCAGCGCGGGCTGGGTGGGGCTATCGGGGCTGCAGCGGGTCCAAGATAGGCTGACATCGTGCCGGTTGTTGATCTGTTCCAGTGCCGACTCCAGACGCGCCAGCGCATCCCAGCTGCCGCCGGCCTGCAAAATCAGTGCGCTATGGTCGCCATGCTGGGTGAGTCGGCTGCTGATGATGCTGCAACGGCTGTCTTGACAGGCGCGGCACAGCAGCAGGGTGAGTGCCGGAGCATTGTGTGCCATGGCGCTGATCAGCAGGTGCTGCTCTCTGGGGTTCGGGGTGCTCATCAACAACTCCTGTCCGGTGGGCGGGCCCGTCAAGGCCGGTGGGGGCTTAGAGTACCCAAATCCAGCAGCAAAGTTAAATGCTAAAAGGCAGGCTGCGGCGCTTGTACAAGCGCGGTGGCGTTAGTAACATTGCCGCTTGTTTTTATTTTTCCTGGCAGGAGTAGTGTCATGATTGCAGGCAGTATGGTAGCGCTGGTCACCCCGATGGACGCCGACGGCGGGCTGGACTGGAAAGCGCTGGAAAAGCTGGTTGATTTCCACCTGCAGGAAGGCACCGACGCCCTGGTTGCCGTGGGCACCAGCGGTGAGTCCGCCACCCTTAATGTCGAAGAACACGTCGAGGTGATTCGTCGCGTGGTGCAGCAGGTGAATCGCCGCATTCCGGTTATTGCCGGTACCGGTGCCAACTGTACCCGCGAAGCCATTGAGCTAACCCGCAACGCCAAATCTGTCGGTGCCGACGCCTGCCTGCTGGTCACCCCGTACTACAACAAGCCCACCCAGGAAGGCTTGTACCGTCACTTCCGTGCGATTGCCGAAGCCGTAGCCATTCCCCAGATCCTGTACAATGTGCCGGGCCGTACCGTGTGTGACATGCTGCCTGAAACCGCCGGCCGGTTGTCGCATGTAGACAACATCATCGGCATCAAGGAAGCCACCGGCAACATCGAGCGCGGCCGCCAGGTCATTGCCGCCAGCCGCGAGGGTTTTCTGGTGTATTCCGGCGATGACGCCACCGCTTGGGAGCTGATGCTGCAGGGCGGCAAGGGCAACATTTCGGTCACCGCCAACGTAGCGCCGCGCCAAATGAAGCAACTGTGTGATCTGGCCCTGGCCGGCAAGGCTGACGAGGCAAAAGCCCTGAACGACTCACTAATGCCGCTGCATAACGCCATGTTTGTTGAGTCCAACCCGATTCCGGTTAAGTGGGCGCTGCATGAAATGGGTTTGATTGACTGCGGCATCCGCCTGCCGCTGACACCCTTGAGCGAAAGCTGCCACGAAACCGTACGTCAGGCACTGCGCCAGACGGGCATCCTGAATTGATCCGAGGAACAGGCATGAAGCGTATTACAGGGGCTGCACTGATGCTGGCCGGCCTAACGAGCCTGAGTGGCTGTAGCTGGCTGTGGGGCGACAAGGGGTATTTCCGTGATCGCAGCAATGATTACCTCGATGCGCGCAACCTTGCGCCTATGCAGGTGCCGGAAGGGCTGGACAGCAAACCGCTAGATCCGCTGCTGCCAGTACCGCCGCATGTGGCCGACGTAACGCCGGGGCGCGCCGACATCATGCGCCCGCATCAGGTCAACCAGGGCATGCTGGTGGGGGACTTCTCCATTCAGCGCAGCGCCGACAAAAGCTGGATCGTGGCCCAGCGCATTCCTGCCCAGGTGTGGAGCATGGCGCTGGCGTACTTCGAAGAGCTGGGCTTTGCTGTTGATGAAGAGCGCCCGCATGTGGGCGAGTTCACCACAGTCTGGCTGGCCACCGCTGCCGCCAGCGAAGCCAGCCGCGAGGCGTTGAGCCTGGATAAGGGCCATGAAACCCGTTTTCGTGTGCGCATCGAGCCGGGCGTACAGCGCAACACCAGTGAAATCTACGTGGATGCCGCCACCCGCAAGGGCAGCCGTGAATCCGCCTGGGCAGCCGACAAGAAACAACCGGAAGCCGGCCTTGCGCTCAGCGGTATGGAGCGATTCTTCAATCAGGCGGGCAGCAAGGGCCAAAGCTTCTCCCTGTTGGCCAGCAAACAGTTCGACACACCGCGCCGCGCCACCCTGATCGAAGCGGGCGAGGGCGGCCTGCAAGTACTGCAACTGGATGCCGGCATGGAACAGGCGTGGTCTGGCGTTGGCCGTGCGCTGAGCACCGCCGGCATCTATGTTGACGACATCGACCGCAGCCAGGGCCTGTACTTCATTGATCTAGATCGCAAAGCCGAGCCCAAAAAGCCGGGCCTTGTGCGTCGCATGCTGGGTGGCGGCAAAAAAGCGGCCATGCCTTCTGCGCAGCAATACCGAGTCAAGCTGACGCAAATCAGCCGGCAGGTCTTTGTGGGCGTTGAGCGTGCGCCAGGCGAACTGGCAGACGCCGCCACCACGCGCCGTATCCTAACGGCCATCCAGCCCCACCTGAACTGACCTATGCCCGCGCCCAGCGCCACACAGAGCAGGCGAACCCAGGTTTCGCCTGCTTTTGTTTGATTCCACAGGAACACACCCATGAGCACCGCTACTCCCTTGAGTCTGAAAACCCTCTATTCCGGCAAGGTCCGCGACCTGTACGAGATTGACGAC
Source organism: Thiopseudomonas sp. (assembly GCA_018384595.1). Taxonomy (GTDB): domain Bacteria; phylum Pseudomonadota; class Gammaproteobacteria; order Pseudomonadales; family Pseudomonadaceae; genus Thiopseudomonas. The sequence continues at coordinate 5,377 of JAHAYO010000004.1, forward strand.
GCCCGCATGCTGATGGTGGCCAGCGACCGCCTGTCCGCCTTTGACGTGATCCTCGACCAGCCGATTCCGGGCAAGGGCAAGGTGCTAACGGCGGTATCCAACTTTTGGTTTGACAAACTGCGCGGCCTGATACCCGACCACTTCACCGGCGATCGCGTCGAAGATGTGGTGCCGGCTGCCGAGTTGCCGCTGGTTGAAGGCCGCTCGGTGGTGGTTAAGCGCCTCAAGCCGGTGCCGGTGGAAGCCATTGTGCGCGGCTATCTGGTCGGCTCAGGCTGGAAGGAATATCAGGCCAGCGGCACCGTGTGCGGCATTCGCCTGCCGGAAGGGCTGCAAGAAGCCTCGCGCCTGCCCGAGCCGATCTTCACCCCCTCCACCAAGGCCGAAGTGGGTGACCATGACGAAAATATTTCCTACGCCCGCTGTGAAGACATCATCGGCAAGCAACTGGCCGCCAAAGTACGCGAAGCCTCACTGCGCCTGTATCAGGCGGCTGCGGATTACGCGCTCGGGCAGGGCATCATCATCGCTGATACCAAGTTCGAGTTTGGTCTGGACGAAAACGGCACCCTAACCCTGATGGATGAGGTGCTGACACCCGACTCCAGCCGCTTCTGGCCGGCAGATGCCTACCAAGTGGGCAGCAACCCGCCCAGTTTCGACAAGCAGATCATCCGCGACTGGCTGGAAAACAGTGGCTGGAACAAGCAAGCCCCCGCGCCCCAAGTACCGCAGGATGTCATCGAGCTCACCGCAGCCCGTTATCAGGAAGCACTGGAGCGCCTGACCCGTTAATGGCTGTGTTGCGCGCCTGGGTCGCTGGCTGGTTCGCGTACTCTGGGTAAGCGCCTGTATGGCCCTCTGGAATAATAGAGCTTGAATCATGATTGCCAGCATGGTGTTAAGTGAATGGACCCTTTGGACCGGCTGGCTGCTGTACGGGCCGCTGGTGCTGCTGGCCCTGTTCAAGGCACCCTGGGTCGAGCTGTTTAGCGACAGCCGTCGACAGCATCTGCTGTTCGGCACCGTACTCGGCCTGTGCGTGCTTTGGCTGCTGCGCCGCGATTTTCCCAGCGGCGTGGCGGTGCATTTTATTGGCATGACCGCCGTGACCCTGCTGCTGCACTGGCCGCTGGCCATTCTGGCCGGTCTGTTTGCTCAGCTGGTCATTGTGTTTTTTGGCAAGCCCGAACTGATTGCCATCGGTGCCAACGGCCTGCTGCTGGTGATACTGCCGGTGCTGATTGCCGAGCTGGCCGCCGCTTGGGTTGAGCGCTTTAAGCCCGACAACCTGTTTGTCTACATCTTCTGCTCCTGCTTCTTTCCCGCCGCCCTGACGGCCGTGCTGTGCGCCATCAGCGGCTTTGTCCTGCTGTGGTTCAACGGCCTGTATGCCTTTCCGCCCTGGCTGGACGACTTCTTTGGCCTGGTGCTGCTGGTGGCCTTTCCCGAAGCCTTTATCAACGGCACCGTGATCACCGCGCTAGTGGTGTTCAAGCCGGAATGGCTAGAAACCTTCAACCGCTCCCGCTACCTGCAAGCGCCGTGGAAGGAATAGTGGTTTTTGCGCAACTGGCCCAGTCAATCCGGTAAACTGCCCCGTTTTCGATTGCAGTTCAGGATGACAACATGGCGCATTTGTTACGCATCATCATGATCAATGGCCACCTGGGTGGTGTGGTAGAGCTTGATGTGCAGGGTCACAGCAATATCTGCGGCAGCAACGCCTCGGGCAAGACCACCTTGCAGCGGCTGATTCCGGTGTTTTATGGCGAACGGCCCAATGCGGTGGTGCCGCGTACGCGGCAGAAGTTTGACCGCTATTACCTGCCCAACGCCAACTCCTACCTGGTCTATGAATACCGGCGTGAATCCGGCACGACCTGCATGGCGGTGCTGATGCGCCGTGGTGATGAGGGTGTTGATTACCGCTTTGTGGCGTCGGCCTACAGCAGCCGCCTGTTTTTACAGCAGCAGGACAATGG
>JAHAYO010000074.1 GCA_018384595.1 Thiopseudomonas sp.
ACACTTCAATCGCCGATTTCCATGGGCTGTCGTGGTCGCAGGCAGCCATGCTGGAATCGGCAGTGGGATGTTGTGGATTAGGCATGCAAGTTCCTTTTGCCGGTGTGGGGGAATTTATGTGTTGGAGTGTAGTCCGCTGGCAGCCAACGGCTAGGAAATGTTTTGCAGGCGTTATGTGCTGCACATTTTCGCGACAGCCTGAGCAAAATTTTCCCAGGCAAACTGTTGGGCAAAATCCTGTGTTGTTACGCCGCCCCGCTTTCCCTTGCATCAAAACTGCAGCAGTGCTGCTGTCTACACATGGACTAGGCTGCTAGGTATTCAGAGCCAGCCCATAGATACGGCTGAGCGCCGACTTTGGCAGCATAAAAAATCCGGTGACTGAGCGCTTAGTCACCGGATTTTTATTTTTCATGATTAGTCAACGGCTTAGGCTGTCAACTGCTTGTTATTACTGTGAACGGGGCGTGCTTGGGCGCGCCTTCATTCAATCACGCAGACCCAGTAGGGCGGGGCGTTCTTTTTTCGGGCTGCGGGCATTTTCCAGCTGTTCCAACTGCTCAAGGCTGGGCAGGCGCTCGCCTTTGCGGATGATCAGCGGTGCATTAGCGGCCTGTTCGCGTTCACGGCGGGCGGTAATATAGGCAGGCGTGGGATCAGCTTTGACGAACAGTTCAGGGGCTTGCTGCCGGCGGCCATTGGCAGCAGGTTTTTGCTGGCGGCCACCGCGGCCAGTGGCAGACTGTGCCGCACGCGGCTGGCGTTCGCCGAGGGTGCGCTGTGGCTGACGTGCACGGTTGCCCGTGTTGCCGTTACCCTTATTTTTGTAGGGGCTGACATAGTCAACGCTGTTGCCGAAATTGTCGATTTCATCGTCCAGAAATACATCAGGATCGCGCTGAGCCGGTGCTGCGCGCTGGCTGCTGCGTGCAGGCTGGCGCTGGGCCGGCTGCTCACGACGTGGGTTGGCGCTGCGGTTGGCGTTGCGCTCGTTACTGCGTTCATTACTGCGCTCGCGAGCAGGGCGCTTGCCGCGGGTTTCGCCTGCTTCACCAGCGGCTTGCTCGCTGCGCTCATTGCGGCCCTGCTGGCGGGGTGTGTTGCGTGGTTGACGCGCTTGGCCGGCGCGGTTGTCTTGGCGCGGGGCTGGGCGACGGTTGTCACGTTCCTCCTGCTCGGCCTGTTCGGCTTTCAGGTTGGCCTCGATGGCTTGGTTCATGTCGAAGCCCATCCAGTCGCCTTCGGGCACCCGCATGCCGATGACTTTTTCAATATCGCGCAGCAACTTTTGCTCGCTGTGTGCCACCAAAGATACCGCCTCGCCGGCACGACCGGCACGGCCGGTACGGCCAATGCGGTGCACGTAGTCTTCTTCGACGTTGGGCAGCTCGTAGTTGACCACATGGGGTAGCTGGTCGATGTCGAGGCCACGAGCGGCGATGTCAGTGGCCACCAGAATGCGGATGTCGTTGGCCTTGAAGTCGGCCAGTGCTTTGGTACGGGCATTCTGGCTCTTGTTGCCATGAATGGCGGCCGCTGGCAGGCCGTTTTTGCTTAGGTATTCAGCCAGCCGGTTAGCGCCGTGCTTGGTGCGGGTAAATACCAGCACCTGCTCCCAAGCACCCATGGTGACCAAGTGGGCCAGCAGGACGCGCTTGTGCGGAGCCGGTACCAGGAACATGCTTTGTTTGATGCGTTCCACTGTGGTATTGGGCGGGGTGACGTCGATGCGCACGGGGTTGTGTAGCAGGCGGCTGGCCAGCGCGGTGATGTCTTTGGAGAAGGTAGCGGAAAACAGCAGGTTCTGGCGCTGTTGTGGCAGGGCCTTGAGCACGCGTTTGACGTCGTGAATAAAGCCCATGTCGAGCATGCGGTCGGCTTCATCCAGTACCAGGGTGTCCACTGCGCTCAGATCGACGGCGTTCTGCCCCATCAGGTCAAGCAGACGGCCAGGGCAGGCCACCAGTACGTCCAGCCCTTTGGCCAGTGCACGGATTTGCGGGTTGATGCCGACGCCGCCAAAAATGCAGGCGCTGCGAAACGGCAGTTCGGTGGCATACAGGCGGAAGCTGTCTTCCACCTGCGCCGCCAGCTCGCGGGTTGGGGCCAGCACCAAGACGCGCACCTGCTTGGACTTGCGGGCGGGCTCTTGGTTGTTGGCGAAGATTTTTTGCAGGATGGGCAGGGCAAAGCCGCCGGTTTTACCGGTGCCGGTCTGGGCGGCCACCATGAGGTCTTGGCCTTTGAGCGCGGCAGGAATGGCCTGTTGTTGGACAGGTGTGGGGGATTCGTAGCCGGCATTGTGCACGGCGGTAACCAGGGCTTGTGACAAACCAAGTGAAGCAAAGGACATGCAGTCTTCCTGTGAATCGGCTGTGCCGATTGATGGGCGCAATGTATAAAAGTCAGACAATCAGCGAGTAGTCACTCCATCGAAGTATTGAGCCTTGCGCCAGGAAAAATACGGGATGGCAATTGTCTGTTGAAAAAAACATGGCTTCAGCGGGAATGGCGGACAGCGCTGCATGCCTAGGCACCTGTTGCATTGTATGCAGGGGGGTGGGCGAACGCCGGCTGATGGCTGGTTGTATCCCTGCTTGCACGGTGGCAGGCAGGGCGTTCGCTGGCATGGGTTTATTGGCGCTGACTGAGCTGAAGGTTATTCCAAATGGCCAGGCTGGGCTCGGACTGGTTCAGTGTATAGAAGTGCAGTCCGGGTGCGCCGCCTTGCAGCAGTTGTTCGCACATTTTGCTGATGGTTTCGGTACCAAAGGCTTGAATGCTGGCGCTGTCGTCGCCATAGGCTTCGAGTTGCTTGCGAATCCAGCGGGGAAGTTCGGCACCACAGGCATCGGAGAAACGGGCCAACTTGCTGTAGTTGGTGATTGGCATGATGCCAGGCACGATCGGAATATCGACGCCGAGTCTACGCACTCTGTCGACAAAATAAAAGTAACTGTCGGCATTAAAGAAGTATTGGGTGATGGCGCTGTTGGCCCCAGCTTTGACTTTACGCACGAAATTTTGCAAATCGTCTTCGAAATTGGCTGCTTGTGGGTGCATCTCCGGGTAAGCGGCAACTTCGATAAAAAAGTGATCGCCGGTTTCTTCGCGGATAAATTCTACCAGTTCGTTGGCATAACGCAGCTCGCCATTGGCCATGCCCATGCCGGAGGGCAGATCACCGCGCAGCGCTACGATGCGGTTGATGCCGTTGTCTTTGTAGGTGTTAAGCAGTTGGCGTAGTTCGGCCTTGCTATCGCCAACGCAGGACAGGTGCGGCGCGGTGGGGATGCCGGTGTCTTTGTCCAGTTGCAATACGGTATTTAGGGTGCGGTCTCTTGTTGAGCCGCCGGCACCGTATGTGCAGGAGAAGAATTCAGGTTTATAACCGGCCAATTCTTTGGCAGTAGCTAGCAGTTTTTCATGGCCAGCATCGGTTTTGGTAGGGAAAAATTCGAAACTGAAACGTTGTTTTGACATTGTTTTTTCTCTGAATGTTTTGTTCTGCTGTGTACTGGTTTCGCTGGGTTGCGGCATGGCAGTTGTGGTGTTGCAAAGACGCCGTGAAAGTAAGTCTGACCGCCATCCATGGCGGTCAGACTTACTTGCGGCGTCTTTGCGCAACTACAGCAGACACCCTTTCACACCACAGCAAAAAACCACACATCAATAACGATAGCTATCCGGCTTATAAGGCCCATCTACCGCCACACCAATGTAATCAGCCTGCGCAGCAGTCATGCGGGTAATCACACCGCCAAAGCCCTTGACCATTTCCAGTGCTACTTCTTCGTCCAGTTTTTTCGGCAGCACTTCAACCGTCAGTGCTTTGGCCTTGGCCGCGGCATCCAGTCCGGCAAACTTGCGCTCGAACAAGTGAATCTGTGCCAGCACCTGGTTGGCAAAGGAGCCGTCCATGATGCGGCTGGGGTGGCCGGTGGCGTTGCCCAGGTTGACCAAGCGGCCTTCGGCCAGCAGGATCAGGTAATCGTCGTTTTGTGGGTCAAAGCTGTCTTTGCCGGTGCGGTGAATTTTGTGTACCTGTGGCTTTACTTCTTCCCAGGCCCAGTTTTCACGCATGTAGGCGGTGTCGATCTCGTTGTCAAAGTGGCCGATGTTGCAGACAACGGCACGCTTTTTCAATGCTTTGAGCATCGGCGCGTCACAAACATTGACGTTGCCGGTGGTGGTGACGATCAGGTCGATTTTGCCCAGCAGGTCGCGGTCGATGCTGGCGTCGGTGCCAAGGTTTTCACCGTTGATGTAGGGGGATACCAGCTCGAAGCCGTCCATGCAGGCCTGCATGGCGCAGATCGGGTCAACTTCGGTGACCTTTACAATCATGCCTTCCTGACGCAGGGACTGGGCCGAGCCCTTGCCCACGTCACCGTAGCCGATAACCAGTGCCTGCTTGCCAGACAGCAGGTGGTCGGTGCCGCGCTTGATGGCGTCGTTGAGACTGTGGCGACAACCGTATTTGTTGTCATTCTTGCTCTTGGTTACAGAGTCGTTGACGTTGATGGCCGGAACTTTCAGCGTGCCCTTTTTCAGCATCTCCAGCAGGCGGTGTACGCCGGTGGTGGTTTCCTCGGTGATGCCGTGGACGTTTTCCAGCACCTGCGGGAAACGCTCGTGCAGGATGGCGGTCAGATCGCCGCCATCGTCCAGCACCATGTTGGCATCCCAGGGCTGGCCATCCTTGAGGATGGTTTGCTCAATGCACCACTCGTATTCTTCTCCGGTTTCGCCTTTCCAGGCAAATACCGGAATGCCGGCAGCGGCAATAGCAGCGGCGGCCTGGTCTTGAGTAGAGAAAATATTGCAGGACGACCAGCGCACTTCGGCACCCAGCTCGATCAGGGTTTCGATTAGCACGGCGGTCTGGATGGTCATGTGGATGCAGCCGAGGATTTTTGCGCCCTTCAGCGGCTGCTCGCCGGCGTATTTGCGGCGCAGGCCCATCAGTGCCGGCATTTCGGACTCGGCAATGATGATTTCCTTGCGGCCCCAGTCGGCCAGGTTGATGTCGGCAACTTTGTAATCGGTAAAACCGTTCGCAGCGCTCATAAATGAGTTCTCCATTCGTTAAGTGTGTATGCGAATGGGCGCCGTTGCGAAGGTGCGGAGAAACCGCGGGAGAATCCACACGAGCCTGACAGAGAACCTGCTGCAGCGCCCCTCGTGCGGGAATGGCTGCGAAGTATAGCGGATGGCGTGTGCCGCTGCACCTGCGCCGGAAAGAATGACGCGCGGTGGCGCAGAATTTATTGGGGTGTTTTGCACGGCGGTGGCTGGCATGTTGAGACATCCCGGCCGGCTACGCTGGTTCGGCCTGCGGCCAAATCGCTAAATGCCGGTCGGGATGTCCCAACATGCCTGAAGTAACCTGGTGCGGGGGGAAGTTGTGGCCCGCCTGTGGCGGGCTGCTGTCGCGCGCGGGTTTGAGTCCGGCAGTAACGGCGGGTGGGTTTAAGTGTGCAGGCTGCTGTCGCGTGTGGGGTCTGAGCTGGAGGGTGTGTTTTTTGTTGCCCTAGCTGGTTTAGCGTTATGCCTCGCGCCGTGAAACGTATTTGGACGGCTGCGCGCCATTTCATTGTCATTCTGTAGAAAGCACATTTACACCGCACTGTCATGCTGCGCTTTGCGCAGCCACATCGCAGCATTCATAGCGCCTCACTCGACTCAATCGGATAGCCTGAACGTTAAGGCAGCACGCAGGTGGGCGCACTGATATTCGTCTGGGCGCGCAACGACAGTCAATGGACGCCATCTGAGGTATCATGTGCGGCCCTGTTTTTCGTGGAAACACCATGCTTAGTTATCGCCACGCCTTTCATGCCGGCAACTTTGCCGATGTTCTCAAGCACATCGTGCTGCTGGAAATGCTGCAGTACATGACCGTTAAGGAAAAGGGCTTTGCCTATGTGGACACCCACAGCGGTGCGGGTCTGTACAACCTGCAGTCGGAGCAGGCCGGCAAGCTACAGGAATACCAGGATGGCGTGGCCAAACTGATGGATTTGGATTGGCCCGAACTGGCGCTGTACCGTGAAGCGGTGATCGATGTGAATAAGCACGGTGCGCTGAAACTGTATCCCGGTTCCCCCTTGCTGGCGGCCAAGTGGCTGCGCCCGCAAGATCACGGCTGGTTCCACGAGCTGCACCCCGACGACTATCCCCGCCTGCAGGCTAACCTCAAGCCCTATCGTCGTTGCAAGGTATTGAAAAGCGATGGCCTGGCAGGATTGCTGGCGCAGATGCCGCCGGCCACCCGGCGTGCTCTGGTGCTGATTGATCCGTCCTATGAGCTGAAAAACGAATACGATCAGGTCAGCAAAGCCGTGCAGGCAGCGCATAAGAAATTTGCCACCGGCACCTATGCCATCTGGTACCCGGTGGTGGAGCGTCGCCAGATTGAGCGTATGCAGCAACAGCTAGTCAAGGCGGGGATCAAGGATATGCAGGCGTTTGAGCTGGGGTTGGCACCCGATAGCGCGGGGCGTGGCATGACCGCCTCCGGTATGTTGGTGGTCAACCCGCCTTGGCAGCTGATGGAAAATATGCAAAAACTGCTGCCGCGCTTGGCCAAAGTACTGGATCGAGACGGCAAAGCCTTTGCCCGCTGCACTCAGTTGGCTTAACTCGGGCCGCAGCATCTACCGCCTTAGAACCTGCGATTTTGCTGTGCAAAACGCAGGATGACGCGCGCCTTACGCCACGCCCTCATGCTGCGCGCAGGCGCAGCATCTACTGCCCATAACCCCAGCTCGGCTTAATTTAAGAGCCTAGAACTGATACCCTTTCGCGTCTTGAAATTAATGGGCACAGCAGCCCGCAGGAGATGTGCAATGCTGAAATACTTCGTGGCCGCAGCGGCCCTGCTGGTACTGGCCGGTTGTGGCGGCGTAGACCCCAACTCGCCCGAAGGTAAGCGCAAGGCGGCCTTCAAGCAGATGCTGAACCTAAGCGAGGATATGGGCGGCATGCTGCGTGGTCGTCTCAAGTTTGATGAGCAGCAGTTTGCCGAAAAAGCTGCGCTGCTGGATGACGTTTCTCGCCAGCCCTGGCAGTACTTTGAAACGGCCAGCGACAGCAAGACCGCTGCCAAAGATGATATCTGGCAGCAGAAAGAGCGTTTTTTGCAGTTGGCCCGCGAACTGGAAAACACAACGGTCGTACTGCGTGAAAGTGCCAAACAACAGCCCGCGAACACTGACACGTTGGGCGTGCGTATCGACCAGGTGGAGAAAGCCTGTGAAAGCTGTCATCAAGCATTTCGGATTTATTGATAGCCGAGCTGTCGTTGCTGGCTGTATGTCGGCGCGATGTCTGTGAATGCTGCGACTTTGCGCAGCATGACGGAGTTGTTCTAGCCTGTGAGGTAAGCCCTAGTTTTACCCCTGTTATTCTGCGCTTTGCGTAGCAAAGTCGCAGAATTTAGTGCCCCAAACACTGCACCAAGCCGCAGCAGGGCGGGGCTACATGGGCGGGATATCTGCATTAGGCGTGGATTTGGCGAACCCATCAATTCCAGCAACTGCCAGCCGTTCGGCCAGCTGCTGCACCTCAGTGTGTTGGAAAAAATCATGCAGGGTGCCGGCGATGCGGGCGGAATAGCCTCTTTGTTGCCACCCCCCCAAATCCAGTCCGCTTAAGGTAGCCCAGTCATCGCCTGTGCGCAGGCGCAGGGCCGGTGGCGCGCCCAGAGCAGTTAGCCAGCGGGAAAAGGGCTGCTGGCGGGCACGCGCAAAAGCGGTCAGCCACTGTGCCGCACGTTTTTCACCCACGCCCGGCAACTGCTGCAGCTGCGCCGCGTTTAACCGTAACCAAGCGGATACTTCCTGTACCAGTCCGCCATCGACCAATTGTGCCCAGCTGGCCGGTCCCATGCCGCCCATGGCCAGCCCCTGCTTGCCGCCCAGCCAGTGCAACCGTGCCAGAAATTGTTGCCGGCAATCAGCGGCGGGTTGCCAGCAACTTAGGGTATGAAAGCGCTCGGGGTCGGGCGTGGTCGGTGGATGGCGCTGCGGGTCTTGCCAGACCACGGCGGTCAGTTGGGGAATGGCATGGCCGGACAGGCGCACGCTGACATGGTCGCCTGCGGCCAAATCCAGCTGCTGCATGCGCCGCACCGAGCCCAGACTGACCCGACGGATACGCTTGCCATCCAGCGTGACCGGTTCCAGCAGAGCAATAGGGGTAATGCGCCCGCTGCGACCAATGCGAAACTCGAAACGCTCAACACGGGCCAGTGCTTGGCTAAGCGGATACTTCCAGGCCACCGCCCAAGACGGCGGCGCAGCGTGCCGCAGCTGTTTGGCCGGCCGCTCGCCCTGCCGGATCACCACACCGTCACTGGCAAAGGGTAACGGGCTGCGATACCAGTGTTCGCGCCAGCGGGCGATGTCGTCAAAGGAAGTGACC
>JAHAYO010000092.1 GCA_018384595.1 Thiopseudomonas sp.
GGCCGGGTGGACTCCTACGAAATTGACAGCGTGACCCAGGATGCCGATGGCCGTTATCACGCCATGGTTACCATTCGCAATTCCAAAACCACCAAAAGCTATAAGGCGCCGGGGCTCAGTCCCGACAGCCGGCGCAGCATTACGGTGTTGGGGCGTGGCGACTACCACGAACTGACCCAGACGCTGAAGCAGAAATTCATCAACAAATTTGTGCAAAGCCGCAAGTTCAATGTGCTCGACCGCCAGCACGGCAGCCTGTATGCCATGGAAAAAGCCTTCATCCAGAGCGGCAACGCGCAAAGTGATGAAATCTACAAGCTCGGTAACGGGCTGGGCACTGACTATATGTTTGTGTTTACCGTCACGGCAGCCGAAGCCAGTTCGCGCACCAGCAACCTGACCGGCCGTGAGAAGGTCAAGGCGCAGATGGCGATTGATTACCAGGTCATCCTGTTTGCCACCCGCCAGGTCAAGTATTCCAATTCGCTGACCATTGATGCCGACCTCAAGGACGGTAGCCTCAAGGGTGTGCATAGCGGGCTGGATCGTGTGGTGGGCATTATTAGCAATCAGGTACTGGAAGCGATCTATCCGTTGCGCATTGCCGATATTGTCGGTGACGAACTGGTGTTTTCCCAGGAGCTGGTGGTTGGCGATACCTACGAATGCTTCAGTGAAGGTGCCATGGTCCGCGATGCTTACACCAAGGAAAATACCGGACGGGTGGAAAGCAAAACCGGTAGCATTGAAGTGGTTCGAAGCACCAACAAGCTGTCCTACGCCAAAATTACCGAGGGAGCGGTGGTCAAGGGCAACCTGTGTCGTTCGCTGGGCAGCTCGGCCGGCTTTGCCGAAGGCCGTGATGCCAATTATCAGCTGCATGACAACGGTGGCGTCCAGCTGGGTTTCTGAGCGCTATAGTTCGCCTCGTGACACAAACCGACCCGGCCCCTCCCGAGAGGGGACGGGTTTTTTATGGCGTGCCGTGGCCGTCCAGCTTATTCACGACTTCGGTCGCATACCCGCACCCGTCATTGTGCGTTAAATTGCCAGTACGGCTATTTTGACGGGATGCTGCGCGTGGCCTTCTCCTCTTTGCTCCGTAGTGGAGCTGTATTCGACAGTCTGGTGGCCAAGCGTGCCAAGCGGCTGGTGCAGATTGCCAGCCTGACCCTGGTGGGTCTTTCCATTGCCGCCCTGCTGGCAGGCGGTACCGTGCGTCTGGTGCTGATCGGCGGCGTGCTGGGCATGTTGTTGTCCGGCGTGCTGGCCTGGCGCGGACGCACACTGGCCTCCGCGTCGATTCTGCTGCTTGACCTGCTGATCATGCTGTCGAGCCTAGTCTGGGTCTCGGGCGGCATTCGCGACCTGGCCATGCTGGGGTATCCGGGCTTGCTGGTGTTTGCCGTGATTCTGGGCAACGCCCGGATTTTTGTCGCCATGCTGCTGGCCATAGTGCTGTATTGCACACTGCTGGCGGTGCTGACCGTGCACGGGTATTTCACCATCGAGTTGCCCCCGGTTACCTATGCACACATCTTTTTCGTCAATATCATTTTTCTGCTGACCGGCTTTAGCGTGTACGTGTTGGTCAAGGATTTGCACCGGCTGATGGCCATGCTCAACCGCGAAATTAAGCAGTCGCGTGAACGTGAAGACGCGGTCTCTGAGCTGGCGCGGCGCGACCAGCTGACCGGCCTGTACAACAGACGTGATGCCGAAATGCGCTTTGCCCTGATGATGCAGGAGGCAGATCGTGAAGGCTGCAATTTGGCGGTGTTTTTCATTGACCTGGACAACTTCAAGCCGGTCAACGACTCGCTGGGTCATGCCATCGGCGATTTGCTGCTGCTGGAACTGTCTCGTCGTTTGATGGAAGAGCTGGCCCCGCGTGAGTTGCTGTACCGCTTCGGGGGCGACGAATTTTTGCTGATCCGCACCAAGTTGCCGGCCGACCGTGAGGCCTGGCAGGGCATCCTGGAAGGGCGAGCGCAGCAGTTGCTGGATACCATCGGCCAGCCCATGCACATCATGCAAAATACCCTGGTGACGACGGCTTCCATTGGCGTAGCGATTGCGCCGCTGCATGCCAGCAGCTTTGTCGAGATCAGCCGTCTGGCCGACCTAGCTATGTACGAGGCCAAACAAAGCGGACGCAATGCTTTTTGCCTGTATCACGAGGGGCTGGGGCGGGCCAGCATCGACAAGTTTCTTATGCTTAAGCGCATTCAGCATGCGCTGGAGCAGCAACAATTTCAGTTGTGGTATCAGCCTAAGGTATGCCTGGCGACAGGGCGGATACTGGGTGCCGAGGCGCTGCTGCGCTGGCCGCAAGCGGATGGCAGCTTTATTTCGCCAGAGGTGTTTGTACCGCTGGCTGAAAGCAGCGGCCTAATCAGTGAGCTGGGGCGCTGGGTGGCCGAGCGCGCTATTCGTGATTGTGCCAACTGGCATGCGCAGGGCTTTACTGAGGTCAGTGTGTCGATCAATGTGTCGCCGGTGCAGTTTCGCGGCAGCCAGCTGCCCAGCCATGTGCATGACCTGCTGTGCGATACCGGCCTGCCTGCCGCCAGTCTGGAGTTGGAGCTGACCGAATCGTTGCTGATTGATGATGGTGTTGATATCCGCCAGCAGCTGGATGAGATGTCGCGCCAGGGCGTGGGTCTGGCCATTGACGACTTTGGCACCGGCTATTCCAACATCAGCTATCTCAACCGTTTTTGCGCGCAGCGGCTCAAGATCGACAAGTCATTTATCCTGCCGCTGGCGGACCCAGACGCGGATATCCGTTTGGTGCGGGCGATGTTGATGATTGCCGATAGCTTGGGCTTTAAGGTGGTGGCGGAAGGGATTGAAAACGAAGTCTGCCGTAAGCGCCTGCAACAGCTGGGTTGCACCGAAGGGCAGGGCTATCTGTGGTCGCCGGCGCTGCCGATGGATAGATGGCTGGCGTTTTTGCGTAAATCCAGCCAGTAGGCCCATGCGGTCACGGGCTGCGACTATTGCGTGGGTGTGCCCGCCTTACGGCGGGCGAAGAAGCTTAGAAACCCATCACTTTGCGGCCGGGCTCCAGCAAACGCGCCGCCATATCGGCTGGCTTGGCGGCTGTCACGCCTTCGCGCAGATCATCTACAGTTTTGTTGCTGTTGGGCAGGTACAGGGCGCAGACCGAGGCGGTCGCACCTTTTTTCAGCGCTGCATCCAGTAGCTGCACCGGGGTTAGGTTATTGGGCTTGAGGGCTTCGCCCTGTGCATCTTTCAGCGCCAGCGCGCCGGCTGCATCACAGAGCAGGATATCCACCTGCGCGCCCTGCTCTTGCATTTGGTTGGCCAGCACCATGGCCATACCCTGGCTCATTGGGCTGGCAGAGGTCAGGGTGACGGTGATCTGTTGTGGCTCGGCTGCCATCGCGGTACCGATCAGAGCAGGCGCTAGGGCAGCGGCAAGTAGTGCTTTCTTCATAGGTGTTCTCCTTGAGCATGGAGCGCAGACAATATACTTGCAAAGCATCTATAGCCAGTACGCCCTTTGTCGCAGGGCTGCCGATCATGGCCAAAGTGACCGGCAGCGGGGCGCTTAGACGGCTTGGTTGATCACGCCGTTGTAGTTTTCTGGCTCGATCAGCGCACGGTGCAGCGCAATGATGGCCTTGTCGTAGTCGCTTTCTTGCACCACGATTTGCACTTCTACCTGACGGATAGTTTGCTGCAACGCTTGCACGCTGATGCCGGCGTCAGCCAACGCGGTGGCGGTGCGCGCCAGAATGCCTTTGACCTTCATATTGGAGCCGATGGCCGACACCATAGCCACGTTGTGTACGGTAACTTCGGCCTTTTCGTAACGCTCTTCAATCAAACGGGCGGCGCGGTTGATGAGCTTGCGCGAGGCGGCGCAGAAGTAGGTGATGCTGTTGGCATCGCGTGACTTGTTCACCACATAAATACGCAGCTGTTTGATGATGCTGCTGATTTCGGTGTCGTAGTCAGGGTCGCCGAGCATTTCCTGGTCAAAGACCTCAATGCCGAATACATCCTTGCGCCCAGCAATGATTTCCACCCGTGGGGTTTCGCTGGCGTAGCTCTGGCAAATTAGGGTGCCGGCATGTTCAGGCTCGAAGGCGTTTTTGATGCGCAGCTCAACGCCGGCGCGGCGCAGGGTACGGCCGGCACGCGGGTGAATGGCTTCCATACCCAGGTTGGAGAGCTGGTCGGCCACGTCGTAGTTTGTCATGCCGATGGTGACCACCTTGTCCTGACCAACCAGATTAGGGTCGGCGGTGCTCAGGTGAAATTCTTTGTGGATAATCGCCTCTTTGGCACCGGTGGTGGCGGCAATCTGGGCAAAGGTGATCTCGGTGTAACCCCGGTCAAAGGTGTTCATCAGCCCTTCGCTGCAATGGGTGTAGCCGGGGGCGATCAGCAGTTCACTGGCCAGGTCCACGTCTTTGAAGTGATGGGCGATGGTGTCCTTGAAGCTCAGCGGTGCTTCGTTCTGTTGCCAGCCGGTCAGATCAACAAAGCGGGCATTGATGCCGCGCAGCTTGAGCGCCAGCGCGGTGTTGAAGGCGCTGTGTGCCTCGCCCAGCGAGGCCAGCATTTCACGCACCTTCATCAGGTGCTCGGCCAGCTGAAAATGGCCGTAGTTGCATAGGTGTTGCAAGCTGTGCATCACTTGGGCGCAGTCGTCGATACGCCCGCTGATGAATTGGTTGGCTTGCTGCAGGGCGTGGCTGTTGTCGGCAAAAATCTCTTCATTCTTGGCCAGCATGGCGCTGCGCACGGCTTCCAGCGCCTGTTGCCAAGCCTCATTGCTGCTGGCTTCGGCAAAGCGCTGATACACGCCCGGCTCGCTGCTCTTTTTGTGTTCCAGCAGCTGGTTGGTCATGCCGCTGTAGGCACTGACCACAAAAATGCGCTGGTAGACGCCATGTACAGGGTGTTCGGTGAGGAAGATATTGTTAAGCACATCCGCAAAGCTGCTCATGGAGGTGCCGCCGATTTTTTCTACGCTGTGCATGATGAATGAAGACCTGCAGTAAATAGGTTGAACAGATGAGGTACCCGAGTAAGCGCACGATTATCCGTTATGGCGTAATGATCTGCAAATGCACGGGCCTGCGCTGCGTGGCCGTACTGATAAAATCCTAGGCGCTGCCGCTCATGCCGCCGCCATAGCCAAGCAGGACTACATAGCCAAGCAGGCGAAACATCAAAAACAGCTCAGCAAGTATTGATATGCGTCAGTGCAATCAATTCTGGCTTGCTAAATATATTGTAATTACGCTAATTATTTTCAAGGTTCCATTATAGTCTGGCCCTCAGCCTATTTAGCACTTTGCTGGCTTAGCAATACGGCAGGCTGACGCCCCCCATTCATTGATACTGGGAGTCTAGGCTTATGAAAAAATGGCCAAAACGTGTCCTTTTTGCTGGGGTTAGTGGGCTGGCTGCAGCGTTCATCCTCGGTCAGGCACTGCCTCATCTGCGCACCATCAACAGCGATCTGAACGTCGATTTTAACGACCCAGCCCTCATTAAACGTGGCGAATACATCGCCCGCACCGCCGACTGCGTGGCCTGCCACAGCACTCTGGGCGGCGACGAATACGCCGGCGGCCTGCCCATGCTGACACCAATGGGTGCGGTGTATTCCACCAACATCACCCCAGACCAAGAAACCGGCATCGGCCACTACAGCCTGGACGACTTTATCAACGCCACCAAACATGGTGTGCGCAAAGATGGCAGCGCCCTGTATCCGGCCATGCCTTACCCTTCGTACCAGATCATGCCGGATGAAGACATGGCCGCCATGTATGCCTATTTTATGAACGCGGTTAAGCCGGTACGGCTGGAAAACACGCCCAGCGAACTGCCGCCGGTACTCAACTGGCGCTGGCCGCTGGCGTACTGGCAGGCAATTTTTGCCCCCGCGCGTGAGTTCAAGCCCGATAGCAACGACGCAGTACTCAATCGTGGCCAGTATCTGGTTGAAGGCCCCGGTCACTGCGGTTCTTGCCATACCGAGCGGGGTATAGGCTTTCAGGAAGTCAGCCTGACCAACGCCGGCTCCGACCGCTTCCTGGCCGGTGCCGTGATTGACGGCTGGCGTGCCAAAAGCCTGCGCGGTGAAGCCCGTGGTTTGGCCACTTGGAGCACTGACGAGCTGACCGACTTCTTCAAAACTGGCCGCACCGACACCACAGCTGCCTTTGGTGCCATGGCCGAAGTGGTCGAGCACAGCACCCAGTACTGGACCGATGCAGACCTGCACGCCATGTCCGCCTACTTGAAAACCCTGAGCCCGGCGCCTGGCAAAGAAGTTACGCTGGTGAAAAAAGAAGACACCACCACGCAAAAGCTGCTGGATGGCGTTTACGACTCACGCGGCGCGTTGCTTTATGTGGAATATTGCACCGTCTGTCACCGTGCCGACGGCAAAGGCGTACCGCGCATTTTCCCCGCGCTGGACGGCAACACGGCGGTGTATTCCGACAAGGCCGATTCGGTGCTGCAAATCACCCTCAGCGGTGGCCGCATGCCCGACACCCCGCACGACCGCATGGCCTTTACCATGCCCGAGTTCAGCATGCTCAGCGATGCCGACATTGCCGAGGTGGTCAACTACATCCGCAACAGCTGGACCAACCAAGCCAGCGAAATCAGCATCGATGATGTGGTGCAAATGCGTCACTTCCTCAGCATCAAGCCCCGTGTAGGCACTGACCTGCCGCCCGAGTTCATCACCCCACCCAGCCAAGGAGGCCGTAATGAATAAGCTGCCCTTGACCCTTCTCGCTGCCGTGCTCGGCGGTCTGTTGCTGAGCGGTTGTGACAAGCCGGCCCCCGCCGCGCACCAGCCTGCCCAGTACGACCTGGTCCGGCTGGAAGACCCCAACCAAGACATCAAGACCTACACCATCCCGCAAGACACCGCGATTGTTGACGCGCCCAATGCCGAGCAAATTTTTTACGGCAAACGCCTGCTCAACGAAACCAAGCGCCTGCTGCCGGAGCATGTGGGTGCCGACATGAACTGCAACAGCTGTCACATTGCTCAGGGCAAAATTCCGCTGGGCGACCCCTACATCAACAGCTTCAACTTCTACCCACGGGTGATGCCGCGTGCCGGCAAGGAAGTCAACCTGGTGCAGCGTATCAACGGCTGCTTCCAGCGTTCGATGAACGGCAAGGCGCTGGCGCCCGAGTCGAAAGAAATGCAGGCCATGCTTGCCTACATGGAGTGGCTGGCACAAAACACGCCCAAAGAGCAGCTGGTGGACATCCGCAACGCCGGTGTTGTAGATGAGAGCCTAGTTGCCGATCCGGTGCGTGGCGAGCAAATCTACTACGCCCAGTGCGCCGCCTGTCATGGCGATAACGGCGAAGGCACCTACGACACCCGTGGCGATGTGGTATTCCCGCCATTGTGGGGCGACAAGTCATTCAACATTGGTGCTGGTATGGCGCGTACTTACAAGGCTGCATCTTTTGTGAAGTACAACATGCCGATGGGCATTCAAACGCGCGGCTTGTGGGGTCACGGTAACGTGCTCAGCGACCAGGATGCGGTGGATGTGTCGCAGTTTTTTGCACACAAACCGCGCCCCGACTTCGCCGGCAAAGAAAACGACTGGCCCACCGTGCCCAAGCCCAAGGATGCGCGTTATTAGTTGCGCTGGTGGAGTTGACCGACTTCTGCACAGGGATGTGCTTAATGATTTGAACTAAGCGCGTTGGCGGCTAATTAAATATATTCAAGATTGGGTTATATAAGGGTGGCTGGATTCAGGCCCTAATCGCACCCCAGATGCTGCGCCACAGCGCAGCAATGGCAAGTCCTCTGATCAGTGTGACCTCGAAAGAAATTAACGGCTTAACCGCAGTTTTGGGCCGTATGGAGCGCGTGAATCAGCGTGCTGCCACCCGCCATGAGCGCATGGGCATGAACAATCAGGCCAAAAATGTGGTGAGCAGAAAAACGGGCAAGCTCATTACCGGCAATGATACGAGCAGCTATTTTGATCTGGCCAACCTAGACTACCAATGGACGGATCAGCTGAGCACCAGCTACAGCTTTGGCCGCTTAAAAGACATCTATAAACAGCACGTCGTCAATGCGGTGCATGCCTGGCCACTGGGCGAGAAGCGCTCGTTGAAGACCGATATTCGTGTGTCCCGCTCAACCCG
Organism: Thiopseudomonas sp.; assembly: GCA_018384595.1. Lineage (GTDB taxonomy): Bacteria > Pseudomonadota > Gammaproteobacteria > Pseudomonadales > Pseudomonadaceae > Thiopseudomonas. The sequence continues at coordinate 8,191 of JAHAYO010000092.1, forward strand.
TGATGGCGATGCGCGTGTGGATAACAAAGCCTTTTCCGGCATGCTGACCTATGGCTTTGGCTTTAATAAGCTGGGGCTGGGCTACCAGTCAATGACCGGTAAAACCGGTTACGCCTATGTATTGGGCTCCGCCCCATTCTTGGTCAACTACATTGCCAACCGCGAGTTTGGTGCCAAAGACGAAAAATCTTGGCAGCTGCGCCATGACTACAACTTTGCCGGCCTGGGCATACCCGGTTTGAGCATGATCAACAGGTATGTAAAGGGTACCGGTGCTGATCTGGGACGCGGCAAGGCTGAGGGGCGCGAATGGGAGCGTGATTTTGATATCACCTACCGATTCCAAACCGGTGCCTTAAAGAACCTGAGTGTGCGCTGGAGAAACTCCACCGTGCGTTCAAATGTGACCAAAGACCTAGACGATAACCGCCTGATTATCGCCTACACCCTGCCTTTGCTATAACGCGGCTGATATCCCGCCAAACCGCCGACTCCGTTAAAACGGCAAGCCCTGCGGCTGCAGTTCATGCAGCCAGCCGGGTACGCCCTGACGGATGCGCTTTGAATAGTTTGGCTGGCCGGCGGCGGCTTGCGAGCGCTGGTTGATGTGGCCAAGCTCACGCAACTGTTGCAGATCAAAACCGGTCATTAGGCCGTCCTGCGCCTGAATGTACGACGGCAAATAGCCGGTCAGCAGCAGGCGCGGGTCCAGCGGAAACACTTCGCCGGTCTGGCGCAGCATGCTGTACACCAGCGTGGTGCAATTGACGGTTAGGGTGTTGTAAAAACGCGGCGTATCGGCCAATGCATTGGCCTGCTCGACATAGGACAGAAACAGGGCGCGGCGCAGGTGGGCAGGCATGGCGATGCGATACAGGTAGGTATCCTCACCCCGCACATTGGGGCGCACGGCTATGGCGTCGCGTTCGTCACTGGCGACGATGCTCACTTCATACTGCTTGAAAAAGCCGCCCAGTGCCGAGTATTGCTCGTGCTGTTCTTTGCGGATTTCGACGCTAAAAGTCACGAATTGGCCGTCATTAAAGCCAAATGACACCAAAATATGGGCGATGCTGTCCATGCCCCAGTGCGAGCTGATCATGTCCACTGAGCGCAGACTCTCTAGGTTGTATTCGCGCTCTTCCCAACGAACTTGGTACTGGCTCTCACTGTGCCAGTCGAAGTTGCGCACGTTATGCAGCAACACACGGTTGCCATTGACCTCGCCGGTGGTGAGCTGCGCCACGTCATCGGCCCAGATTCGCTCATGACTCGGCTCGATGCTGTCCCACCAGAGCAGCAGCTCGCCATGCAAGACGAGGTACAGCAGCGTGCCCAGCTTCCAGCTACCCTGCCAATACAGATACAGCACATAAGCCGTCAGTCCGACCCAGGTCAGCAGAATGAACAGGTTTTGTGTGGGCGTAAACGACAGCTGGTAATGCAGGGCCAGCAGCCCCCACGCCGAGGCTGGCACAATAATGAGCCAAGACAGCAGGCGGGCAAACAAACGCAGCATCAGTGTGGCTCCCCGCTGTTGAGTGCAGGCTGCAGGTGTTCGTGCAGAATGCGGCGGATCTCCAGAATGGCTTCTGGGGTTTCCTGCACGCTATGCCAGGAGTGCACCACCTTTTCTGAGCGTGCACCTGCCAGATGGGCGCTGCGATAGGGAACAACGCCGTCGCTGGATTCGGCCAACGGAATTTTCAACTTATCGTGGCCAATGATTGAGTGATAAGGCAGCCCCGGCGCAATCGGTAGCTTCGAGGAAGCGCGAATAAAGGGGTCGCGGTCGCTCAGGTTGTCGATGCTGTTAAAGCCACGGGTAACCGACGACGCGCTGGCCGAGCTTGGGTCAACCAGCAGCAGGGCGATTTCACTGATGCGCCCCAACATGGAAAACGGCAGCTTAATCAGGCTGGCTGTCCAGCGTGCCAGCCGGTATTCCGCCACGGGCGTGCCACGGTGGGGGGCGGCAATAAAAACAGCACGTCGTACCTGTGGCATCGGCTGAAACCAGGCATAGGCTTGCAGGGCTTTGCGCGCCTCCGCTTTGCGCTTACCGCTAAGTTGGTAACGCTCTACCACGTCTTGCCACAGCTGGTTACTGGAGTCAGACACCATCAACCGCGCCAACACGCCGCCCATGCTGTGCCCAATCAGTACCAAGTCGCGGGTGGCGGCATGGTGGCCATGGGGGTCGAGCGTGCGCAGGGTTTGCTGCAGCGCCTCGCGGATCATCACATGGTTGACTGCGATGGGCGCATTGGTGGGGTAATACAGCTGCCAAATCTGATAATTCTGGCGCAGGGTTTCGTCGCCCATGATTTCGTTGGCCACGTTGATCCAGGCTTCTGGGCTGCTGGCCAGACCATGCAGCAACACCAGAATGCGGCGGCGCGGGTCGTAAGGTTGCATCAGGTATACATGGGGTTTTTCCAGCACTTCGCCGCGCCCGACCAAGGTTTGCAGCGACTGGCTGGCAAAGCCGGAACGGGCCAGCCACAGCCCGTAGCCCGAGGTGAAGTTGGCTGCCAGCGGTGCATACTGGCCGGCCAGGGTGACATGGTCCTGGCGGTAGGGGTCAAAGCCCATCAGCTTTACGCTATGGGTAGCCAGCACTTCGTCCAGGCTGTCGCCGGGAAAGCGCAAAATCAGGGTCAGGGCAGGGAAGGGGCTTTCGCTGAAGGCCTGTTCGCTGCTGGCGCGGGTGACCACCCGTTTGGCCATCACCGCCACCAGTTCTGCGCCGAGGCCGTCACGGCGGTACTGGTTGCGCATGCCCTTGAAGGTCAGCGAGGCCGCCGGCACCAGCTGCTGCGGCAGTCGCTGTTCGCGTGACAGGCGCAGGTTGCTTAATTTGCCGCTGACCCGCCAGTCGCCGCTGCGGGTGCTGAAACTGCCACGCTGGCTTAGGTTGTCGTGTAGCGCTTCGTTGTCGTCAAACAACCGTGTTACCGCCTGCTGTACCGCATAGTTGTAGTAATCGCGCACCTGAGTTTGGCGGTCTTCCAGCGCCCGCTCGCTGGCCGTGCGTTCGGTAAAAAACAGGTAGGCATAGGCGTAGCGCGCGGCCTGCAACCAAGCATGCAGGCTATCTTCTTCACTGTGGGGTCGGTCATCGGCGTGCAGGCCACGAATGGCCTGTTGTAGCCAGAGTTCAGACAGCGTGGCGGTACGCTGTTCGGCGTCCAGCCCGTTGCTGGCAGTCAGTTGCTGATGGCAGGGGGTGAGGTGTTTGCGGCAACTGGCGGCATCCAACCCTAGTACCTGCAAGGCAGCATGGCTGGCAGGGCTGAGTTGACCTGTGGTGAGAATATCGCCACGGCGCTGCGCCATGTAATCGCTGGTACTGACGCTGACGCTCTTGACGCCAGCACAGCCTGATAGCAGCAATAACAGGCTCAGGCAGGCCAAACGGAGTGAACGAGACAAAGAAAAAGACAACATAAGCTACGCAAAAAAAACGCATGGATGGATTACAGCAAACGGTGCTGACGGGCTGTGTGTGGTCAGCTCTGCACAGGGTCTATACGGCAGCGGCGCGCGCGCCGACAAACAAAGAGGGCTATTCTGCAGGTACAGGCGGTGAAAGACCAGAATTACCCTACGAAAACACCGGTTCATGCGGCTGCTCGCATGACATAACCAGCCCAAGGAGGCCTTTTATGCACCCCGATATTCCACAGTCCGTTATGGATGCCGTACAACAGGCCCGTCATCTGGTGATATTTACCGGTGCGGGTGTGTCTGCCGAAAGTGGCGTACAGACGTTTCGCGATGCCTTGACCGGACTTTGGGCCGAGTTTGATCCGGCACAATTGGCCACCGCGGACGCATTTATGCGTGATCCCGCTCAGGTCTGGGGCTGGTACGAGTGGCGTCGTGCGCTGTTGCTGAAAGTACAGCCCAATGTGGCGCATCGCGCCATTGCCCGTTTGCAGCGGGTGCTGCCCAAGGTCACGCTGATCACCCAGAATGTTGATGACCTGCACGAGCGAGCTGGCAGCAGCGCGGTGTTACACCTACACGGCAGCCTGCTTGCGCCGCGATGCTTTGACTGCGCTCGCCCCCATCCACTTGCACCGCCTGCAGGAGAGCCGGTTCAGCAGGCCGTGCAGCCGCCACGCTGTAGCAGCTGTGGCGGGCATGTACGCCCGGGCGTGGTTTGGTTTGGCGAGGAGCTGCCTGAGCGCGCCTTGGCGGCGGCTTTTGCGGCGGCGCAATCCTGTGACTGCCTGCTTTCGATAGGTACTTCAGGCCTAGTGCATCCTGCTGCGCTTATCCCTACTATGGCCAGCCGTGCTGGCGCGACGGTTATTCACGTCAATCCCGACCCGGTGCCCGTGCGCCATGCCGCTGAATACAGCCTGCAAGGGCCGGCGGGCCTTATTGTGCCGTTGCTGGCAGGCGGCTGGCTGGATTAACCGGCGGCTGTGTTTTTTGTATTTGCAGAGGTGTTTATGCTGAGTCTCGATTTTTACAACCCCACCCGCATCATCCTTGGTAAAGGCCGTATTGCCGAGCTGGACACCCACATCAGTCAACAGGCACGGGTACTGGTGCTGTATGGCGGCGGCAGTGTTGAGCGTAATGGCACGCTGGACGAGGTGCGCCAAGCACTGGGCCAGCGGCATGTGCAGTATTTTTCAGGTATCGAACCCAACCCGACCTTTGAAACCCTGATGCAGGCGGTTGAGCTGATCCGTCGTGACCAACTGGATTTTCTGTTGGCGGTGGGCGGTGGCTCAGTGATTGATGGCAGCAAGTTTGTTGCTGCTGCGGTGAATTTCGCCGGCGATCCCTGGGAAATCCTGCTCAATGGCGGCACCAATGTCACCAGCGCCCTGCCGCTGGCTTCGGTGCTGACCCTGCCGGCCACCGGCTCAGAAATGAACAACGGCGCAGTGATCACCCGCGCCGCCAGCAAAACCAAGCTGCCGATGCACAGCGATTATGTGTTCCCGCAGTTTTCTATTCTGGACCCGAGCAAAACCTTCAGTTTGCCGGCGCGCCAAGTAGCCAATGGCGTGGTGGATGCCTTTGTGCATGTGATTGAGCAGTATCTGACGCTGCCGTCCAATAGCCCCTTGCAAGACCGCTTTGCCGAAGGCTTGCTGCAAACCCTGATCGAGATTGGCGAGCAGGCGGTGCAGGAAAGCGATAACGAAGAGGTGCGCGCCAACCTGATGTGGGTGGCCAGTTTGGCATTGAACGGCCTGATTGGTGCCGGTGTGCCGCAGGACTGGTCTACGCATTTACTGGGCCATGAGCTGACCGCCTTATACGGGCTGGATCATGCGCAAACGCTGGCGGTGGTGTTGCCTTCGATGCTGCATGAGCGCCGTGGGGCCAAACGTGAAAAACTGCTGCAATATGCCGCGCGGGTTTGGCAGCTGGAAGCCGGCAGTGAAGACGAACGCATTGACGCCGCCATTGAGCGCACGCGGGCGTTTTTTGAAGCCGTTGGCGTGCCGACGCGGCTGTCCGCGTACCAGCTGGACGCCGCCTGTATTGACCCAACCATCAGCCAGCTGGAGCAAAACGGCATGGTAGCGCTGGGCGAGCAGGGCGCTATTACGCCCGCCATCTGCCGCAAGGTGTTGCACGCTGCGCTGTGACGCTGCGGCTTGCCCGTTCTCCGCTTGGCGAACGGGCCGTCTTGCCGGCTGCGGTTGCCCTTTACGATCAATTCACCTAGTATCCGCCCGCCGCATAAGCGGTTCCACTCTATTTAAAGGCCCTATGGAAAGTTCTTGTTTATGTCCTTCACGGACAACTTTGCATAATTTGACTGCTTGCCGCCAAGCCGGATGCCGCTGACTCTTCAGGGTTAATGCCGCGCTCCGCTTGCATGGCCGTGCAAGCTGGAGACGCACAATGAGCACTAACGACAACGATATGGCGCAGGTTCTGAGCCAGCCCCCCACCTACGACGACATGGCACAGACCCTGAGCCATGCTTTACAAAACGACCAGCTCGATCAAGCGCTGGACTCCCTCAAGGGCATGCGCCCGGTTGACATTGCCGATGCCTTAGAGCGGGTTGATCCCGTACTGGCCTGGCGGCTGTTAGAAAAACTGCCGCAGCGAGCGGAAATCTACGCCTACTTTGAAGCCGAAGAACAGGTGCGCCTAGCCCGCGAATTTCCGCGTGCCACGCTGGCGCAGCTGGTGGGCGAGATGCCCGCCGACGAGCGGGCCGACCTGTTCAAGCGCCTTGACCAGCAACAGCGCGATCAGCTGCTGCCGGCGCTGGCTCAGGCCGAGCGCGAAGATATTCGCAAACTGTCCGCTTACCAAGAAGGCACCGCCGGTGCCCTGATGACCTCTGACTACGCCATGCTGCGCGGCAACATGAACGTCGGCCAAGCACTGCATGCACTGCGTTTAGAAGCGCCGGATGCCGAAACCATTTACCACTCCTATGTAGTGGATGAGCAGCGTCGTTTGCAGGGTGTGGTATCGCTGCGTGACCTGATTTTGGCCGACCCGTCTGAAAAAATCAGCGAGCTGATGACAGCCGATGTGGTCAGTGGCCAAGTGAATGAAGACCAAGAAGATATTGCCAAACGCATCACCCGTTATGACCTGCTGGCGCTGCCGGTCATTGATGGCCAAGGCTGCCTGATGGGCATTGTTACCTATGACGATGCGATGGACGTGGCCAGCGAAGAAGCCACCGATGACTTCCACAAATCCGCCGGTGTCACCACCTCGCTGGGCAACCTGAAAGATGCCACCATCGGCTTGCTGTATCGCAAGCGGGTGTTCTGGCTGGTATTGCTGGTGTTTGGCAACCTGTTTTCCGGTGCCGGCATTGCCCATTTTGAAGACGTCATTGCCGCCAACCTGGTGCTGGTATTCTTCTTGCCGCTGCTGGTGGACAGCGGCGGTAACGCTGGCTCCCAGTCGGCCACGCTGATGGTGCGCGCCATGGCCACCGGTGAGGTGGTGATGAAAGACTGGCTCAAATTGCTAGGGCGCGAGTCATTGGTGGCGCTGCTGCTGGGCTGCACCATGGCGGGTGCGGTGTCGATTTTGGGCTATATACGCGGTGATTCCATGGTGGCGCTGGTGCTGGCACTGAGCATGGTCACTATTGTCATGGTTGGGTGTGTGATCGGCATGAGCCTGCCGTTTGTGCTGAGCAAGTTTAAGCTGGACCCGGCCAGTGCCAGTGCGCCACTGATTACTTCGGTGTGCGATGCTGCGGGCGTGGTGATCTACCTGTATATCGCGGCGCAACTGCTGGATGAGGTGTCGATCGTGTAAGCCTCAATGGCTGGCGGCCAGCTCAAACTCCAGTAGTGCCGTTTGGCCGCTGCTGTCGAGCAGGCTCAGTTGTTGTGGGCCGTGCTGGTTAAAGCGATGCCGCAGCGGTTCGTCCGCTGCGGTCTGCGCCAGAGGCTGGCCATTTAAAAACCACCAGAGCGGCCCGCTGCCCCCTTGGCTGCGAAACTCCAGCTCAAGTGCGAGCCCGTCCTGCCCCGGCGCTAATTGCAAACGGGCACCCGCATTGACTCCCAAAATACGCAGCTCACCCGCTGCCAGCTCCGGCGGCGGGCACTGCTGGCTGGCCGGCGGTAAACGTCTGGCCCGCCGCTCACTGGCGGGCAGCCATGGCTCCAGCGCCAGCGGCCAGAGTGCCCATTTTTGTTCCTGCGCTCCGTTACAGTGCGGGGCCACCCGCTCGCCGTGCCCATCCAACCAAATAGATTGCCACAGGGGTTGCACCTGTCCTGCCAGCGTCAAGGTGGGCGGCACCCGCTGCTCCAGTGTCCACACCACGCGCCGCCTGCGACAGTTAGGGTCGCCCTCGGGTAGCGGCTGACCGCCCGGCCAACAAATTGAGGCCGCGCCCACCCCAGCCGGCTGGGGCTGAGCAGCTTGCAAGCGTCCGGGCTGGCGTGCCAGCAGGTCAAATACCTGCAGCAGCAAGGGCGTAGCACTGATCTGGCCATACTGGCCCGGCACCGGTGTGCCGTCAGGCCGCCCCACCCACACCCCGATCACCAACCCGCGTCCACTGCCGATGGCCAGCGCATCACGGTGGCCATGGCTGGTGCCGGTTTTCCAGGCAAAGCCCGTGCGCCGCTGTTGTGCCTGGCTGTGTGGGTGCTGTTGGCCGGCCAGCATACGCTGCACCACCCAGGCCGCGTCGGCACTGAACAGGTGGCGACGTGACATGGGGCTGTCTGGCTGCAAGCGCAGCGGGCCGGTGCTGCCGTCGCGATCCAGCGCGGCATAGGCGCTGACCAGTTGCTCCAGACGGGTACCGGTGCCACCCAAAATCAGCGCCAAATTGGGCAAGCCGTCGCCCGGATACTGCAGGCGGATGCCGGCCTGGGCCAGCCGTGCATGAAAACGCTTAGCACCATAATGCTCCAGCAGCTGTACCGCCGGCAGATTGAGCGACTGCACCAGCGCCTCGCTGGCCGCCACCGGCCCGGAAAAGCCCCGCGCAAAATTGCCTGGCTGGTAGCGGGCATGGTGGCGCGGCACATCCTGCAGCAGCGAACCGGAATGAATCAAACCGTCCTCCAGCGCCAGCGCATACAGCAGCGGCTTGAGCGTGGAGCCAGGCGAACGGATGGCTTGAATCATATCCACATGGCCGGCGCGTTCGGCGTCGTTGAGGTCGGCAGAACCCAGATAAGCCAGCACCTCAAGGGTGCGGGTATCGGCCACCAGTATGGCTGCTGACACCCGTGGCGGCAGGCGGCTTTTCCAGCCCTGCAGCAGGTCTTCCAGCCGCTGCTGCAGGCTGGCATCCAGTGTGCTGGGTATCAGGCTGCCACCGCCCTGACGCAGACGACGCGCCAGCAGCGGTGCCAAGGCCGGCTCGCGGCGTGCGGCCAACCAAATGCTTTCTGCCAACGCTTCGTTCAATACCGGCTGGGGCCAAAGCCCCTGCTGCTGCACCCGGCGCAGCAGCTTGTCGCGGGCGGCGCGGGCACGTTCTGGATAGCGGTCGGGGCGCAGACGGCTGGGCGCTTGCGGCAACACCGCCAGCAGCGCCGCTTCGGCGGCGGTCAGGTGCAAGGGTGATTTGCCCAGATAGGCCCAACTGGCGGCGGCCACCCCTTCCAGCGTGCCGCCAAAGGGCGCACGGTGCAGGTAAATCTGTAAAATCTCGCGCTTAGAAAAATGCCATTCCAGCTGCAGCGTGCGCCACAGCTGGCGCAGCTTGCCGCCGGTGGTGCGGCTGTGCGGCTCGATAATGCGCGCCACCTGCATGCTCAAGGTGCTGCCGCCGGACACAATGCGCCCATGCCTAAGGTTGAGCCACAGCGCCCGCGCCAGCGCCAGCGGGTTAATGCCAGGGTGGTCGTAAAACCAGCGGTCTTCATAGGCCAACAGCGCCTCTATATAAAGAGGCGATACCTGCTCCACCGATACCGGATAGCGCCACACCCCGTTGGCATCGGCAAAGCGCCACAGTGGCGTGCCGTCGCGTGCCAAAATGGTTTGTGCGCTGCTGGCCTGCACATCCGGCAGCGGGTCTAGCCGGTCGGCCAGCCACAGCAAGGCCGCCAGCACCAGCAGGCCATACAGGCAACGCAAGGCAACACGGGGCAGGGCCACAGCACACTCCGCCAAGGATCGGGCCGCCATTATTGGCCAGCCGCGCGCTGCCGTCACCCATCGCCCGCCAGTAGACAAAAAACGCCGCACGGCATCGGCTACGCACACACACACATAGGCTACACTCTGCCGATGTCCTGTCTGGCCAAGGAGCTCGCCATGAACCGTTCCCTGAATCTGCGTAGCCTGTTGCGTTTTCTGATGCCCGTTGTCTTGAGCGGCCTGTTGCTGGCCTGTGACAGCGAGCAGTCCGCCACCACGGCACAACCTGCGCAGGCGAATGCCGCCAGCCCAGCCGCTGCGCCGCGCAAGCAGCACGACCCAGCACGCTTTGTTGGCCAAGCGCTGCGTCTGCTGGATGTCTCCGAGCAGCAGCTGGACGGAGCCGCCACTCTGGTGCTGAGCTTTTCCGTACCGCTGGAACAAAAACAAGAATTTGCCGACTTCATTACCCTGTCTGACCTCAGCGCTAAGCAAGCGCTGGAGCCGGCCTGGCAACTGAGTGCCGATGCCATGGAGCTGCACCTGGCCCATCTGCCGCCGCGCCACGAATTAAACATCCAGGTGCAGGCCGGCCTGCAGGCCATCACCGGCGTGCGCCTGCAGCAAGACCACCAGAGCAAACTGACCACCCGCGCCATGGAACCCATGCTCGGCTTTGCCAGCAAAGGCTCGCTGCTGCCCATCGAGCTGGCCGGCGGCCTGCCGGTGCAATCACTCAATGTCAGCGAGGTGGACGTGGATTTCTTCCGTATCCACGAAGCCGCGATTCCCGCCTTTGTTGCCGACTACGGCAGCAGCACCTTTTCGGTCTGGTCCAATGACGAACTGCAGGCCCGCGCGCAGCTGGTGTACAGCGGCCGCTTCGACCTGCAAAGCCGCCCCAACGTGCAACAGCGCAGCCTGCTGCCCGTGCGCGAGATTGCCGCCCTGCAACAGCCAGGCCTGTATTACGCCGTTATGCGCCAAGCCGGCAACCTGCAATACAGCCAGCCGGCCACCCTGTTTAGCCTCAGCGATATTGGCTTGTCGGTACACCGCTCGGCCAATCGGCTGGATGTATTTGCCCTCAGCATTGCCAGCGGCAAAAGCCTGCCTGGGGTAAACATTCGCCTGCTCAACAAAAAAGGCCAGCCACTGGATGTTGGCAATGCGCGCACCGCCGCCGACGGCCATCTGCAGCTTCCCCTGCCGGCTGGCGCAGTGATGCTGCTGGCCAGCCACAAACAGCAAACCAGCTTTTTGCCGCTCGGGCGCAGCGCTCTGGACCTGAGCGAATTTAGCAACCTCGACGGCGAGCGCCAGCAGCCCCTGCAGCTGTTTGTGTTTGGCCCCCGTGACCTGTATCGCCCCGGCGAAACCATAGTGCTCAATGCCCTGCTGCGTGATGGCGACGGCCAGCCGTTGCCAGCGCAGCCGGTTAAGGCCAGCGTGCTGACTCCCGACGGCCAAGAGTTGCGCACCTTTGTTTGGCAACCGCAAGAAGCCGGCTTTTACCAGTACCGCCTGCCCTTGGCCGATAGCGCGCCCACTGGCCGCTGGCAATTTGTGTTTGACCTCGACGGCAGCCAAGGCCAGCAGCAGGTTCGCCACGACGTGCAGGTAGAAGACTTTATGCCGGAGCGCATGGCGCTGGAGCTGACCGCTGCCGAGACGCCGCTGGCCCCCCAGGACGCGCTGGACATTGGCGTCACCGGCCGCTTTTTGTATGGCGCGCCCGCTGCCGGTAGCGAAGTACAGGGGCAGGTGTTTGTACGCCCGCTGCGTGAAGCCGTGGCCAGCCTGCCGGGCTACCAGTTTGGTTCGGTCACCGAAGAGCTGCCGCGCCAAAGTTTGGACTTTGACAGCATCATCACCGACGCCAGCGGCCAAGCCCGTCTCAGTATGGCCAGCCAGTGGGACGAAGCCCGTTCACCACTGGAGCTGGTCGCCCGCGTCAGCCTGATGGAATCCGGTGGTAGGCCGATTACGCGCCGCCAGCTGCAAGCGGTCTGGCCTGCGCCCCAGCTGATCGGCATCCGTGGCCATTACCGCGACGGCCAAGTGGATGAAGACTCAAGCGTGCGTTTTAGCCTACTCAAAGCGGCCAGCGATGGCAGTTTGCATCCGGCCAGTGACCTTAACGTGCGCCTGATCCGCGAGCGCCGCGACTATTACTGGAGCTACTCCGCCGACACCGGCTGGCGCTCTAGCTACAGCGAAAAAAGCATCCAGCAGCAACAGCAGCGCATCAGCCTAGACGGCCAACAGGCGCACGAACTTGAGTTTCCCGTGCAGTGGGGTTCTTACCGGCTGGAAGTGGAAGACCCCGCCACCGGCCTAATCAGCAGCGAACGCTTCTGGGCCGGCTACCGTTGGCAAGACAGCAGCGAAGACGGCGGCGTGCGCCCCGACCAAGTACGGCTCAAGCTCGACAAACCCGCCTACCGCAATGGCGAGCTGGCCCGCGTTAGCATTGAAGCGCCGCACGCCGGCTCCGGCTACCTGCTGGTGGAATCCGCCGACGGCCCGCTCTGGTGGCAAGCCATCGAAGTGCCCGAGCAGGGGCTGGACGTCAGTATCCCGCTGGACGCCAACTGGCGTCGCCACGACCTCTATGTCACTGCGCTGGTGGTACGCCCCGGCGAGCGCAGCGCAGAAAAAACCGCCAAGCGTGCGGTGGGCGTACTGCATTTGCCGCTGGACCGCAGCCAGCGCCAGCTGCAGCTTGAGCTGCAGGCCGCCGAACACAGCCGCCCCAGCCGCCCGTTGCCGGTGCGTGTACAGGTGCGCGATGAGGCCGGCAACCCGCTGACCAACGCCCGCGTACTGGTGTCGGCAGTGGACGTGGGCGTACTTAATATCACCGGCTTCACCACCCCCGACCCGCACAAGGCGTTTTTTGGCCGCAAAGGCTACGGCATTGATCAGCTGGATGTGTACGGCCAGCTGATCGACACCGCCGCTGCGGGGCTGGCGCGCCTGCGCTTTGGTGGTGATGCCGCGCTGGAACAGGGCGGTGGCCGGCCCAAAAGCCATGTGGAAATCATCGCTTGGCAAAGCGAGCCACTGCACACCGACGCCCAAGGCATGGCCGAGCTAGAACTGCCGCTGCCCGAGTTTAACGGCCAGCTGCGGCTGATGGCGCAAGCGTGGACCGATAACCGCTATGCCAGCAACGAACAGCTGACCACCGTGGCCGCCCCGCTGGTGGCCGAGCTGGCCCTGCCGCGTTTTCTGGCCACCGGCGACAGCAGCCAGCTCACCCTAGAGCTGCACAACCTCACCGAGCATAGCCAAACCCTACAGCTCAAACTGCACAGTGATGCCGCCCTGCGCCTGCTGCACGCAGCGCCTGCCCACCTCACGCTGACCGCTGGCGAGCGCCAGCGTTTGAGCCTGCCGGTGCAGGCGACCCGCAGCGGCACGGCCTCAATACAGCTAGAAGTCAGCGGCCTTGAGCTGCCAGACGAAACCCTGCCCGCGCTGCAGCGCAGCTGGGCGCTGGACGTGCGTTCACCTTGGCCGATGGTGTCCCGGCGTATCAGCCGCTTGTTGCAGCCCGGTGAACACTGGAGCAGCCCCGCCAACTGGCTGGATGACCTACACGCCGCTGGCCGCAGCGCCCGTTTGAGCCTGTCCAGCCAGCCCATGGCGGGGCTGGAAACCTTTGTCCGCGCCCTATACGACTACCCCTACGGCTGCTCCGAACAAACCGCCAGCCGCCTGCTGCCATTGCTGTACCTGCCTGCGCCGCGCCTAAGCGAATTGCTGGGCGAGGCGGTGAGCGACGAACAGCGCCAGCAACTGCTGCAACAGGGCGTCGAACACCTGCTGAGCATGCAGCGCGTAGACGGCTCGTTTGCCATGTGGAACGCCGACGGCGAGGAAATCCCTTGGAACAGCGTGCTGGCCACCGACTTTCTGCAGCAGGCCGCCAGCCGTGGTCTGAGCGTGCCGGCCAAACGGCTGGACGCCGCCCGCGAGCGCCTGCTGCGCTATGTGCGCGAAGGCTATCTGCTCGATAACGGCTACAGCGACGACCCCGCCCACAGCCGGCTGGCCACCCAGAGCTACGCCGCCTATGTGCTGGCGCAGCATCAGCCGCTGCCGCTCAGTGCGCTGCGCGCCCTGCATAGCAAGGCCGCTGACGCCAAAACCCCGCTGGCGCTGGTGCATCTGGGCTTAGCCCTGCATCAGTCCGGCGATGCCGTGCGCGGCAATGAGCTACTGGCACAGGCCAGCCAGCGCCAGCGTCCGCGCAACCTTTGGCTACAGGACTACGGCAGCCCGCTGTCGGATCAGGCGTGGCAGCTGCATGCCCTGCAACAGCACGGCCAGCTGTCCCCCGCCGCACTCGACCAGCGTCTGCAAGCGCTGCTGGATGCTGCCCACGGCCAGCGCTGGCTGTCCACCCAGGAAAACGCCGCCCTGTTTATGGCGCTGCACAGCCTGGGGCTGGATAACCAAACCCGCTGGCAGGCCAGCCTGAACGAGCAACCGCTCAGCCCAACGCAGCCTGCCATCAACCTCAGCAACCGCCAGCTGCAACAGCCGCTGCACCTGCACAACAACAGTGATGTGCCGCTCTATCAGTTGCTCAGCCTGCGCGGCGAGCCGCTGCAGCATCAGCCGCTGCCCAACCGAGTGCTCAAGGTTGAGCGCAGCGTCTTCAACCTCGACGGCACACCGGCCAAACTTGACCAGCTGGACAGCGGCAGCCTGCTGCTGGTGCGCCTGCAGCTGCAGGCCAGCGAATCGGTGCGTGATGCGCTGGTGGTTGACCTGTTGCCCGCAGGCTTTGAGCTGGAAAACCAAAATCTGGCCAACGGCAGCGTCATGCTGGATGAAGTGGCCGCCTTTGCCCCGCTGCGCCAGAGCATGAGCGAGGCCAGCATTGCCATGCAGGGCTTTCTGGATGACCGCTACATAGCCGCGCTAGAGGTTGGCCCCGGCCAGCCGGTGCAACTGGCCTATCTGGTGCGCGCCGTCACCCCAGGCAGTTACCAGCTGCCACCGGTACAGGTGCAATCCATGTACCGCCCCGACTGGCAGGCCAGCCACGCCAGCCCAGCGGGCGTGCATATTCGCGCCCGCTAACGCAAAACGGGGCTGCTATGGCAGCCCCGTTTTTTTTTGCGTAGACGCTGGGTGAGTAGGCGCGTGAGTTCAGTACGCCAGCCAACGGCCACCCGCGAACCCCATCACAAAACTCCGCCTTGATTAACCGCTGATCCGCGCCAGATGACCGGTCATCTTTCTGCCGGCGACTTTACGGCTGCCCCTTGTAAGTATCGACATCAGAAAACCCTCAGGAGAACACCATGAGCAAAGCAACCGGCATACGCGGGTTCACCTTGGTCGAGTTAATGATCATCATCGCCTTGCTGGGCATTATTGCCAGCATCGCAGTCCCCAACTTCGTCCAGTTCATCCGCAACAACCAAGTGCAGGCCAAAACCGACGAAATCGCCACTTTTCTGCAATATGCCCGTTCTCAGGCCGTGGCCAAGCGCGTGTCGTACACCATCGACCTAGACGACTGGGAAGTTTACCCAGACAGCGATAGCAACGCTGTCGAACGCATAGTCGAAATCAACACCGCCCAAGCCAACCCCCAGCACAGCCTGACCGGCGTCAAAACCTTGACGTTCAATGGCCAAGGCATGGCGTCTTCTGCAGTCAAAATCATCATTTGCCGCGATACCGATTACGCCAACGGCTACCTGCTTGAAATACGCCCAAGCGGACTGATCAAGCGTTACCCGCGCGGCAATAAAGACGACAACAACAAGCTGACCGCTTGCAATAACTTCTCTTGAGGTGCGTCATGAACAGACAAAACCGAGGGTTCAGCCTGCTTGAAGTACTGATTACCGTGATTGTCACCACCGTCGGTATTCTCAGCATGGTTGTACTGCAAAACAAAGCCATCCAGTACACCCAAGAAGCCGTCAACCGCGACAGCGCTGCCAGCTTGGCTAACGACTTAATCGAAATCATGCGTGCGCACAAGGAAGAGTTTTTTGCGCCCGAAAACCGCCCGCCTGCCAGCTACAACTACAACAAAATCAAGGCCAGCAGCGATTTGTACAGTGCATCCGGCAGCATTTTGGCCAAAGCCAGCGACTGCCCGGCCAACCCACAAACCCTGATGCAGCATGCCAACTGCTGGATGCTCAAGGCCGAAAGCGCGCTACCGCAAAGCAGCCGCTCCGACGTAAAAGCCAAGTTTCGTCTGTGCCCCTCGTATGACCTAGACGCGGACAACATCCCCGTATGTGCCACTGGTTACGAAGGTTCAACCATCACTGTGCAGCTGGCTTGGGAGGTGCGCGATAACTCCTGTGATGACACCAAAGAAACCGATAAGCCCTCCATCTGCACCTACATCACCAGGGTAGAACTATGAACACTCGCAACCAGAAAGGCCTG
>JAHAYO010000103.1 GCA_018384595.1 Thiopseudomonas sp.
CTGAATGTCTGTTATTTTTGTCTCTTTGTCGAATACAAGTCCCAAACTGCTTTTGTATTTTTATAACTGCCAGCACTTTAAAAATCGTGCATTTTGCGAGATTTTCTTTTAGTGCTGGCTGCGCACACATTTTTGTGGGGGAGGGTGGCGATGCTGCGCATCGCTGCGTGCATACGCACGCTTTTCGCCTTCAACACGCGACAGCAGCCCGCCACAGGCGGGCCTCACCCCCAACAACACACGCGGTGCATCAAGGTCGAGGTGGTGCCTGTGCAACGCATTAGTGAGGTGTCGAAGCTCCCTTCGACGCCGAAACGTAGCGGCCGCACAGACACCACCACGACCCAGCGCCCCGCAAGACAAAAAACTAAAAATACCCCTGCCGCTTTTTCTCTTCCATCGACCCCGCCCCATCATGGTCAATCACTCGCCCCTGCCGCTCAGAAGTTCGGGTCAACAGCATCTCCTGAATAATCTCCGGCAAAGTGCTGGCGGTGGACTCCACCGCGCCAGTCAACGGATAACAGCCCAAAGTACGAAAACGCACACTTTTCTTCACAATGCGCGATTTTTCTTCCTCGCTCAGATGCTCAAGAATCCGCTCATCGTCAATCAGAATCAGCGTACCGTCCCGTTCAATCACCTCACGTTCGGCCGCAAAATACAGCGGCACAATGGGAATGCCTTCCAAATAGATGTACTGCCAGATATCCAGCTCGGTCCAGTTGGATAGCGGAAACACGCGGATGGACTCGCCTTTGTCGATCTTGCCGTTGTAAATGTTCCACAGCTCAGGGCGCTGGTTTTTCGGGTCCCAGCGGTGCTTGCTGTCGCGAAAGGAATACACCCGCTCCTTGGCGCGGGATTTTTCTTCGTCACGCCGTGCGCCACCAAAAGCGGCATCAAAACCATGCTTATCCAGCGCCTGTTTCAACCCTTCGGTTTTCATCACATCGGTATGCTTGGCGCTGCCGTGTACAAAAGGGTTGATGTCTTGGGCGATGCCGTCTGGGTTGATATGGGTGAGCAAATCCAGCTCGTAATCCTGCACCATGCGGTCGCGGAAACTGTACATTTCCTGGAATTTCCAGCGCGTATCCACATGCATAACCGGAAAGGGCAGCTTGCCAGGGTAAAACGCCTTGCGCGCCAGATGCAGCATCACCGCCGAATCTTTGCCAATGGAATAGAGCATCACCGGGTTATCAAACTCGGCAGCTACTTCACGGATAATATGGATGCTCTCGGCTTCCAGTTGTTTGAGGTGGGTAAGGGTGTCGGTCATGCTGGGCTCGCGATCAGTGTCGGATAATACGGGGCACTGTATATCGGGCAGACGTTATAACCAACCGAGTTTCTAGAATAAATAGGAATGAGTATATGGCAGCCCCGTGGCTGGGACTGCCTAGGCGGGGTGCATCAGGCGGGGTTGGGGCACTCGACGTACTGGTGCTCGATACCCAAGGTGCGGGCAATCCAGTCGCCCAGCGCTTGCACGCCGTAGCGTTCGGTGGCGTGGTGGCCGGCGGCGAAGTAGCTGAGGCCGTTTTCCAGTGCGCTGTGGGTGCTGTGCTCAGAAATTTCACCGGTGATAAACGCATCGACGCCGGCCGCAATGGCGTGGTCGATATAGTTTTGTGCGCCACCGGTGCACCAGCCCAGGGTGCGGATTGGTTTGCCGGCATCAACCACCATAGGGGTGCGGCCCAGGACGTGTTCGATATGGCTAGCCAGTGCGGCGCTGCTCTGGGGCTGCGGCAGCTCGCCAATCAGACCGACGCTGTTCGGGTTGCCGGCTTCCAGCGGGCCGTTGATGCGCAGGCCCAGCTTGTGCGCCAGTTGCACGTTATTGCCCACTTCGGGGTGGATATCCAGCGGCAGATGGTAGGCGATCAAGTTGATATCGTGTGTCAACAGGCTCTTTAGGCGACGCTGTTTCATGCCGCGCACGACTGGGCTTTCGCCCTTCCAGAAGTAACCATGATGGACGAGGATAGCGTCCGCTTGCTGCTCAATCGCCGCATCAATCAGCGCTTGGCTGGCCGTAACGCCGGACACAATGCGGCGGATGCGTGGCCGGCCTTCCACTTGCAGGCCATTGGGGCAGTAGTCGTGGATGGCAGCGCTGTTTAGGTAGTGGTCTAGGGCGGCAATCAGGTCGGCGGTGGCCAAGCTCATGGTGATGTCCTCGGGATGCGGCAAAGGCGGGCACGATAGCACAGAACAGCGGTGCGCTTACGCGCGGGGTTGGGCGTGTAGCTTGTGGGTGTCTATAATGCCTGCCTGTTTTGATAAGCCAAATAAAGAGGTCACGATGAGAGAGCGTCTGCAACAGCTGGGCTGGCCGGTGCTGGCGGGCGTGCTGGCGGCGCTGGTGGTCATGGGCTGGTTTCCCGGGCTGGCTGGTCTTACGCAGCGTCAGGTCAGCGCGCCGTTTCCCGCACTGCAGGACGGGCCGTTTTCGTACGCTGCTGCCGTGGGGCGCGCTTCACCGGCGGTGGTCAACCTGTATAGCACCCTAGCGGTGGGCGAGCCGATTCATCCGCTGTTTGCCGACCCATCCCTGCGTCACTTTTTTGGTGACAGCCTGCCGCAGCAGCGGCGGCTTGAGTCAAGCCTTGGATCGGCGGTGATCATGAGCGATACCGGCTACTTGCTCACCAATAACCATGTTATCGCCGGCGCTGAGCAGATTGTAGTGGCGCTCAAAGATGGCCGTGAAACCCTAGCGCGGCTGATTGGTAGTGACCCGGAAACCGACCTGGCGGTGCTCAAGATTGACCTGCCCGACTTGCCGGCAATCAGTGCTGGCCAGTCCGATCAAGTACAAATTGGCGATGTAGCGCTGGCCATTGGTAACCCCTTTGGTGTGGGGCAGACGGTCACCATGGGCATTATCAGCGCCACGGGCCGTAACCAGCTTGGCATCAATACCTACGAAGACTTTATCCAGACCGACGCTGCGATTAACCCCGGCAACTCGGGTGGCGCGCTGGTGGATGCCCGTGGTCAGTTGCTGGGTATCAATACGGCGATTTTTTCCCGCAGTGGCGGCTCGCAGGGCATCGGTTTTGCTATTCCGGTCAAGCTGGCGCAAAGCGTGATGGACTCCATTATCGAGCACGGACAGGTGATTCGTGGCTGGCTAGGGCTTGAGGTGCAGGCGTTGACGCCAGAGCTGGCAGAGAGTTTTGGGCTGCGAGGGCGACCCGGTATTTTGGTGGCGGGTGTGCTGCGTGAGGGGCCGGCAGACGAGGCCGGACTGCGTCCAGGTGATGTGATTCTGTCGATTGCCGGCCAACCGGCGGTGGATGGTCGTAGTTCGATGAGTCAGGTCGCCAATATGAGTCCGGGCCAGCCGATGGTGCTGGAAGTGCTGCGTCGCGACCAGCTGTTGACGGTGCATGCCAAGGTAGGCATGCGTCCCGTCATTGCCAGCCCGCAACAGTAGAGCAGGCAGCAAGCAGCCGATGGATCAGTCTTTTTTCAGGCCGAAACTGGCGTCTAGTGTGCCAACCTCGCCTTCTTCTTTGCTGGCATAGTCGCGTGGTGGCTCGGGCGTGCTCTCAGGCGCGTTTGCCGCTTCTGCCACGGCTGGAGTGGCCGTTTCGGCTTCTGTGGGGGCTGCGTTCGTTGCGGGGGCGGCCGTCTGTTGGCTGTGTTCCAAGGCGGGCGTGCCAACCAGACTGTTGAGCAGGTGCTGGCGGGTATCTTCGTCCAACGCCAAGCGTTCGGCGGATTGCAGCAGGTGTTCTTGCACGTTTTGGTAGTTTTCGGTCAGTTTGTTGACCAGTTCGGCGGTCGTGCTAAAGTGTGCGACCACTTCGACCTGGTAGCTGTCGAAACGCTTTTGCAGCTCATTGATGCGCTGATCAGGCGTGTCGGATGCCTCGCTGCGCATCATGCGGGTAATCAGCAGGGTGGCGATAACGCCGACAGTAAAACTCAACAATGGCAGCAGCCAGACGGGAATTGAATTGTCCACGGGGTATCCTCTTTCGGGTGATTAACGGGAGCTCCGAAGTAGGCCGGAGCTCGGGTGATGCCTGATGCTCTGTCTAGCGCGTTCGTTATCTGTAACTCGCGGCCTTCGGGCTGAAACGGGTGTGTGAACTTAACCAGATAGGCCCATAGAGTAGCGCAAGCTGAGCATCTTGTGCGGGCAGCAGGTCGCACTATTGGCCAGCTGGCCATTTTTTGCAATCAGACAAAACGACCCAGTGGGGTAGGGAGCAGGCAGTGTTGGTAAGAGAACAACAGGTACAGATTCCGGGGCCGGCGGGTGCTCTGGAAGCCTTGTACCTGGCAACTGCAGGGGCGCGTGGTGTGGCTCTGGTCTGTCATCCCAATCCGCAACAGGGCGGCACCATGCTTAATAAGGTGGTATCCAGCCTGCAACGCACTGCGCGTGACCAAGGTTTGGCTACGCTGCGTTTCAATTATCGAGGCACCGGTAACAGTGAAGGTGAGCATGATATGGAGAGCGGCGAGGTGGATGACGCCGAAGCCGCGCTGAACTGGTTGCGGGAGCATCATCCGCGCCTGCCGGTGTATTTGTTTGGGTTTTCCTTTGGCGGCTTTGTTGCCGCCAGCCTGTCGGGCCGACTGGAGCTACAGGGCGAGCCTGCCGTACAACTGTGCTTGGTGGCACCAGCGGTTACCCGCTTGCAGGCACCGCACTGGCTGGCTGGACAGGGGCGACTTACGCTGATTCAGCCCGAGCAGGATGAAGTGATAGAGCCGCTGCAAGTGTATGACTGGGCACAGGCCCAGCAGCGTCCTCTGCAACTGATCCGTATTGCCGACAGTGGTCATTTTTTTCATGGCAAACTGGTTGAGTTGAAAGAGGCCGTATTGCGGTATGTTTTTGATATCGAGCCGCTGGATGCTGGCTAAGAGCTAAGAGCTAAGAGCTAAGAGCTAAGAGCTAAGAGCTAGACCCTGCGACTACGCGCAGAGTGACAATTGAGTGTCGCTGGGCGACAGGTTGCATGACAGTAGGTTCGTGCGGGGTGACACATTGCAGGCTGGTGCGTTTGCGCACGGCAATAGATTTATAGTTGATGGATAATCTGATGAAGACACGAGTTTTAACCGGTATTACCACCACTGGCACGCCCCATCTGGGCAACTACGCCGGTGCCATTCGTCCGGCCATTGAGGCCAGCAAAGCCACGGATGTGGAGTCTTTTTATTTTCTGGCCGACTACCATGCGCTGATCAAGTGTGATGATCCGGCGCGCATCCAGCAGTCGCGGCTGGAAATTGCCGCCACCTGGCTGGCCGGCGGGCTGGACCCGCAAAAGACGACCTTTTACCGTCAGTCCGACATTCCAGAAATCCCTGAGCTGTGCTGGCTGCTGACCTGCGTGGCGGCCAAGGGCTTGCTCAACCGCGCCCATGCCTACAAGGCGTCGGTGGACCAAAATGTTGCAGCTGGCGAAGACCCAGATGCCGGTGTCAGCATGGGCTTGTTCAGTTATCCGGTGTTGATGGCGGCGGATATTCTGATGTTCAACGCCAATCGCGTACCAGTTGGCCGTGATCAGATCCAGCACGTGGAGATGGCGCGGGATATCGGCCAGCGCTTTAATCATCTGTTTGGACAGGGGCGCGAATTTTTTGTCATGCCGGAGGCGCAGATTGCCGAGGAAGTGGCGACTCTGCCGGGACTGGATGGTCGCAAAATGTCCAAAAGCTATGACAACACCATTCCGCTATTTAGCTCCAGCAAAGAACTGAAGGCGGCGATTGCGCGTATCGTGACGGACTCACGTCTGCCCGGCGAGGCGAAGGATGCTGATAGTTCGCACTTATTTACCCTATATAAAGCCTTTGCCAGTGAAGAACAGGCCGCGCACATGCACGCCGACTTGGGCGCTGGACTGGCCTGGGGTGAGGCCAAACAGCGTCTGTTCGAGTTGCTGGATGGTCAGTTGAGCGAGTCGCGTGAGCGCTATCACGAGCTGCTGGCGCGTCCGCAGGATTTGGAAGACATTTTGCAGGCCGGCGCCGTGAAGGCGCGTCAAATTGCGACGCCGTTTTTGGCGGAACTGCGTGAGGCGGTTGGCTTGCGCAATTTTGTTCAGGTTGCGGCAACTGGGGATAAGAAAGCACGCAAGGTGAAAAAAGCCGTGCGCACCGTTAGCTTTCGTGACGATGCTGGTTTTCGTTTCCGCGTGCTGAATGCGGCGGGCGAAGATATTTTGCTGTCGGTCGCTTTTGCTGATGGCCGTGCTGCGGGCCAGGTACTAAAAGCGCTGCAGGCAGGTGAGCTGGAACTGCGCCAAGAAGGGCTGCAGGTGCAGGCGTTGCAAGCGGGCGAGCTGGTGGCGCAAAGCGACAGCCTGGCCGACGAAACGGCCTGCCAGGACGTATTGCAAATCTTGCAAGGCTTGGCGGCAGAATAAGCCTGTTGGCCGCTGCCTCGTGCAGACCCAAGTGCTGGACCCAGCGACTTCGCGCAGGGTGACGAGGAGGGGCAAGTTGACAGCAGGCCGCACAAGGCACGGCAAAGCTATATTTCCGGCAATAAAAAACGGGGCCTTGTGGGCCCCGTTTGCAGGTCTGGTTTCCTTTAGGAACCCATCTGCTTTTCCTTGATTTCTGCCAGCGTCTTGCAGTCAATGCACTGCGTGGCAGTTGGACGAGCTTCTAGGCGGCGCAGACCGATTTCGACACCACAGGCATCGCACCAACCGTATTCTTCGTCTTCGATGAGCTGCAGAGTTTCGTCGATCTTCTTGATCAGCTTACGCTCGCGATCACGCGTACGCAGCTCTAGGCTGAACTCTTCTTCCTGGCTGGCACGGTCGGCAGGGTCTGGGAAGTTGGCCGCTTCGTCCTTCATGTAGTTGACGGTGCGGTCGACTTCTTCACGCAATTCCTGCTTCCAGCTATTGAGGATTTCGACAAAATGGGCACGCATCGCTTCGCCCATGTACTCTTCGCCCTCAGTTTCTTTATAGGGGACAAAGGCGCGTGTCAGTTGACTGTTTTTTTGCTCTTCTTTGTTGGCCATAACTCAGTGCCTCCACAACTAAAAGTCCGGTGCAGATGCCTCTGCCTTTTCAAGCCGGCGAAATTACCAGAAAGTTACTATTAAGGCCAGTACAAACATTGGCTAAGGGTAAAAGGTAGTGGATTTGTGACAGGGTTTTGGCAAGGTCCGCGGCCCGTTAGCCTTCACTGCCTTCGATCAGCTTGCCCAGTAGTGAGAACGGGCGCGCCTCTACGATTTCGCAGTCTACAAATTTGCCAATCAACAGCGGGTTATCGCTGCGAAAGTTGACCACCCGATTGAACTCGTTGCGCCCCTGCAGCATGCCTGGGTCTTTTTTGGAGTAGTCAGTAACTAGAATGCGCTGGGTCTGACCCGCCATGCGGCGGCTGTTTTCAAAGCCTTGCTGTTGCAGGCGTTGCTGCAGCAGCGCCAGGCGTTCTTTTTTCACCGCGTCCGGTGTGTCGTCTGGCAGGTCGGCTGCTGGCGTGCCGGGGCGCGCACTGTAGACAAAAGAATAGGAAAAATCGAAGCCGATTTCGGCAATTAAGTTCATGGTTTGCTCGAAGTCTTTGTCGGTTTCGCCGGGGAAGCCAACGATAAAGTCCGAGCTGATCAGAATGTCCGGCACCGCCTGTTTTAGCTTGCGAATGCGAGATTTGTATTCCAGCGCGGTGTGGTTACGTTTCATATTGGCCAGCACCCGATCCGAGCCGGACTGCACCGGTAAATGCAGATAGCGCACCAATTTGGGCAGGGTAGCGTGGGCTTGGATCAGTGCGTCAGAAAATTCCAGCGGGTGCGA
This sequence comes from Thiopseudomonas sp., assembly GCA_018384595.1. GTDB lineage: Bacteria > Pseudomonadota > Gammaproteobacteria > Pseudomonadales > Pseudomonadaceae > Thiopseudomonas. Next base: position 7,806 of record JAHAYO010000103.1, read on the forward strand.
GGTGGTGTAGCGGATGCGCTCGATGCCGTCGATTTCAGATACCAGCCGCAGCAAATCAGCCAGATCAATGATCTGACCCAAGCCGCCAATCTCAAATTCGCCTCGGTAGCCGTTGACGTTCTGCCCCAGCAGGGTAATTTCGCGCACGCCGTTGTCGGCTAGGTGGCGGATTTCGTTCAACACATCCGCCGCTGGACGGCTGACTTCCTCACCGCGGGTGTAGGGCACCACGCAGAAGGTGCAGTATTTGCTGCAGCCTTCCATGATGGAAACAAAGGCGGTGGGGCCATCAACCCGTGGTTCGGGTAATCGGTCAAATTTTTCGATTTCGGGGAAGGAAATATCCACCTGCGCCTGGCCGGTGCTGCGTGCGGCGTCAATCATTTCCGGCAAGCGGTGCAGGGTTTGCGGACCGAATACCACATCCACATAGGGCGCGCGGTCACGGATGGCGGCCCCTTCTTGGCTGGCGACACAGCCGCCAACACCAATGATTAAGTTGGGGTTGGCTTGCTTGAGTTCGCGCCAACGGCCCAGTTGTGAAAATACTTTTTCTTGGGCTTTTTCGCGGATCGAGCAGGTATTAAGCAGGATAACGTCGGCTTCTGCCGGGTTGTTGGTGGCTTCCATGGCTTCCTGTTCGCCCAGCAAGTCCGCCATGCGCGAGCTGTCGTACTCGTTCATCTGACAGCCGTGGGTTTCGATAAAGAGTTTTTTGGCCATGAAAAGCTACCTGTGGTGTGGCGTAAAATAAACCGCGCATTATAGGTGCCAGCGGGCAGGGCGGCAAAGGGTTGCCCAGTCTTTGTTGATTCTGAGCAGGCTGCTTTATATTCACTTGCCGGTGGATACGTTAAGATGCCGCCATTATCCGGTCTTCAGGAGCTTTTTTCATGCATTGCCCGTTTTGTGGTACCCATGATACCAAGGTGGTCGATTCGCGACTGGTAACCAATGGTGACCAGGTGCGCCGGCGGCGTGAGTGCATTTCCTGTAGCGAGCGTTTTACTACCTTTGAGGTGGCGGAGCTGCAGTTGCCGCGTCTGATCAAGCAAGATGGCAGCCGCCAGCCATTTGACGAAAATAAATTGCGCGCCGGTATGATGCGGGCGCTGGAAAAACGCCCGGTCAGTCTGGAGCGGGTTGAAGAAGCCGTGGCCAATATCAAACGCAAACTGCGGGCTACCGGGGAGCGGGAAATCAAGTCGCTGGTCGCCGGCGAGCTGGTGATGAACGAGCTGCGCAAGCTGGATGAAGTGGCTTACATTCGTTTTGCGTCGGTATACCGCCGCTTTCAGGACTTGAATGAGTTTCGTGAAGAAATCGAGCGCATGACCCGTGAGCGCAGCAGCGATGAGTGATAAAGCGTTTATGGCCCGAGCGCTGCAGTTGGCAGAGCTGGGGCTGTACTCGACCCACCCCAACCCCAGAGTTGGCTGCGTGTTGGTGCAGGATGGCCGCATTATTGGTGAGGGCTGGCACCAGCAAGCCGGTACGCCCCATGCCGAGGTGCATGCCATTCGTGCGGCCAGTGCGCACGCGTCCGGTGCCACCGCCTACGTGACCCTTGAACCCTGCAGTCATCAAGGCCGCACGCCACCCTGTGCGCAAGCGTTACTGGATGCTGGCATTGCTCGCGTGGTGGTGGCCATGCAAGACCCCAACCCACAGGTGTCTGGTCGCGGGCTTGAGCTGTTGCGCAGCCGTGGTGTTGAGGTGTGTGTGCTAGAGGGAGCGTTGGCGGAGCAGGCGCAGGCGCTGAATGCAGGGTTCGTTAAGCGTATGCGCAGCGGGCTGCCGCGTGTGACGGCCAAGCTGGCCATGAGTCTGGATGGACGCACCGCCATGGCCAGCGGCGAGAGCCAGTGGATTACCGGGCCGGCGGCGCGTGCCGATGTGCAGCGGCTGCGGGCGCGCAGCAGCGTGGTTGTTAGCGGTGCCGATACCGTATTGCTGGACAATGCACGGCTCACAGTAAGGGGCGAACAGCTTGAATTGCCGGAACCACAAAAAACATTAGCCCTGCAGCGTTCGCCGATGCGGGTGCTGGTAGATAGCCGCCAGCGGGTGCCTTTTGATGCGCCGTTTTATCAGGCCGATAATGCCTGGCTGGCGACCCTGCAGCAGCCCGCGCAGGCGTTGCCAGCTGGGGCCGCGTTGATGCTATTACCGCAGGCGAATGGGCATATTGACTTGCTGGCTTTGCTGCGACGGCTGGCGGATCAGCATGAGGCCAACGAGGTGCTGGTCGAGGCGGGAGCAAGGCTGTGCGGCGCGTTTTTACAGGCGGGCTTGCTGGATGAGCTGGTGATCTATATAGCGCCCAAACTGTTGGGCAGTGATGCGCGGCCATTGCTGAACCTGCCGCTGGTGCAGATGGCGCAGGCGCTGGACTTGCAGATAGATGAGGTGCGTGCGGTGGGTGAGGACTGGCGCTTAAGTTGTCGCCTAAAGAACGCTTAAAGGGCTGCCTGCCGCAGTTGCTGTGACAGGCAGCTGCTGTTTTACAGCTCAGCTACATCTTCGGCCTGCAGACCTTTATCACTGGAAATGACGCTGTATTCCACGCGCTGGCCTTCAATCAGAATGCGGTGGCCATCGCCGCGAATAGCACGAAAGTGCACAAAAATATCATCTCCGCTATCGCGGGCAATAAAGCCGAAGCCTTTGGTGGTGTTGAACCACTTTACGGTGCCGGTTTCGCGCCCGTCTTCTGGGCTTTCATTCGCGGTTATATTCCGGCTTTCGCTGTGGGCTAGATCGGCCACCGACCGCGTTTGCGCCGTGGGTTTTTTGCCACCTAAAAAGTAGGCCAAGGTGGCGGCGGCGGTGAAAATCAGAGCAACCAGCGGGAGGGCGGGGATGGTGACGTACAGTGATACGGCTTGCAGTGTCGTGGCAGTAACAAGTAGTGACGCGGTAATAATACAAACAGGTTTTGACATGATGGTAATGACTCAATGTGCTAGGGGAATAATTAAGAGTGTGAATCGGTCCGTTCGCGCGCCGTGCTCGTCGTGGACAGGAACAGGCAGGCGCGTGCGCACCGAGCGGTTATTAAACAGCAAAGCTGTGCGCGACTCAAATCAACGCAGCTGATCTGGGGTGCGCGTGGTGCGGCCAGGTCCCTGTTGCGCTGTGACGGCAGGCATGGTCGGGAGGCGTGGAAAGCTATATAATCTGCCGTTTTTACAGGGCCGGCTCCGTCTCGGTTCCTGTTTTGCTGCTTAGGCTACGGCTGATGGCAGCCCAGTCTTAATTTTGAATAACCTGGGAAGTGAACACGATCATGATGCGCAGCCATTATTGCGGCCACCTTAACGCCGGCCTTGAAGGTCAAACCGTCACCCTTTGCGGCTGGGTGCACCGCCGCCGCGACCACGGTGGCGTGATTTTTCTTGATATCCGTGACCGTGAAGGTCTGGCGCAGGTGGTGTTCAACCCCGATAACGTAGACACCTTTAACACCGCTGACCGCGTGCGCAGCGAGTTTGTAGTCAAGGCCACCGGAGTGGTGCGTCGCCGTCCCGATGGTGCAGCCAACTCAAATCTGGCCAGCGGCGAGATCGAAGTCATCGCCACCGAACTGGAAATCCTAAGCCAAGCCGATACGCCGCCATTCCCGCTGGATGAGCATTCAGATGTGGGCGAGGAGACCCGTCTACGCTTTCGTTATATCGACCTGCGTCGCCCAGAAATGGCCGAGAAGCTCAAACTGCGCTCGCGCATCAGCTCCAGCATCCGTCGCTTCCTAGATGACAACGGCTTTATGGATGTAGAAACCCCGATTCTGACCCGCGCCACGCCTGAAGGTGCCCGCGACTATTTGGTGCCCAGCCGTACCCACGCTGGCAGTTTTTTTGCCCTGCCGCAGTCACCGCAACTGTTCAAGCAATTGCTGATGGTGTCCGGTTTTGACCGCTACTACCAGATTGCCAAGTGCTTCCGCGATGAAGACCTGCGCGCTGACCGCCAGCCGGAATTTACCCAGATCGACATCGAAACCAGCTTTATGGACGAAGGCGACATCATGGGCATAACCGAAACCATGATTCGCAACCTGTTCAAGGACGTGCTGGGTGTGGAACTGGGTGAGTTCCCGCACATGCCTTACGAAGAGGCCATGCGCCGCTTTGGCTCGGACAAGCCGGATCTGCGTATCCCGCTGGAACTGGTTGATGTCGCTGATCAGCTCAAAGATGTTGAGTTCAAGGTGTTCAGCGGTCCGGCCAATGACCCCAAAGGCCGTGTTACCGCGCTGCGCGTACCTGGTCAGGGCGCGATGCCGCGCGGACAGATTGACGACTACACCAAGTATGTTGGCCTGTACGGTGCCAAAGGTTTGGCTTACATCAAGGTTAACGAGCGTGCCAAAGGCGTTGAAGGCTTGCAGTCGCCCATCGTCAAATTTATTCCCGAAGACAACCTCAACACCATTCTCGACCGTGTCGGCGCAGTAGACGGCGATATCGTGTTCTTTGGTGCCGACAAGGCGCAGGTGGTTAGCGATGCTTTGGGCGCGCTGCGTATCCGCCTGGGCCATGACCTGAACCTGCTGACTGCCGAGTGGGCGCCGCTGTGGGTGGTGGACTTCCCGATGTTCGAGGAAAACGATGACGGCTCGCTCAGTGCGCTGCACCACCCCTTTACCTCGCCCAAGTGCTCGGCTGATGAGCTGAAAGCCGCACCGGAAAAAGCCCTGTCCCGCGCCTACGATATGGTGCTCAACGGCACTGAGCTGGGTGGCGGCTCGATCCGTATCCATGACCGCACCATGCAGCAGACCGTATTTGATGTATTGGGTATTGACGAGGCCGAGCAGAAAGAAAAATTCGGCTTCCTGCTCGATGCTTTGCGCTTTGGTGCGCCGCCCCATGGTGGTTTGGCCTTTGGTCTGGACCGTCTGGTTATGCTGATGACCGGCGCTAGCTCGATTCGTGAAGTGATTGCCTTCCCGAAAACCCAGAGTGCGGCCTGCGTTATGACTCAGGCGCCGGGTACTGTGGATGCCAAGCAGTTGCGTGAGTTGAATATCCGCTTGCGGGAGCAGGCTAAGGCTGAGGGTTAGTTTTTTTGTTTTGCGGTTGACCGGGACGGGGTCAGGCTGGCTTAAAGCTTCGCTTCACCACTCGCAGCAAGCTTCGTGAGGTTCGCTAAGGCTTTATCCAGCCGGGCCCCGTCCCAATACACCGCGTTGTTTGAGGGGGGTGGCCCGGCTGTGCCGGGCTGCTGTCGCGTGTCTTGGGTTGGTTTTGTGTTGTACCGGCGGCTGGGTTATCTGAGTGCTGTCGGTGGGGGGCATACATCAACCAGAAAGGTTGTTACCTGCCTTCATTTCTGCCAGTACGGATGGAGTGAGGCGGTTTGCCGGCGCGCAGTATGCGCGCCGTGGCTTAACACCAGAACATGAATGCAAAATAAGAGGAAATCTTATGGCTGGACATTCCAAATGGGCCAATATCAAGCACCGTAAGGCGCGTCAGGATGCGCAGCGGGGCAAGATTTTTACCAAGCTGATTCGTGAGTTGACTGTGGCCGCCAAGGCCGGCGGCGGTGTTGTCGAAGACAACCCGCGTCTGCGACTGGCGGTGGATAAGGCGCTGGGTGCCAACATGACCCGCGACACCATTGAACGCGCGATTGCCCGTGGTGCGGGTACCAACGAAGCCGACAACGTTGAAGAGCTGTCCTATGAGGGTTACGGCGTGGCCGGTGTTGCGGTGTATGTTGAAGCGATGACCGATAACCGCAACCGCACTGCCGCCGAAGTACGCCATGCTTTCAGCAAGCACGGCGGCAACTTGGGTACTGATGGTTCGGTCGCTTATTTGTTCGAGCGTAAGGGGCAAATCCTGTTTGCGCCGGGCGTGGACGAAGAAGCCCTGATGGATGCCGCACTGGAAGCCGGTGCCGACGATGTGGTCATCAACGATGATGGCTCCGCTGAAGTGTTGACCAGTTTTGCCGACTTTATCGGCGTCAACGAAGCGCTGAAAGAGGCTGGTTTCAAGGCGGAAGAAGCAGAGGTCACCATGCTGCCTACCACCACTGCCGAGCTGGATCTGGAAAGCGCGCAAAAAGTCATGAAGCTGATTGATGCGCTGGAAGATTTGGATGATGTGCAGAACGTTTATTCCAATGCTGAGATTGCAGACGAGATCATGGAGCAGTTGGGGTAAGCACTGTGGCTTTGGGCTCGGTCGGTATTGTTGCAAGGCTACGCTTGTCGGTGTCAGTGAACTGACACGAACCGCTAATGCCTTGCCGCAACACCGACTGGGCCGAATCCGCCTTGTGCAGGGAGCAGAGGTTGGGTCCCGCCATCCAAGATGGCGGGATGCTGTCGCGGTGTGTGTCTGTAGCGCGCCGGGTTTGTTGTAGAGAAACCCTTGAGGGGCATTGCGTAGTGCCGTTTTGAGGCGTTTTGGCTGGCTTGCTGCAGCTTGTGGCGCTGTTAGCGCTTTCTGAAATTTCACCTCGGTTCATAGGGATGAAACGGGTAGCCTAGCGTCAGGACATTATGGTGCTGTATAAATACACAGTATTTTGTGTTAAGTTGCACGGCTTCAACAGCGCTGCAAGGTGGGTACCCAGATGACCTTGATTCTTGGCATTGACCCCGGTTCGCGTATCACCGGTTATGGCGTGGTGCGTGATACGGGGCGTGGTTGCGAGTATGTAGCCTCCGGCTGTATTCGTACCGGCAGCGGTGAGTTGCCTGAGCGGCTGGATGCGGTGTTTGCCGGTGTTAGCAAAATTATTGAGCAATACCAGCCCGAGCTGATGGGCATTGAGCAGGTGTTCATGGCCAGCAATGCCGACTCGGCGCTCAAGCTGGGTCAGGCGCGTGGCGCGGCCATTGTTGCGGCCACCCAGCACAACATTGCGGTTAGCGAATACAGTGCCACCCAGATCAAGTCGGCGGTGGTTGGCAGCGGCCGTGCAGCCAAGGAGCAGGTGCAAATGATGGTTATGCACTTGCTCAAACTGACTAAAAAACCACAAATCGACGCCTCCGATGCGCTAGCGGTGGCGCTTTGTCACGCCCATCATCGCCAAACGTTGATTCCCCATAATCTGGGCGGTGCGCGCACCCGTGGCGGTCGCATGCGCTTGGCCAGCCTGCCGGAAGGATATGCTCAATGATAGGTTTTTTGCGAGGCACCTTGCTGGATAAGCAGCCGCCTTTGGTTACGTTGGATGTCAACGGCGTGGGCTACGAACTGGAAGTGCCCATGAGCACCCTGTTTCAGCTGCCCGATAACGGCAAACCGCTGGAGTTGTACACGCATTTGGTGGTGCGCGAGGATGCGCAGTTGTTGTTCGGTTTTTATAGCCGCAAGGACCGCCAGATGTTTCGCGAGCTGATCCGCCTTAATGGCGTGGGCCCCAAGCTGGCGCTGGCGCTGATGTCGGGTATGAGCGGCGACGAGCTGATTGCCTGTGTGCATGCCGAGGATACTGCGCGCCTAATGAAGGTGCCTGGCGTAGGCAAAAAGACCGCCGAGCGCTTGCTGGTTGAGCTTAAGGGCAAGTTTAAAGACTGGGATGCGCCGGCCGGCGTGGCTTTGCCGGTGGCGGGTGCGGCAGAAATAGCCTATGCAACCAGTGCCGAACAGGATGCGGTGAGTGCACTGGTGTCGCTGGGCTTTAAGCCTGTCGAGGCCAGTCGTGCGGTGCGTGCGGTGTTTGCCGACGGCCTACGCAGCGAAGAGCTGATTCGTCTGGCGCTGCGCGGCCTAGGCCAATAAAGGGTAACGCCATGATCGAAGCTGACCGTCTGATTTCTGGCACCGCCAAAGAGCGGGAAGAGCAGTTTGACCGCGCCATTCGCCCGCTGAGCCTTGCGGAATATATTGGCCAGCCGGTGGTGCGCGAGCAGATGGGTCTGTTTATTCAGGCCGCCCGCATGCGCAATGAGGCGTTGGACCATACCCTGATTTTTGGCCCGCCGGGTTTGGGTAAAACCACGTTGGCCAATATTATTGCCAGTGAAATGGGCGTGTCGCTGAAAAGCACCTCAGGTCCGGTGCTGGAGCGCGCCGGCGATCTGGCCGCCCTGCTGACCAACCTGAACGAAGGCGATGTGTTGTTTATCGACGAAATTCACCGCCTGCCGCCGGTGGTAGAAGAAGTTCTCTATCCGGCCATGGAAGATTTTCAGCTGGATATCATGATTGGCGAAGGCCCAGCGGCCCGCTCGATCAAGCTGGACTTGCCGCCCTTTACCCTAGTCGGTGCCACCACCCGTGCCGGTATGCTGACCAATCCCTTGCGGGACCGTTTTGGCATCGTGCAACGGCTGGAGTTTTACAGCCATGCTGACCTGTCCAGCATTGTTGAGCGTGCCGCCGGCATTCTCGACATGCCGATCGCCGCGCAGGGTGCATTCGAGATTGCCCGCCGCTCGCGAGGCACGCCGCGTATCGCTAACCGTCTGTTGCGTCGGGTGCGTGACTTTGCTCAGGTGCGTGGCGACGGCCAAATTACCGCCAACATTGCCGATCAGGCGTTGAACATGCTGGATGTGGACGAGCTGGGCTTTGATCATCAGGACCGCCGCCTATTGCTGACCATGATGGAAAAATTCGATGGCGGGCCGGTCGGGCTGGACAACCTTGCCGCCGCCATCAGCGAAGAGCGCCACACCATTGAAGACGTGCTGGAGCCTTATCTGATCCAGCAGGGCTATATCATGCGCACACCGCGGGGCAGGGTGGTGACGCGCCATGCGTGGCAACATTTTGGCCTGAAAGCGCCGCAGGATGCACAACAGCTGCAGGAGGAAGGTTTCGATGATGGGCAGTGAATTTAGCTGGCCCTGCCGTGTCTATTACGAGGACACCGATGCCGGTGGCGTGGTGTATTACGTCAACTACCTCAAGTTTATGGAGCGTGCGCGTACTGAACGGTTGCGGGCGCTGGGTTACAGCCAGCATGAACTGGCCGCGCAAAACCTTCTTTTTGTCGTGCACAGTGCGCAAACCCGCTATCATGCGCCGGCGCGACTGGATGATGAATTGCAGGTCAGCGCGCAGGTAGAAAAACTGGGTAAAGCGCGGCTGGAATTTGTTCAGCAAGTGCGCCGCAACTCCGATGGAATGTTGCTGTGCGAGGGCCGTTTTACCATTGCCAGCGTCAGTGCAGACCGTTTCAAACCCGTGGCCATGCCGGCCGCATTGCATACCATTTTTCAACACGATCTTTTGCCTTAAGGGAGGACTGTGTGGGCGCCAATCAAGCCGATTCAATGTCAATGTGGAGTCTGGTCAGTAATGCCAGCCTGCTGGTGCAGCTGGTTATGCTCAGCCTGCTGCTGGCATCGGTCATCTCCTGGATCATTATTTTTCAGCGCAGCAGTGCACTGGGTGCGGCTCGCAAAGGGCTGGAGCTGTTTGAAGACCGTTTCTGGTCGGGCGTTGACCTGTCACGTCTGTACCGCGAGGTAAGCGGTAAACAGGAACTTAGCGGCACCGAGCGCATTTTTCAGGCCGGTTTTAAGGAGTTTTCCCGCCTGCGCCAACAGCAGGGCATGCACCCCGATGCTGTTATGGATGCTGTAGCCCGCGCTATGCGTGTGGCCATCGCCCGCGAAGAAGAATACCTAGAGCAAAACCTGCCATTTTTGGCTACGGTTGGCTCCACCAGTCCCTATGTCGGCCTGTTCGGTACTGTTTGGGGCATTATGAACTCGTTTCGCGGTTTGGCTCAGGTGCAACAGGCCACCTTGGCCACCGTGGCACCGGGTATCGCCGAGGCTCTGATTGCCACCGCCATTGGTCTGTTTGCTGCTATTCCGGCCGTGGTTGCCTATAACCGCTTTGCGGCACGCAGCGAAATCCTGATTGCGCGTTACTACACCTTTGCCGACGAGTTTCACGCCATCCTGCACCGCACCGTGCACGCCAAAGGTTGAGGTGGAGAACAGACATGGCGCGCATACGCAATCGCAGAAAACCCGTTGCCGAAATGAACGTCGTGCCTTACATCGACGTGATGCTGGTACTGCTGGTGATTTTCATGGTGACCGCCCCTATGCTTAATCAGGGAGTCAAGGTTGAGCTGCCGCAAGTGTCCAGCGAGGTACTGCCCCAAGACAACAACGCCGTTATCCTCACCGTGTCGATCAAAGAGGACAAAAGCTACCACTGGACCACAGGTTCAGAAGTGGATGTTGACACCGTGGATGACAGCGCTGTGACGCTCGACGGCATGATCCAAGCCGCCACCGCGATACTGGCTGCCAACAAAGCCCAAGGCAAACAGGTGCAGGTCTATGTGCGGGCAGACAAGCGGGTGGATTATGGCAGCGTGATGCAGGCCATGGGCGGTCTGCAACAGGCCGGCGTGACCGATGTGGGCCTGATTACCGAGCCGCTCTGATGGACAGGATTCCCGCACAGAAAGAACGGCTGTTTTGGCCGACCCTGTGGGCAGTTGCCATTCATGTGGCGCTGCTCTCGCTGTTGTTTGTCAGTTTTTCCAGCACGCCCGAGCTGCCGCCGGCGCGCCCCTTGGTTAAAGCGACCCTCTATCAGCTCGAGTCGCAAAACATGGCGACCAGCCAGACGCCGCACAAAATTGCGGGCGAGGCTGAGCAAACCCGCACACAAGACTACGCTCAGGATCAACTAGAACAAAAAAAACGCGAGCAGGAACGCGAAGCGGCAGCCCAGCGACAGGCTGAAGAGGCGCGTCAGGTCGCCATGCGTCAGGCAGAACAGCAACGCGCAGCCGAGCAACAGCGCCAAGCTGAACAAAGCGCTGAGCAAGAACGCAAGCGTCAAGCCGAGCAAAAATTGGCAGATGAGCGGCAAAAAGCCGCCGAGCAAAAGCGTGTCGCCGAACAAAAAGCCGCTGAACAGAAAAAACTTGAATTGCAAAAAGCTGAAGCCGCGCGCCTGAAAGCAGCAGAAGAAGCCAAGGCCCGTGCCGAGGCCGAGCGCAAAAAAGCTGAGGAACTGAAGAAAAAAGCCGAAGCCGAGCGCAAAAAGGCCGAAGAGCAAAAACAGAAAGCCGAAGCCGAGCGTAAGAAAGCCGAGGAACAAAAGAAAAAGGCCGAAGCCGAACGTCAAAAAGCTGAAGCAGACAAGAAAAAACGCGATGCTGAGCAGGCGGCGAAGGTGGCCGCCGACAAAGCCCGCGAAGCCGAGCGTCGCGCCCAGGAAGACCGCACTGCAGCGGCACTGGCCGAGCTGCTGGGTGACGGGCCGGCACAACGCCAAGCCACGGCAGCTGACCGCCAGGGCGAACAGCAGGCGGCACGCTTAGATGATCTGATCGTGCAGCTGGTCAGCCAAAACTGGAGCCGCCCTGACGCCGCCCGCAATGGCATGCAGGTGGTGCTGGATGTGGAGTTTCTTGCCGACGGTACCATCAGCCGCGTGGTCATTGCTCGCAGTAGTGGCAATGCCGCATTTGATAATTCCGCCCTAGCGGCGGTAAGAAACGTGGCGCGGGTCAGGGAGCTACAAAACCTTGATCGCGCCACCTATGAACGCTTTTATCGTAAACGCAGCATGGCCTTCCGGCCCGAGGATTTAAGCCAGTGAGCACCTTGTTTCGACTGTTGATTGCCTGTATCACCCTGAGCGCCAGCTTGGCCTTTGCCGCAGACCCGCTGGTTATTACCCGTGGAACCGACCGCGCCATTCCGGTGGCGGTGGTGCCCTTTGGCGTGGCAGGCGCAGGTTTGCCAGATGATCCGGCGCGGATCATTGCTGCTGACCTGTATAACTCGGGTTTGTTCAGCCCGATAGCGCGCGAGCATATGATCAGCATGCCCAGCCGCCCTGATGAAATTATTTACCGTGACTGGCGTGCCGTGGGTGCCCAGTATCTGCTGATAGGCGATGTGCGCGCGCTGGGTGACGGCCGTTACCAGTTGCAGTATCACCTATTCAACGTGACCAGCGAACAACAGGTACATGCCGGCACGCTCAGCGGTACGGCACAACAAATTCGTGATATGTCGCATCATATTGCTGACCAAGCCCATGAAAAAGTCACCGGCATCCGTGGCGCGTTCTCGACCAAACTGCTGTTTGTCAGCGCTTCGGGGCCGGTCAATGACCGACGTTACGCGCTGTATCGCGCCGACTATGATGGCGCCCGTGCAGTGACCCTGCTGCAGTCCCGCGAGCCGATCCTTTCGCCCAGCTATGCACCGGACGGCAAGCGCATTGTTTATGTGTCCTTTGAACAGAAGCGCCCGCGCATTTATGTACAGCACGTTGAGACAGGTGCCCGCGAGCAGGTCACTCACTTTGAAGGGCTCAACGGCGCGCCGGCCTGGTCGCCAGACAGCAGTAAACTGGCCTTTGTGCTGTCCAAGGACGGCAACCCAGAAATCTACGTGATGGATATGGCCAGCCGCCAAACGCGCCGCGTCACCAATCACATGGCCATTGATACCGAGCCTTTCTGGGGCAAGGACGGGCAAACCCTGTACTTCACCTCCGACCGTTCCGGCAAACCGCAGATCTACCGCACCAGCATCAATGGCGGAGAGGCCAAGCGCGTCACCTTTACCGGCAATTACAACGCCAATCCCAAGTTGTCGGCGGATGAAAAGACTCTGGTCATGATTCACCGCCAAGACGGCTACAAGGTGTTCAAGGTGGCTACCCAGGACCTGCAACGCGGTACCTTGCGCATCCTTTCTGACACCAGTCTTGACGAATCGCCCACTGTTGCGGCCAATGGAACCATGGTAATCTACGCCACGCGTCAACAGGGTAAAGGAGTGCTGATGCTGACCTCCATCAATGGCCGCGTGCGTACCGCATTGCCGGGTATTGAAGGAGAGATTCGTGAGCCTTCATGGTCACCTTTTTTAAACTGATAAACGCTCAAATCAATCGGATCAACAACCTTGCGTTGGAGTTTTAAAACACAATGGCAACACTGAAATTTGGCAAATTGACTGCCCTGTCACTGGCCCTGCTGTTCGCAGTGGGCTGTACCTCCAAAGGCGGCGACGCCGCCGGTAACGAAACCCTGGATCCCAATGCTGGCCTCAACGGTGGTGTTGCGGGCGGTGCGGGTTACGGCAGCGAATTTGACAGCAGCAGCGAAGCTGCTCTGCGCGCCATCAAAACCTTCTACTTCGAGTTCGACAGCTCCGACCTCAAACCTGAAGCCATGCGTGCTCTGGACGTACACGCTCGCGACCTGAAAGGCAACGGCCGTCGTGTTGTTCTGGAAGGCCACACTGACGAGCGCGGCACCCGCGAGTACAACATGGCGCTAGGCGAGCGTCGTGCCAAGGCCGTTCAGCGCTACATGGTGCTGCAGGGTGTTTCCCCAGCACAGCTAGAGCTGGTGTCCTACGGTGAAGAGCGTCCGGTTGCTGGCGGCCACAGCGAGGCTGATTGGGCCCAGAACCGCCGCGTAGAGCTGCGTGACTAAACCATGAAAAAGACAGTTCTTGCGCTGTGTGTTGCGCTTTGCATGGGTGCTATGGCATCCGTATCGGCCAATGACAGCGCGGGACTGTCTGCTCAGGGGCAGCTATTTATGCAGCTCCAGCAGATGCAGCAAGAAATTGCTGCATTGCGCGGTATGGTTGAAGAACAGCAAAACCAGATTCACCGCCTGACCGAAGAAAGTCGCGACCGCTACCAAGCCTTGGATAGCCGTCTCAGTCACGAGCAGGGCGCTCAGCCTGTCGTTAGCGACACCGACACCGACACGGTACCGCCACCCGCTAACCCGCCGGCCGATGTGGCACCCGGTGATCCGGCCAAGGAACAACAGTTTTACGAAGCTTCCTATAGCCTGATTCAGGCACGGGATTTTGACCGTGCGCAGCAGGCATTCACCGCTTTTCTTGGGCGCTACCCTCAGGGTAAATACGCAGCCAACGCTTATTACTGGTTGGGCGAAATTGCTCTGGTTAAAAACGACCTGCAAGCAGCAGGGCAGGCATTTGCCAGCGTGATCCAAGATTGGCCGCAGCATGCCAAAGTTGCCGACTCGACCTACAAGCTGGCCGTGGTTGAGCAGCGCTTGGGCCGTTTTGAACGGGCTGAAGCTATGTTCCGGCAGGTAATCAGCCAGCATCCCAGCAGCTCCGCCGCCAACTTGGCTCGCCAAGACTTGCAACGCCTGCATCAATGACATTATCCCACCGTGATAAATAGTCCTTGAAATCAACGCCAAAACACGTATTATTTGCCACCCCGAAGGGTCGTTAGCTCAGTGGTAGAGCAGTTGGCTTTTAACCAATTGGTCGCAGGTTCGAACCCCGCACGACCCACCATTTCCTTCCGGTACTGCAACAGTACCTGCCTGCACGGGGCACGCCAAAGCGGTGTGCACATCGGCAGCTTTTGGGAATTGCCTACAGATGACACAGATTGCTGAACGCATTTTGGTTCAAGCACACCTGGCGGCCAGACAGATACAACCGCTGACCGCCGAACAGCAAACCACTTATTTTGAGCAAATTGCCGCCGAGCTTAAGCGCCAGAATGCGGTGCTGGTTGCGCATTACTATTGCGACCCCGTGCTGCAAGAACTGGCGGATAAAACCGGTGGTTGTGTGGCCGACTCGTTGGAGATGGCGCGCTTTGGTAAGAATCATCCAGCACAAACACTGCTGGTGGCCGGTGTGCGCTTTATGGGCGAAACCGCCAAAATTCTAAGTCCCGAAAAACGAGTGCTGATGCCCACGCTAGAGGCGACCTGTTCGCTGGACTTGGGTTGTCCGGTGCAGGAGTTTTCTGCTTTTTGCGACCAGCATCCCGAGCGTACCGTGGTGGTCTATGCCAACACATCGGCTGCGGTTAAAGCGCGTGCCGACTGGGTGGTGACTTCCAGTTGTGCGCTGGAAATTGTCGAAAGCCTGATGGATAACGGCGAAAAAATTATCTGGGGCCCAGACAAGCACCTTGGCCGCTATATCGAGCGTGAAACCGGTGCTGACATGCTGATGTGGGACGGTGCCTGTATCGTGCATGAAGAGTTCAAAACTCAGCAGCTGGAAGACATGATTGCGCTCTATCCCGATGCGGCAGTGCTGGTGCATCCCGAGTCACCCGAGGCAGTGGTTGAGTTGGCTGACGTGGTAGGCTCCACCAGCCAGTTGCTTAAGGCCACGCAAACCATGGAGCAGCAAGCCTTTATTGTCGCTACCGACAAGGGCATTTTTTATAAAATGCAGCAGGCCAGTCCGCACAAAACCTTTATTGAAGCGCCGACCGCTGGCGAAGGCGCCAGTTGCCGCAGCTGTGCCAGCTGTCCGTGGATGGCCATGAACACATTAGAGGCTACGCTGCATAGCCTGCAAACCGGAGCCAATGAAATACGGGTAGATGCTGCCTTGGTGCCCCGCGCGGTCAAGCCGCTGCAGCGGATGCTCGACTTTACTCGCAACGCAGGCATGACGCTAAAAGGCAACGCCTGAGTTTAACTGGCTGTAAAACTAAAAGCCCCGCTCAGCTGTGCGGGGCTTTTTTGTGTGCAGGCTCAGGGTGGGCGGTAAAACCGCGATGCGCCTGTGGCGGCAAGCCTGTGCACCCCATGCAAAGTCGCCTGATCTGACGCAGAAAAAATACTGAACAAACTATGCAAAGGTATAGGCTGGCACCGTTTAATTTGCGGATGCAGTTTGCTACATTGCGCATTATGTGTCCTGGTTCACATAATATTTAAAAATGGCCCTTCGCTGGCCGCCCGCCGACCCGCCCGGGTGTGCAGACTGATGAAAAAACTCTTCAATCGCCTGTCCATACGCTACAAGCTGACCGTATTGATGGGCGGTGGCTCTGTTGCGGGCTTATTATTTTCCGGTATCTTGCTGTTCTCGCTGGTATTGGCCGCTGAGCGAGACGCTTCTATACGCACTCTGCATCAACTGGCTGGCATGGCTGCTGAAAATTTGCGTGCGGCGCTGGCCTTTGATGACAGCGAGAGTGCCAGCAGTATGCTGGCAGCGTTGCGCAGCCATCCGCATATCCAGCTGGCGCTGGTGGATGCCAAAAACGGTACCCTGCTGGGCAGTTACCGCCACCCAGGTGTCAGTCCCGGGTTGTTTGACCAGCTGCGCCAGCACATGTATGCCCGTCACCAAGCCGCTGATGCAGCAGGCTGGGGAGAGGGAACGGTCGTGCAGGACATGACGCAGCATTATCATTATGTTGTGCACCCGATTGAGCTGGATAATGAGCATCTGGGCATCATTGCTATCGTAGCCGACAACCAGGCCTTGCTGGAAAAAATGCAGCACCTGCTACTGGCTCTACTGGTGGCTTCTCTGTTGCTGCTGGGGTTCTTGTTCTTGGTCTCGCTGCGCTTGCAGAGGGTGTTTACCCGCCCTGTGCTAGACCTAGTGCACACCATGCGGCGCATTGGCAAAGACAAGGACTATGGCATACGTCTCGATAATCCCTACCAGGATGAGTTTGGTGAGCTGTACCAGGGCTTTAACGGCATGTTGCAGGGCATTCATGAGCGTGACGAGCGCCTCAGCGAGCAAGCCAGTACTGATACCCTGACGGGCCTGGCCAACCGGCGTTTTGCCGCCGACCGTTTTGTCGTGAAACGTGAGCGCAGCCTGCGCAAGCAGGAGCCGTTGGGCGTTATCCTGCTGGATATTGACCACTTCAAACAGGTCAATGACACCTGGGGACATGCTGCGGGTGACCGTGTGCTGCAGGATATTTCTCATATTTTACAGGCCTGCGCACGCCCCTATGACTTGTCGGTACGCCTGGGGGGTGAAGAGTTTATGTTGCTGTGCGATAACGCCGGCCCCGAGGTGATTCGGGCGGTGGCCGAGCGTATCCGGCGGGCCGTTGAAGCCCACACCTGTGTGCTGGATAACAGGCAGAGCATCAGCATTACTGCAAGCCTGGGTTGCTGCACGTGTGTGGTGAGTGCTGATGCCGGTGCGGACCTGATGCAGGAGATGATTGATTGCGCAGACAGGGCCCTGTACCGCGCTAAACATGGCGGTCGCAACCGTGTGGAAGTGGCGCCGCTATGGCCTTGAACGTACGCGGGCTGCTCGGGTTGGCTATGCTGCTGTTTACAGCACAGGCCTGGGGAAGTGATACCGAGCAGCGCTTGATGGCAGTGTATCTGGGTCGTTTTGCTGAATATGTGCAGTTCCCGCCCGTGCGCCAAGAGCAGGCGGAGTTTGTGATTGCCGTGCTGGGGCCTGACCCGTTTGGGGGGCAATTGCAGGTTCTGTATAAAGAGCGCCCGATCAACAAAAAAAAGGTACGTATCGTGCAAGCAGCATCTTTGCAGGATGTTCCCCCCTGTGATTTGCTGTACGTCAACCTGCTTACTCAGGCCGCCCGTGATGCTGCCCTTGTGTTTGCTGCGCAGCATCAGATCCTAACCGTCAGCAATGCGCGCGGTTTTGCTGCCAGGGGTGGCATCATCCAGATCGGATTTGTCGAGCAGCAAGCCAGAATAACCATCAATCACACAGCTGCCGTTCGCAACGGGCTCCAGATCCGGGCGCCTTTATTGTCCATTGCCACCGTGTTGCAGGGAGAACAACCATGAGGCGCTTGATACTTCTATTGCTGGCCTTCTGTCAGGTTGCTGTGGCTGGCACCGGCCAGCCCGATGCCGACTGGTACAACATGGATCTGCAAAGCTTGCTGCAGGTGCGCACGCCACCCAAGGCCCAGGTGGGCTCGCGGCACGGTTTGCTTAGCGTAAAAAATACGGCGGTACCGGTGGATGTCTACACTGCCGAGCAATTGATGGCCACGGGTGAAATCGAACTGGCGCGTGCGCTGGCGGCGCTGGTGCCGGGTTTCAACTACCCGCGCCCGTCGATTGCTGACGGTACCGACCACGCGCCGCCGTTCACCCTGCGCACATTGCAGCCCGATCAGGTGCTGGTGCTGGTCAATGGTAAACGGTTGCATCAAGGTTCGCTACTGCACAACAACGGCACTATTGGTCGTGGCAGCTCCGGCACCGATCTGAACACTATTGCGCTGCTGGCCGTTGAGCGGGTGGAGGTGTTGCGTGACGGCGCGGCGGCGCAGTATGGTTCCGACGCGATTGCCGGCATTGTAAATATCATCCTCAAGGGGTACGGGCAAACGCATCAGGGCCTGTATCAGTGGGGGCGCACCTACAAAAAGGACGGTCTGGCTCGGCATGTCGAGGTGATGGCGGCCTTGCCGCTGGCGGGTGACGGTTTTGCCAACCTGGTGGTATCGCGCCGGGACCGCGGGGAGAGTAACCGTGCCTATACCGCAGCGCGGGATGGCGGGCGAACCAGACTGCATTTTGGTGACGCCCAAGTGCTGGACGAGAGCCTGACATTTAATGCCGAACTGCCTGGAGCGGATACTTTGCTGTATGCCCATGGCCATTACAACCAGCGCCAAAGCAGTGCTGGAGCGCTTTACCGTTATGCCGATGATGACCGTAACCTGCCTGAGCTGTACCCCGATGGTTTTTTGCCGAGCATCGAACCGCGTATCCGCGATTATTCGGCCACCCTGGGCATCAAGGGTGTTCTGGACAGTGGTGCCAGCTGGGATCTGAGTTATACCCGTGGTGAAAACGATTACCACTTTTATGTACGCAATTCGCTCAACCGTTCACTGGGCATCAATAGCCCGCGCAGTTTTGACAGCGGCAGCACCCGCCTGAACCAAGATACCCTGAGCTTTGACATGAACCAGCACTTTGGCGCGCACAGCCTGAGTGCTGGCTACGAGCTGCGTCGTGAGCACTACCGGATCAGGGCGGGCGACTCCGCGTCCTATCTACTGGGGCCGTATTCGACCCAGTATCCCGGAGCCCAGGGATTTGGCGGTTTTTCACCGGATAATACCGTGAGCGCCAGTCGTCTGAGCCAGGCCTTGTATGTGGATTTCAAATATGTACCGGTGGCCGGCCTGACCCTTGGCACGGCGGCGCGTACTGAACATTTCAGCGATTTTGGCAATACCCTCAACGGCAAGCTGTCACTGCACTATCAACCGGTGGAGCAGTGGCAGCTCAGAGGCAGCCTGAGCAGCGGTTTCCGTGCGCCTTCTTTGAGTCAGGCCAATTTCAGCTCGACCAGCATGATTAACGGGGGGGGCGGGCTTGTTCAAACAGGTAATTTCCGCGTGGACCATCCAGTGGCTAGAGCACTGGGTGCTGATGACCTCAAACCTGAAAAATCAGCGCACTTTACGCTGGGTGCTGTCTGGCAACCTGTGGCAAGCATGAGCCTGAGTGCCGACTGGTTTGTGACTGACATCCGCAACCGCATCATGGCGACCAGTTATATTGAGGCCGATACAGTGCCGCAAGCCAAAGACATACTGGAACAATATGGTGTGGGGAGTGCGGTATATTTTACTAATGCTGTTGGCACCCGTACCCAGGGCTATGACGTGCGGCTTGACTATCAGGATGAACTGTCCAACGGACACCTGTGGCAGATACAGGCGGCTTTTCAGCAGGCCAAAACACGTATCAACCGAGTCAACCGCGCCCCTGATGTTCTGGGCGTTGATATGAATGAGCTGGTCTTGGACCCGTTTACGCGGGTAACGCTGGAGCAAGGACAGCCGCAGCATGCGTTCAGCCTGTGGGGCCACTACAGGACGCCGGCCTTTGCCCTGAGTTTGGGCCTGCGTCGTCATGGTAGTTATGCCAGCACCTATGGCGATCAGACAGTGCGCTTTGCCGCACGCTGGGTGCTGGACCCGCAAATCAGCTTTAATCTGGGCCGCCACGCTACGCTGGCGGTGGGTGCCACCAATCTGCTCAACAGCAGGCCCCAACAATGGGCGGCAACAGGCGAGGACGAACCCCTGCACGGAAAAGGCAAACCGGTTGCCTATTCCCAGTATGCGCCCTACGGGTACAACGGCAGAACCTGGTACCTGCGCTTGGGGGCGCGCTTCTGAGTGGGGCTCTTTAGCCATGTTTTAGCCCGACTGGCCCGCCGGAGGGGGCAAGCCGGGCCAAACGCTCGGGGTATCAGGGCCGGTGGTGATCTGCAAAAGCATCAGCGACCGTAAAAAACGTGCTTCGCCACGGAGAGCGGCGTGTTCAGCAGTCCGCTACCGGCCCGTTCACGCCAGATTAACGTAGCTGCGGCGCCTGCTGCAGTCCCATATAAAGCGCCAGTTGCTGGGCTACGCTGGCACCAAAGCGCTTGGCGAAGCGGTCAAAGGGCGAGTCTTCCACGCTGAAATCCACCAGATTGCTTTCTCCGATAATGTCGCGTGCCACCTGGCTGCTGCTGGCCAGGCTGTCGATCAGTCCCAGCTCCAGCGCTTGCTCGCCCGACCAGACCAGACCAGAAAATACCTCAGGGTGTTGCTGCCACTTCAGGCGTTCGCCACGTCCTTGCTTGACCACATTAATAAACTGCTGGTGGGTGGTGCCCAGCACGGATTGCCAAAATTCGGTTTCACTGTCTTTTTGTGGCTGGAAGGGGTCAAGGAAGGCCTTGTGCTCGCCGGAGGTGTATACGCGACGCTCAACGCCTAGTTTTTCTAGGGTATCGACAAAGCCGAAACTGGCGGCGGTCACACCGATGGAACCCACCAAGCTGGCCTTGTCGGCATGAATCTGGTCGGCTGCACTGGCGATGTAGTAGGCACCTGATGCACCGAGGTCAGTAATGACTGCGTGCACGGCAATATCGGGGTGCAACTGACGCAGACGGCGAATTTCGTCATAGATATAGCCAGACTGCACTGGGCTGCCGCCGGGGCTATTGATGCGCAGAATAATGCCCTTGGTGGCGTTGTCGCCAAAGGCGTTGCGCAGGGCGGTGACGATCTTGTCGGCACTGGCGCTTTCTTGATCGGCGATCATGCCGCGCACTTCGATCAACGCGGTGTGACTGTCGCCCTTGCCCGTGGCTTTCTTGTCCATGTCAAAGGCCGAGCCGAACAGGAAAATAGCGCCGAACAGATATAAAAAGGTCAGCGATTTGAAGAAGATGCCCCAGCGGCGGCTGCGGCGCTGTTCCTGTACGCCGGCCAGCACGGCTTTTTCTAACAGCTGCCACGTTTTGTCATCGGTGGGACGGCTTGCGTTGGCGTGCGGCACCGGAGGTTGCGGGTTGTCGGGGTTTTCTTTCCAGGGATCAGTCATGACAGGGTCCTTGTGGGTTAACGGTTGGCGGCCAGCCAGCATTGCAGCTCGGCAAAATGGTCGATGGCCAGTACGGGCTGTTCCTGCAGCAACACGCTCAGGGGTTGTGCACCGTAGCTCACCGCGACCGAGGCCACCTGTGCACGGTTGGCCATGCGTAGGTCGAAGGGCGAGTCGCCGACCATAATGGCCTGCGCTGGGGTTTGACCGCAGTGATGCAGGATTTGCTGCAGCATCAGCGGGTCGGGCTTGCTGCGGGTTTCGTCGGCGCAGCGGGTGATGTCAAAAAAGTCCTGCATGCCGTGACCGTCGAGCACTCGCGCCAGCCCCTTGCGGCTTTTGCCGGTAGCTACCGCCAGTTGGTAGCCGGCGCTGCGGAAATTGTCCAACGCATCGCGCACGCCCGGATAAAAGGGTGAAGGCTCATACTCTTGTGCTAGGTAGTGGTCGCTGTAGGCTTGGCGCATGCGCTCAACCTGTTGCGGGTCGTCGGTCAGGTGTGGGTACAGCTGCACAATGGCCTTGTCCAGCGACAGGCCGATAATGGCGCGAATGGCGTCATCGCTCAGGCGGTCGATACCGCATACTTCAGCAGCATGGTGCATGGAGCCGACAATGCGCTCCAGTGAGTCAACCAGCGTGCCGTCCCAGTCAAAAATCAGCAGGCGGATATCGGTTGTCATTGCAATCTCTCCAGCGTGGACTGCCACGCGTCATCTGGGGCAGCGTGCAGTTCCAGTGGGCTATCATTTTCGCGCGGTATGGCTAGGTAGTGAGCGTGCAGGAACAACCGTTTGCCGCCTCGTTCACGGATGTGTTTACTGAAAGCATCGTCACCGTACTTGCTGTCTCCGGCAATCGGATGGCCGGCATGCAAGCAGTGCACGCGGATTTGGTGGGTACGACCTGTCACCGGGCTGGCCTGTACTAGGGTGGCAAACTCGCCAAAGCGTTGCAGCACGCGAAAGCGGGTGAGCGACGCTTTGCCGTCGGGGTGCACTTCCACCATGCGTTCGCCGGAGCGCAAGTTGCTTCTTTGCAGCGGTGCCGAAACCTGCTTGAGACTGCTCGGCCAGTTGCCGGCAACCAGCGCCATATAGCCCTTGTTAATGCTGCCGTCGCGTAGCGCGGCATGCAGGCGGCGCAACTGGCTGCGTTTTTTGGCCAGCATCAACAGGCCAGAGGTGTCACGATCCAGCCGGTGTACCAGCTCCAGCTCGCTGCACTGCGGACGCAGCTGGCGAAAGGCTTCGATAATGCCAAACTGCAGGCCGCTGCCGCCATGTACGGCAATCCCCGCCGGTTTGTTGACCACCAGCATGTGCTTGTCTTCGTAGACAATGGCCGCTTCCAGCCGCTCCAGCAGACCCTGAGCCAAGGTGGGCGGGCTATCCGGCGGCGGTAGGCGCAGCGGCGGAATACGGATGAGGTCGCCGGCTTGTAGCCGGTATTCGGGCTTGATGCGCCCCTTGTTGACCCGCACCTCGCCCTTGCGCAAGATGCGGTAAATCAGAGTTTTGGGGGTGCCCTTGAGGTGGGTGATCAAGAAGTTATCAATACGCTGGCCGGCAAATCCATCACTGATGGTGACAAACTCGACTTTGGCGGGGACGGATGTCTCGGAAATGCTCATTTTATGGATGAAGACCACTCGCAGGTAATTGAAGCGGCAGCGGCTTGCTGCTATATTCTCGCCGCTGCTCTTGGCAGTCGGGTAATCTAGCAGGTGCACATACTTTATTCTAACTATTCAGTGCACAGCCCCGGAAAATGTTCTAAAGGTTACGACAGCCTTGCCGGCAGCCGTGTTTCGGGCTGCGGTACAAATGCCGAAAACATATACGCAGACACTGTTGCAAGGTGGCGTGACAGACTCCGCCCCTGCAGACGTACTGCATGGAATAAACCCGCTCGCGCAAGCAGGGCGGCACTGGACTAACCAAGGATATTTCGCACCGGTCCGGTTTGAGGGCCAGTAGCAGGAAAACGGACAGCGTAGCGGCAGCGGCCAAACATCACGGCCTGCCCCAGCTGGAACCGGCCTGCCGCCCCAGACAGCCGGTGCGCCCGCAACATGTGTAGGGTGGAGATGTACCGCGTTTCGACTGGCCGTGCCCGTGCATACCATGGGTCGGTGCCGCGTGCGGATTCCTCCTCCTGGATAATCGAGTTCGGTTTGCCGCCGACCACAGACTCTGGCCAGCCGGCTGTTGTGGTGGGGCAGGCAACCAGCGGAATTGAGCCGCGCTGCAGGCCAGAAGCCGGGCAGCCGGAGACGCGGTCGCCGGGAAGCACACAGCTCCCCGTGCTGGACACGGTTGGGTATACCCAATTGCGCGCACCCAACACAATCCTTAGGGGTCGAGTGCCACTGCCTTTCGTGACACGGAACGTACTGGTACCCCATGAAAAGAATGCTCATCAACGCTACTCAACCCGAAGAGTTGCGTGTTGCACTGGTAGACGGACAACGCCTGTTTGATATCGATATCGAATCCGGCGCCCGCGAACAAAAAAAATCCAATATTTACAAGGGCCGCATCACCCGCATCGAGCCCAGCCTAGAAGCCGCCTTCGTTGATTTCGGCTCCGATCGCCACGGTTTTCTGCCACTTAAAGAAATTTCCCGCGAATACTTCAGCAAGCCTGCCGAGGGCGGGCGCGTCAATATTAAGGACGTGCTCAGCGAAGGGCAGGAAGTCATTGTTCAGGTTGACAAGGAAGAACGTGGCAACAAGGGCGCAGCCCTGACCACCTTCATCAGCTTGGCCGGTCGCTATATGGTGCTGATGCCCAACAACCCGCGCGCAGGCGGTATTTCACGCCGTATCGAAGGCGAAGAGCGCAACGAATTACGCGAAGCCATGAACAGCGTCAACGCACCGGCTGATATGGGCCTGATCGTGCGTACCGCTGGCTTGGGCCGCAGTGCTCAAGAACTGCAGTGGGACTTGGACTACCTAGTACAGTTGTGGACTGCGGTAAAAGAAGCCGCTGAAGGCCGCAAAGCGCCGTTTCTGATCTATCAAGAAAGCAATGTCATCATCCGCGCCATCCGTGACTACCTGCGTCAGGACATCGGCGAGGTGCTGATCGACAGCCATGAAGCCTACGACGAAGCGCTGGCCTTTATCCAGCAGGTGATGCCGCAGTACGCCAGCAAGGTCAAGCTGTATCAGGACCCTGTGCCGCTGTTCAACCGTTTCCAAATCGAGAGCCAGATCGAAACCGCCTTCCAGCGTGAAGTGAAGCTGCCGTCCGGCGGCGCACTGGTGATCGACCCGACCGAAGCGCTGGTGTCCATCGACATCAACTCGGCACGTGCTACGCGCGGCAGCGATATTGAAGAAACCGCCCTGCAGACCAACCTGGAAGCGGCGGAAGAAATCGCCCGCCAGCTGCGTCTGCGCGATATCGGTGGTCTGATTGTGATTGACTTCATCGACATGACGCCGATGAAAAACCAGCGCGCGGTGGAAGAGCGCATGCGTGAGTGCCTGGAAGCCGACCGCGCCCGCGTGCAGATTGGCCGTATTTCACGCTTTGGCTTGCTGGAAATGTCCCGCCAGCGCCTGCGTCCGTCGCTGGGTGAAACCAGTGGCATGGTGTGCCCGCGCTGTAACGGACAGGGCGTGATTCGCGATGTTGAATCTATTTCTCTGGCCATTTTGCGTCTGATCGAAGAAGAAGCCCTTAAAGACCGCACTGCCGAAGTGCGCGCCCGCGTTCCGCTGCAGGTGGCCGCCTTCTTGCTCAACGAAAAACGCAATGCCATCACCAAGATTGAGCTGCGCACCCGTGTGCGTATCTTCATTCTGCCGGATGATCACCTGGAAACACCCCACTTTGAGGTTCAGCGCCTGCGTGATGACAGTCCCGAACTGCAGGTCGGTCAGTCCAGCTACGAAATGGCCTCTGAAGACAGCGACGACACCCAGGCAGCCAGCACCACCAGCCGTGCGCTGGTGCGTGAAGAAGCAGCGGTCAAGACCAGCGCCCGCGAGCGCGGCCCGGTTGCGGCTGCGCCTGTCGCACCGGCAGCCGCAGCACCTGCGGTAGCTGTTCCTGAAAAGGGCCTGCTAAAGGGACTGGTTAAATCACTGGTGGGCCTGTTTGCTAATGGCGACAAGGAAGACATCCCTGCCGCGCAAGAGCCAAGCAAAGAGCGCAGCCGCTCAAGCGAGCGCAGCGCGTCCAACCGCCAGGGCAACCGTCGTCGTGACAACAACCGCGACACTGCCCGTGACAGCAGCCGAGAGAGCGCCGCGTCAGAAAATGGCAATGGTCGCACCCGTGATGACGAACGCAAGTCGCGTGAAGAGCGCAAGGACGCCAGCCCGCGTCGTGATAGGCCACAACGCGAGCCGCGTACCGGCGAGCAGGACAAGGCCGCAGCCAGCAATGGCCGCCGCAACAGCACGCCGCGCAGTCAGGAGCCTAAAGCCCGTGACGAGGACAGCCAAGCCCGTAACAACCGCCGCAGTCGCAGCCAAGACGATGCCGAGTTGGAGCTGAAACAGCAGCATGACGCCGAAGCAGTCATCGTTGAGAACGAAGCCGAGCAGGCGGTCACCGAGTTGGACGAGGCCGCCAGTGACGAAGAGCGTCCACGCCGCCGTTCACGCGGTCAGCGTCGTCGCCCAACCACTCGCCGCGAGCGCCCAGCGCTGGATGAAGGTGAACATACCGATGCGGAAACTCCAGACTCTGCCGATGCCAACGAAGGCGAACAGTCGGTTGCCGCGCCAGCCGTGGCCGCTGTAGCTGCCACGGTTGCCGTCGAGGCGGTGCAGACATTTGATCCGGCTGCCGCGCCCGAGCCGGTCAAACAGTTGGCCGTGGCCGAACCTGACCTGCTGCTGCAGATCAGTGAGCCGGTGGCGCAGGAGCCTGAGCAAGCCGCAAGCGAGCAACCCGAGACAGTGGTGCAGCCGCCAGCCAGCGAAACGGCTGCACCGGTTGCCAGTACCACAGGACGTGCTGCCAATGATCCTCGCGAACGCCGCCGGCTGGAGCGACTGGCCCGTGAACAGGCAGCCCGTGATGCCGAGGCTGCCAGCGCTGCACCGGCAGCTGTCGAGCAAGCGCAACCGGTTAGCGAAGAAGCGGTTGCAGCCCCTGCTGCGGTCGAGGCGACTGTCGAGGTGATTGTAGAAGCGACTGCCGAGGCAACCGTTGCGGAACAGCCCCAGCCTGAGCCAGTGGTTGAGGCCAGCCGCGAAGAAAACGAGGTACCTGCGGCAGCAACGCCTGACGCCGAGGTCAGCGATGCGCCCGAACAGGCCGCCGCTGATGATCCGGAGCAAACACCGGAACCTGTCGGCAAGGATCAGTCAACACCAGGACAGTAAGTCCACACACAAGGCGATCCTCACGGGTCGCCTTTTTACATTCTAGCTATAGCCTGTGCGGGTATGTGGTGCCATGAATTTGCCGTTACTTTGGGTATTGACCCTGTTGCTGGTTGCCATTGTCTTGTTTGTGCGCAACAAGCCGCGCATGGACGCGGTGGCCTTGCTGATGATTGTTTCGCTGCCCTTAACCGGCGTATTGAGCACGCAAGAAGTGCTGGCCGGCTTCAGCGATCCAAGCGTGATTATGATTGCTGCGCTGTTTGTGGTGGGCGAAGGGCTGGTGCGCACCGGCATTGCCAACCAGATGGGAGAAATGCTGGTTAAGCATGCCGGCAGCAGCGAATGGCGGCTGACCCTGTTTTTGATGTTGGCGGTGGCCGCGCTGGGCTCGGTGATGAGTTCTACTGGCGTGGTGGCGATTTTCATCCCCGTGGTCTTGAGCATTTGTACTCGCCTGAATATCCACCCCAGCAAGATGATGATGCCGCTGTCCTTTGCCGGCCTGATCAGTGGCATGCTGACTCTGGTGGCCACGCCGCCCAACATGGTAGTGCACAGCGAACTGGTACGCCATGGTTACGAAGGCTTCAGCTTTCTGACCTTTACACCCATCGGTCTGACCGTTTTGGTGCTGGGCATCTGCTACATGCTGATAGCTCGCCGCTGGCTGGCGGGCCATGTTGACGACAAAGACAGCCAACAGCCGCGTCATCGCATCCAGGACTTGGTGCGGGAATACCGCCTCGAAGGCCGCGAGCGCCGCCTGCGCGTCAAGGCCAACTCGATTCTCACCGGTCAAACCCTCAACGAGCTGCAGCTGCGCAAGCAATACGGCATCAACATCATCGCGGTAGAACGCCAGCAGCGTTTCCGCCGCACCTTGCTGAGCGCCACCGGCAGCACCGAAGTGCGCCCGGGCGACATCCTGTTGGCCAACCTGGTCAGCCCCACCATTGACCTGCTGACGTCTTACCATGAGCTGGGCGTGGAGCCGCTGTCTACCGAGGACAGTTATTTTGGCGATCACAGTAAAACACTGGGACTGGCCGAAGTTATGCTGCCGCCGGACTCGCAACTGATCGGCAAGACCATTCAAGAGCTGGGCTTTCGCTCGCAGCGCAAGCTCAACGTCATCGGCCTGCGCCGCAACCGTGCTGCACTGGAAGGTCTGCTGGTGGACGAGGTGCTCCGTGCCGGCGATACCCTGCTGGTAGCCGGAGACTGGAAGCACATTCATGTGCTGCAGGGCTATACCCGGGACTTTCTGGTGCTCAGCTTGCCCGCCGAGGTCGAGCAGGGCGTACCGGCGCTGGTCAAGGCGCCCCATGCGCTGTTCAGTCTGGCGGTGATGGTGGTACTGATGGTGACCGGCGCGGTGTCTAATGTGATGGCGGTACTGATTGCCGGCCTGCTGATGGGAGCCTTTCGTTGCATCAACATGGAGGCCGCGTACAAGTCGATCAACTGGCAAAGCATCATTCTGATTATCGGTATGCTGCCCTTTGCTGCCGCGTTGCAGAAAACCGGCGGTATCGACCTAGCGGTACAGGGTTTGATGCAGCTGTTTGGCGATGCCGGGCCGCGTATGGTGCTGGGCGTGCTGTTTGTGGCTACGGCCGGCATCAGCCTGTTTATTTCCAACACCGGCACGGCGGTGTTGATGGCCCCCGTAGCGATTGCCAGCGCCCAGGCAATGGGCGCATCGCCGGCACCCTTTGCCATGACGGTGGCACTGGCCGCCTCGGCCGCCTTTATAACGCCTATTTCGTCGCCGGTGAATACGTTGGTGCTGGGGCCTGGCCAGTACAGTTTTGGAGACTTTGTGCGTATAGGCACACCCTTTGCGGTGGTGGTGCTATTTACCACGATCGTGTTGGTGCCGATTTTGTTTCCGTTTTAACCAAACTCAGCCTGCAGGGCAGCCCGCACACAGTAGACGATACCCTCGTCCAGCGTGCTGAACTGGCGGGCGATTTCGGCGGCGGGCGGTAGCTCGCCGTCACCGTCGAGAAAGGCATCCTGCAACTCACCCAGCAGGTCATCGGGCAGGTCTAGCGCCTGCTCAAGGCTGAGCTGACCGTTACCGATGGCGCGCGCCAGATGGCTGTAAACGTTCTTTAATGAACAGCTGTGCTGGCGGGCAATTTGCTCCGGCGTCATGCCGTGGCGGGCCAGGGTGATGATTTCATGCTGCAGGTCGTGTACGGGTTCGGCTGCGGGCGTGCCGCTGTTGGCAGCGGTAAACACGGCCAAAAATTCAGCACCGTAACGTTCCAGCTTGACCTGGCCCACGCCACTGACCTGCGCCATGTCGCTCATGCTTTGCGGTTGCTGGTCGAGCATGTCTTTGAGGGTTGAGTCGGGGAAAATCACATAAGGCGGCACCGAGTGTTCACCGGCCAGCCGTTTGCGCAGGGCGCGCAACTGCTCCCAGGTGTCACGCTGCTCGGGGCGTACCAGTTTGCTGGCCTGGCTGGCTTGATAAGTAACCGGCGGCTTGCCGGCCTCTTCGCGCAGCTGCAGCTGGACCTCGCCGCGCAGCAACGGGCGACATGCATCGTTCAGGCGCAGCCCGCCAAAGCCTTCCACATCAACATCCACCAGATTGCGCGCCACCAGTTGGCGAAACAGCGAACGCCACTGATGCTCGCCAATGCCCTTGCCGATGCCGAACACGGACAGGTGCTGATGGCCCATCGAACGGACGCGATCGTTTTCCTTGCCGAGCAATACATCCAGCACGTGACCCACGCCGTAACGCTGGCCGGTGCGGTACACCGTAGACAGCGCCTGACGTGCGGCCTCGGTAGCGTCCCAGGTCTTGGGCGGCTCGGTGCAGTTGTCGCAGTGGCCACAGGGCTGATCCAGCTGCTCGTCAAAATAGCCCAGCAGCGTCTGGCGGCGGCAGCGGGTTTCTTCGCACAGGGCCAGCATGGCGTCGAGCTTGTGTTGTTCCAGCCGCTTGAAGCGCTCTTCACCTTCCGAGCTGGCCAGCATCTGCTTGAGCAGCAGCACATCCTGCAGGCCATAGACCATCCAGGCATCGGCGGCCAGACCGTCGCGTCCGGCGCGTCCGGTTTCCTGGTAATAGGCTTCGATGGACTTGGGCAGATCCAGATGGGCCACAAAACGCACGTTGGACTTGTCGATACCCATGCCAAAGGCAATGGTGGCGACCATGATCAGTCCTTCCTCGTTGATGAAGCGCTGCTGGTGGGCGGCGCGCACGTCGTTGCTCAGCCCGGCATGGTAGGGCAGGGCGCTGAAACCTTTTTCCACCAAAAACTCAGCGATGCTGTCCACGCTCTTGCGTGACAGGCAATAGACAATGCCCGAGTCGCCCTTGCGCGGTGCCAGAAACTGCAGCAGCTGCCTGCGGGCGTTGTCCTTGGGCGTGATGCGGTAAAAAATATTTGGCCGGTCAAAGCTGGAGACAAACTCTTTGGCATGCTGCAGTTGCAGGCGCTGGATAATTTCCTGGCGGGTACGCACGTCGGCAGTGGCGGTCAGCGCAATGCGCGGCACCTGCGGAAACAGTTCCGCCAGTTGGCTCAGCTGCAGATATTCGGGGCGAAAATCGTGGCCCCATTGCGATACACAGTGGGCCTCGTCAATGGCAAACAGGCTGATCGGTAGTTGTTGCAGAAAGGATAGCGTGTGCTCTTGCAACAGCCGCTCCGGGGCCAGATACAACAGACGGATTTCGCCACGGCGCAGCCGTCCGGCAATCTCGCGGCGTTCGTCAACCGACAGCGCCGAGTTGAGCGCGGCAGCACTGACGCCGGCTTCCTGCAGGTGGCTGACCTGATCCTGCATAAGCGCAATCAACGGTGAAATGACAATCGCCACGCCTTCACGCAATAACGCCGGAACCTGATAGCACAGCGACTTGCCGCCGCCGGTGGGCATCAGCACCAGCGCGTCGCCGCCCTGGCTGACCTGGTCGATAATGTCCGCCTGACGGCCCCGGAAGGCATCGTAACCAAAGACGTTTTTCAGAACATTGAGCGCGCGCGATGACATGGGCTTCTCCATAACAGGCCGGCATTATACGGTTTTGCCCGTGATTGTGCTGATGGCCGGATTGGATGTGGCGTGCGGCTGCCTTCAAGCTGTCGTGGCGTCTCCACAGTGCAGTGTGTGATGTGTCGCAATCAGGCCAGCCTGCTAAGCCTCTTATGCGTATCAGATGATGTAGGACGGCGAAAAAAACGATGGACGCGGCTGCAGCGGCGGCCATCTGCCTGCATACGTGGCGACCTCAGTTTGAGCCGGCATTTCAGCACGCGCAGCGGCGCGTTGACAGGGCAAATGAGTGCCCGTACGGTAGCGCCGAAGACAAGGGGCCAGGTACAGGGGTAGGGATGGCCAATCAAAGTCAATCTTGGGCGCGCCGCGTCGTGGCAGGGTGTTTGTCTCTGGGCCTAATGGCATCGGCTTGGGCACAGGTCGACATCGACAGACTCACCCAAGAAGTCGACAGCATCCACGGCACCACCACCTACCAGTACGATGCCAACGGCAACCTCACACAAAAAACCAACGGCGCCAGCACCACCACCTACAGCTGGAACAGCGACAACCGCCTCATAGAAGTCCAGACCGGCAGCACAACCATCCGCTACGGCTACGACCCGCAAGGCAGGCGCATCAAACGCCTCAAAACAGAAGGCAGCGACAAAGAAGAAACGCACTACATCCTCGACACCCAGCGCGCCTACCACGACATCGTCATCGAGCGCACGAGAAGAAACAGCGACCCCTGGCAGGAAACCAGCTACCTCTTCACCCCCCGACGGAATAGGTGCACCTCTGAGCCAGCACAACGGCACGGACACCACGCAAATCTACGCCGACGGCCAGGGCTCAACGCGCCTCATCCTTGACGGCATCAGCGCCCACACCGCAAGCTACGATGCCTTTGGCATCCGGCTGCACGGCAGCGCCAGCACCACCCACGGCTACACAGGAGAGCAGCAAGACGAAGACACAGGGCTGATTTACCTCAGAGCCAGAGACTACGACCCGGCCACCGGGCGCTTCATCAGCATGGATGAGCACCCGGGCAGCCAGCGCATCCCGCTGACGCTCAACAAGTACCTGTACGGCAATGCGGATCCGGTGAACTTTGTGGATCCGAGTGGGGGCGGTCTCAAAAACTGAGTGCAACACCTGACCCATTTGGTAAGGTACTGCAGCCTGCACGGTATGCGCCCGCAAGCAATTTCGCTAGCCGCAGGTGAAAAGCCCGCGCTGGATGGTCCTGGCTAGGCTGCCGGATGCTGGTCGTGCCTGCGGCGCTGGTCTACAATAGCTGCCTTAAATTCACCAACAGGGTATGAGCCAATGTCTTTCTCTCAACAACAGGCCCGCTTGCGCGCTTTCCTTGATGCCGATGACCTGTACGAAGAAGCGCTTGATTATGTTGCCAGCCATGGCTTCCTGACCGCCCTGTCCATCTGCCCCGATCCGGTGGACGCCGAGGAGTGGATTGCGGAGCTGTTTGGTGAAGAGCCCGATTACAAGGATGCTGCCGAGCGTGACGACATTCAGCAAGCGCTGCTGCAGCTCAAGGCCCAGATTGAGCGCCAGCTGGCCAGCGACGAAGAATTTGAGTTTCCGTGCGAGCTTGATCTGGGTGACGAACCCGCCGACTCTGACCTGCGAGCCTGGTGCATCGGCTTTATGGAAGGCGTTTTTCTGCGTGAAGACATCTGGTTTGAAGACGACGAAGAGGAAGTCAGCGAGCTACTGCTGCCGATTATGGTGGGGTCTGGCCTGTTTGACGAACAACCGGACTTTGCCGAAATTGCCAGCGACGACGACTTGGTAGACAGCATGCTGGTGCAGATTCCCGATATTTTATCTACCCTGTTCTTGTTGATGCAGGCACCGGAAGAAAAGCCGGCCCTGCTCAAACCCCGCGATTGATGCGCTGGCGGACGCCATGAGCCGTGAGGTTCGACTGGTTGCCAATCCGCTGTTGCGTTCTCTGTTGTTTGTCCTGGGCTGCCTGAGCGTAGCCTTGGGCGTGCTCGGGCTGTTTTTGCCCATCCTGCCTACCACCCCGTTCATGCTGCTGGCCGCCGGCTGCTTTGCCCGCAGCTCGGCGCGCTTTTACCACTGGATCACTTCCCATCAGCGCTACGGGCCGATGATTGCCGATTACCTGGCCGGCAAGGGCCTGCCGCTGCGCGTCAAACTACTGGCCATCAGTCTGCTATGGCTGAGCATTTTGTTTGGCGTGTTTTGGGTAGATTTTGCCTGGGCCCGACTGGCCATGCTGTTGACTGCTGTCGCGGTAACTGCCTATTTGTGGCGCTTGCCGCGGTCTGATTCGTAATGCCTGTCTGTGGGGTGGAAGGCTCTGGAAGAGCGTTGCGTAACGCAGTGCAGTCGCGGAATCCAGCATTTAGGGCACCGCAATTCCTGCCTGATTCAGCATGTCGCACAGACGGATCAGGGGCAGGCCGA
Source organism: Thiopseudomonas sp. (assembly GCA_018384595.1). Lineage (GTDB taxonomy): Bacteria > Pseudomonadota > Gammaproteobacteria > Pseudomonadales > Pseudomonadaceae > Thiopseudomonas. Next base: position 40,718 of record JAHAYO010000103.1, read on the forward strand.
CCAAGCTGGTGGCGTCTTCGCCTTCGGTGGCGCGAAACAGGCTGATGCCCAGCCCCTCCGATTTGAAACTGCCGGCGCAGTCATAGGGCTTTTCTTTGCTGACATAGCGCTCGATCTGCGCATCAGACAGCTCGCGAAAATGCACGGTAAAAGGCACGCAATCCACCTGCGCCTGGCGGCTGGCGCTGTCCAGCAGGCACAGGCCGGTATAAAAGGTGAGGCTGCGGCCACGCGCTGCCTGTAGCTGCTCGATAGCTGCCTGCTGGTTGCCGGGTTTGCCGATGATCTGGCCGTCCAGCACCGCCACTTGGTCCGAGCCGATAATCATGTGTTGCAAAAACTGGTTGCGTAGAGCGCTGGCCTTGGCCGCCGCTAGGCGTTTGACCAGGCTGGCGGCATCCTCGCCGGGGCGTGGCGTTTCATCAATATTGGGGCTTTGGCAAACAAAGCGCAGCTGCAGGCGCTCCAGCAATTCACGGCGGTAAGGTGAGCTTGAAGCCAAAACCAGAGGGCGCATGCGCAGGGTTCTCGGAGGTGCAGGTGGGTGCAAAGCGGCCAGCGGATTCGGGTATACTGCGCCCATTTCCGGCTGGACCATTTATTGAGGTGTGTAAATGTTCGACAATCTTAGCGAACGTCTGTCGCAAACGCTACGCCATGTCACCGGCAAGGCTAAACTGAGCGAAGACAACATCAAGGATACGCTGCGCGAAGTGCGCATGGCGCTGCTGGAAGCCGACGTGGCGCTGCCGGTGGTTAAGGATTTCGTCAATGCCGTGCGTGATCGCGCCGTGGGCACCGAGGTGTCGCGTAGCTTGTCGCCAGGCCAGGCGTTTTTGAAGATTGTTCAGGCCGAACTAGAAGCCATGATGGGCGCAGCCAACGAAGAGCTGTCGCTTAATGCTACGCCGCCTGCGGTGGTGCTGATGGCCGGTTTGCAGGGTGCGGGTAAAACCACCACTGTGGCTAAGCTGGCGAAACACCTGAAAGAGCGCAAAAAGAAAAGCGTGATGGTGGTATCGGCGGATGTGTATCGCCCGGCGGCGATTAAGCAGCTAGAAACCTTGGCTGGTGAAGTGGATGCTGTGTTTTTTCCCTCGGATATCAGCCAGAAGCCGGTAGATATCGCTAACGCTGCCATCAAAGAAGCCAAACTCAAGTTTATCGACGTGGTGCTGGTGGATACCGCCGGTCGTCTGGCGATTGATGATGAAATGATGGCTGAAATCAGTCAGCTACACGCGGCGGTCAAGCCGGTAGAAACCCTGTTTGTGGTGGATGCCATGACCGGTCAGGATGCCGCCAATACCGCCAAGGCGTTTAATGAAGCGTTGCCGCTCACCGGTGTGGTGCTGACCAAGGTCGATGGTGATGCCCGTGGCGGTGCGGCGTTGTCGGTGCGCGCCATTACCGGCAAGCCGATTAAGTTCCTCGGCATGGGCGAGAAAACCGATGCCCTAGAACCTTTCCACCCAGATCGTATCGCGTCGCGCATTCTTGGCATGGGCGATGTGATGAGCCTGATCGAACAGGCCGAACAAAAGCTCGACCGCGAAAAAGCCGAAAAACTGACGCAAAAGCTGAAGAAGGGCAAGGGCTTTGACCTAGAAGACTTCCGCGACCAACTTCAGCAAATGAACAATATGGGCGGCATGGGTGGATTGCTAGAAAAAATGCCCAATATGGGCGGCGTGAATCTGTCGCAAGTGCAAGGTTTGCAAGGCAACGCTGAAAAGCAGTTTAAGCAGATGGAGTCGATCATCAACTCCATGACCCCGCAAGAGCGTCGCAACCCTGACTTGATCAGTGGTTCACGTCGTCGGCGCATTGCGTTGGGTTCCGGCACGCAGGTGCAGGATGTGGGCCGCCTGATCAAGCAGCACAAGCAAATGCAGAAGATGATGAAGAAATTTATGGGTAAGGGCATGGGCAAAATGATGCGCGGTTTGGGCGGCATGATTCCGGGCATGGGGGGCATGCCCAAGCTGTAACGGGAAAATAGCCCTTTGCAAAAATACCGTTTGCCCTTAGAATATGCGGCCTTTCGTGTGTGCCTTGCACATGCGAAAGGCTTTGTTCATTTTCAACTACAGGAAAGAAGTTTAATGGTAACTATCCGTCTTGCACGTGGTGGCTCTAAAAAACGCCCTTTCTATCACCTGACTGTGGCCAACAGCCGCAATGCTCGTGATGGCCGTTTTGTCGAGCGTATCGGCTTTTTCAACCCCGTTGCCCGTGGTGCAGAAGTTCGTCTGTCTGTAAACCAAGAGCGCGCCAACTACTGGCTGGGTCAGGGTGCACAACCCTCCGAGCGCGTAGCCCAGTTGCTGAAAGAAGCAGCTGCCCAGACTGCTTAAGTTTAGGCGAAGAGGTAAACGTACATGAGCACGGACGATTTGATCGTAATGGGTAAAATCGGTGCTGTGCATGGTGTGCGCGGAGACGTAAAGATCCATTCCTTTACTGATCCGATGGAAAACCTATTTGATTATCCGCTGTGGTATTTACGCCGCGACGGAAAAGTCATGAAGCAGGTTAAGCTGACCAGCGCCCGTTCCCAAGGCAAGGGGCTGGTGGCACATATTGAAGGTCTGGATGATCGCGAAGTTGCGCGAACCTGGACCGGCTATGAAATCTGTGTGCCACGCAGTGAATTGCCATCGCTGGAAGAGGGCGATTATTACTGGCATCAGCTGATAGGTCTTGAGGTGGTCAACCAGCAACAGCAACTGCTGGGCAAGGTGAACCATCTGCTCGAAACGGGAGCCAACGACGTTTTGGTGGTACGGCCTTGTGCCGGTAGCCTAGACGCGCGTGAACGCCTGCTGCCCTATACCGACGACTGCGTTGTGCAGATTGATCTGGTACAGGGGCGTATGAGCGTTGAATGGGATGCGGATTTCTGATTCCGACATGTTACGTCTTGGAGTCATTACCCTATTTCCTGAAATGTTCACTGCCATCAGTGAGCACGGCATAACCCGTCGTGCCGTACAGCAGGGGCTGGTCAGCATTGAATGCTGGAACCCGCGCAGCTTTACGCATGACCGCCATCATACGGTGGATGACCGACCCTTCGGCGGCGGCCCCGGCATGGTGATGAAGATCGAACCGCTGGAAGCTGCTCTGGCAGCTGCCAAGCAGGCACTGGGTGAAGACACTCGGGTGATCTACCTGTCCCCGCAAGGGCGGGTGCTCAAGCAGGCTGCGGTGAGTGAAATGGCAACGGCAGACAGGTTAATCCTGATTGCCGGACGTTACGAAGGCATCGACGAGCGGTTTATCGAGACGCACGTGGATGAAGAATGGTCCGTTGGCGACTATGTGCTTTCCGGTGGTGAACTGCCGGCCATGGTGCTGATGGATGCCGTGATACGGTTGCTGCCTGGTGCTTTGAACCATGCAGAGTCGGCGGTGGAAGATTCTTTCACTGACGGTTTACTCGATTGCCCGCACTACACGCGACCGGTTACGTATGCGGGTAAAGATGTTCCACAGGTGCTGCTTGGCGGTAACCATGAACATATCCGGCGCTGGCGATTGCAGCAGGCTTTGGGCCGAACTGCAGAGCGTCGCGCTGATCTTCTGGATGGCCGCTCGCTTTCTGGAGAAGAACAGAGGCTGCTGGATGAATATTTTGCCCAGCGGAACGATTTAGGTATCGATGGCAAACCCTGAGGTTTGTCTTACGGAGCATATAGATGACTAACAAAATTATTCAGCAACTTGAAGCTGAACAAATGAACAAAGAAGTCCCAGCGTTCGCGCCTGGTGACACTGTAATCGTGCAAGTAAAGGTGAAAGAAGGCGACCGTCAGCGTCTGCAGGCTTACGAAGGTGTCGTGATTGGCATTCGTAGCCGTGGCCTGAACAGTGCGTTCACTGTGCGCAAAATCTCCAGCGGTGTGGGTGTTGAGCGTACATTCCAGACCTACAGCCCGCTGGTTGACAGCATTACCGTTAAGCGTCGCGGTGATGTGCGTAAGGCTAAGTTGTACTACCTGCGCAACCTGTCTGGTAAAGCGGCTCGTATTAAAGAGAAGCTCAACTAAGAGCGGTATTCAAAAAGCAGCCTGCGGGCTGCTTTTTTGTTTTAGTGGGGTTGGTTTTGGTCTGGTGTAGCAGTCGGGGCGAGGCGCTACGCAGCGCTACGCACTCGCGCCGAAGCAAGCTTCGTCACGGGTGCTGATGCGTTGCTTCGGCCTTGCCCCGTCTGCTGCTACACCGTGCTGCTGTGGGGGAGTGGCCCGGCTTTGCCGGGCTGCTGTCGCTGCGAGTGAGTGGGCCAAGGGCACCAACCCAGCTTTGCCAACACCAACGATGCTGTTGCTGTGAGTGCTAGGCTTGGGGTGTTTTGCTCAGAGCTGGGTAGTATTGCTGTTGTTGGTATGTCTGATAGGGCAAATAGAGCAGCAACGGATAGGGCGGTATGCATATTTCCTTGTCATTCCGCGCGCAGTGAAGCGGAGTCGCGGAATCCAGTGGGCTGCTTGCTGGGTTCGGCCTGATGTTTACAATGAGCATCACAACGCAGGAGGCCAAAACTGATGCAAGCCGATTCACAATTGATTGACCGCTTTTTGGAGCAGCTGTGGTTGCTGGATGGGTTGTCGGACAACACCCAGGCGGCCTATCAGACGGATTTGCTGCAGTATGCTGGCTGGTTGCAGCCGCGGGGGCAGTCGCTGTTGCAGGCAAAGCGGGACGATTTGCTGGAGTATCTGGGATGGCGTTTGCAACAGGGGTATAAGGCCAGCTCTAGTGCGCGTTTGTTGTCGGCCTTGCGGCGTTTTTATCAGCAGGCGCTGGAGCAGGGGCAGGTACTCGAAGATCCCAGTGCGCTGGTGGATATGCCGAAGACCCGCCGCAATCTGCCGGATACCCTGACCGAGTCCGATGTTGATCGCCTGCTGGAAACGCCGGATATAACAGAGCCACTGGGGCTGCGTGATCGTTGCATGCTGGAGGTGCTTTATGCCACCGGTTTGCGGGTCAGTGAGCTGGTGGGTCTGAAACTGGATGAGGTCAGTCTGCGCCAAGGGGTAGTGCGGGTGATGGGCAAGGGTAGTAAAGAGCGCTTGGTGCCCATGGGCGAGCAGGCGTTGGATTGGCTGGAGCGCTATCTGGCGCAGGGCAGACCTTTGTTGCTGGGCGGCAAGATGAGTGATGTGGTGTTTCCCAGTCAGCGTGGCCAGCAGATGACCCGCCAGACCTTCTGGTATCGGATCAAGTTGCATGCACAGGTCGCCGGCATCATTAAGCCGTTGTCGCCGCATACGCTGCGTCACGCTTTTGCTACCCATTTGCTGAATCATGGTGCAGACTTGCGCGTGGTGCAGATGTTGCTGGGTCATAGCGACCTCTCTACCACCCAGATATATACCCATGTGGCGCAGGCGCGCTTGCAGGCATTGCATGCCGAGCACCATCCCCGTGGTTGATTTCTTATAGTGCTTTGTTATCAATTTTGTATGAAATCTAGTTTTGTGCTATAATTGACCATTGGTAAGAGAGGAGAGTTGAACATGAGTCGTAAGGCCACTACAGCCATTAATGAGATCAGTCACGCCCAGACCCGTAGCGATTTGCTTGAAGAGCAGCGCAAGGCGTTTCTTAAGCAGGGCGGCAAGATTGAGAAGGTTCCTACCGGTCAGAGCGGACAGCAGGCCATCAGTTATTTTGGTCGTGGTACTCGTAGCAAATAACGGTTACCCCGAGCAGACAGGCTCCTGGAAGCATGCTTTCAGGAGCTTTTTTATGCCTGCAATACGGCGCTTTTGAGGGGTAAGGCCGGTAAAATGTATCTGAATCCGGCGTTAGCTTGCCGGTATTTTTTGATGTTGAAGGTGGGGTGGCAGGTGTTATGAAAAAAACAACAGGGCTGGCTGGACTGGGTGCGCTGGTGTATTCAACCGATGGTGGGCGTTATTGTCCTGACTGCGGCCAGCCACAGGATCAATGCAGCTGCGCAGATAGTCAGGCGGTGCTGGGCGATGGCAAGGTGCGGGTGCGGCGCGAAAGTAAGGGGCGCGGTGGCAAGGTGGTGACGCTGGTCAGCGGTTTGCCGCTGACGGCGGACGGGCTTAGGGAGGTGGCGAAAAAGCTCAAGCAAGCCTGTGGCGTAGGCGGAGCGGTCAAGGACGCAATGATCGAGATTCAGGGCGACCAGCGGGACAAAGTGCTGCAGTGGCTAAAGAGCCAAGGCTACGACGCTAAACAGGCCGGCGGCTAAAGCAGCAACAGGCGACGCCTGCTGCCCTTAGTCGATATCAAAGTCGTAGTCAGCCAGCTCTTTATTGAGACGGCGTTCTTCCAGTAGGTTGTCGATGACGCGGCGTTTGGTCAGGCTGTTTTTGGTGGTGGCTGCGGGGATATCGTCGCTCACCACTTCGCCATCTTCTTCGGCGACAAAGTCGTCATCCAGTTCCAGATCTTCTTTACTCATGGGTATGCCTCCGTAGCATGGGGGTGTCTGAGGCGTCTTATAGTGTGGTGCTTGAAAAAAGTAAAAAAGATTTTTTCTATAGACTGGCTGAATATGTTTTGCGCCGTTTAATGGATGTCGGTTTTTTCCTTGTATTCACACAAATCCTCAATGCGACAACTGCCGCAGCGTGGCTTGCGAGCCTGGCAGACATAGCGCCCGTGCAGGATTAGCCAGTGGTGGGCATCCAGCAAAAACTCTTTGGGCACCAGTCGTAGCAGTTTTTTCTCCACGTCCAAGACCGTTTTACCCGGTGCAATGCCGGTGCGGTTGCTGACGCGGAAAATATGAGTATCGACCGCCATGGCAATCTGGCCAAAAGCGGTATTGAGCACCACGTTGGCGGTTTTGCGGCCCACGCCTGGCAAGGCTTCCAGTTCTTCGCGGGTACGCGGCACCTGGCTGTTATGCTTTTCGATCAGCAGGCGGCACGTCTCGATGGCGTTTTTGGCCTTGGTCGGATACAGGCCGATGGTCTTGATGTATTCGCTCAGTCCGTCCACGCCCAGTGCGTACATGGCTTCGGGGGTGCGCGCCACCGGAAACAGCTTGGCGGTGGCCTTATTGACGCCGACATCGGTGGCCTGGGCAGACAGCAGCACGGCAATCAGCAACTCGAAGTCGGATGAGTATTCAAGTTCGGTTTGAGGTTTGGGATTGTCTTCACGGAAGCGGTGAAAAATTTCGTAGCGTTTTTGGGCGTTCATGGCGTACCACAGGGCATCCGGCAGTAGAGGCGGCCGGATGCTGCAAACTCAGGAATCCTGCCGCGTAAAGCGGGGCAGGGGCGGCATCTGGACGGTTTGCGAGCTGTCGGGTGCCAGCACCAAGGCTTCACCGTCCACCACCGCTTTGTTGTGCTGATTGAGCACGCGCGTGCGGATGCGCACTTGGTTTTTAGGCAGTTTTTCCAACACTTCCAGCTGCACATCCAGCGTGTCGCCCAGTTTGACCGGGCGGGTAAAATTTAACTGCTGGCCCAGATAGACGCTGCCTGGGCCGGGCAGTTTGCAGGCAATAGCAGCGCTGATCAGCGCGCCGGTAAACATGCCGTGGGCAATGCGTTCTTTGAAACGGCTGGCGGCGGCAAAGTCGGCGTCTAGGTGTACGGGGTTGTTGTCGCCGGAGACGGCGGCAAACATCTGAATATCGGCTTCACTGACCACATGGGACTGGTTGGCAGTTTGGCCGACCTGCAGGTCGTCGTAGGCGATACTTTGGGCGGTGGCAGTCATAACATCTCCGTTGGGCTGGGTGACTGGCGTGTGGGCGGGCTGTGGTGTCCAACCCAAGCAATGAGGTTGCGCAAAACGCGCTCGTGGCGCAGCGGGGTAGAGTTTAACATCAATGCCGTGTTTGCCGGCGTCGCACAGTGCGCTGGCCAGATCGAGCTGGCGCGTGTCTTTGTACAGGGCGTCCGCTTGACGCCCAGTAATATCAGCGACAGGCAGCGGCTGATTGTTGCCGTGGCGTGATGAGTCGGGTGACCTGAATGCTGCTTGCGCGCCGTTTATGACTAAAGTTGCGCTCTCGGTGCTGGTTGATGCAAATTAAAACTGCTAACCTCGCTTGCCTGAATGCTTGCACTCAAGCAGGATAACAACAATTACAATCCCTGCACGGATGGTGTTGCCCTCGTCCATAGCCGGTCTGTCAGGCAGCCGGACACGGGACGAAACCAAGCAGACTGTCTGCTGTAGCCTTGGAGCCGCGCATGAACGAAGACTTCTGGAAGGACAAATACCCGGCCACTGTGCCGGCTGAAATCGACGCTGATCAGTACCCCAGCATCCAAGCGGTACTGAGTGAATCCTGTGAGCGCTTTGCCCAGCTGCCGGCGTTTAGCAACATGGGCAAAACCCTAACCTACGCCGATATTTACCGTCTGTCCGGTGATTTTGCCGCTTGGTTGCAGCACCACACTGACTTGCAGCCGGGCGACCGCATCGCTATTCAGTTGCCCAACGTGCTGCAGTATCCCGTGGTGGTTTTCGGCGCTATCCGTGCTGGGCTGGTGGTGGTTAATACCAACCCGCTCTACACCGCGCGCGAGATGGAGCACCAGTTCAACGACTCGGGTGCCAAGGCGCTGGTTAGTCTGGCCAATATGGGCCACCTGGTCGAGCAGGTGGTGCCCAAAACGGCGATCACCACTGTCATCATGACTGAAGTGGGCGACATGCTGCCGCCGCTCAAGCGGTTGCTGGTTAACAGCGTAGTCAAATATGTGAAGAAAATGGTGCCGGCTTATCACTTGCCTAAGGCGCATGCGCTGACGCGGGTGCTGGCCGACGGCAGTAAAAAAGCGGCTCATACGGTTGAGGCTAATAGCGGGGACGTAGCTGTACTGCAATACACCGGCGGTACCACAGGTGTAGCCAAGGGCGCTATGTTGACCCACCGTAACCTGATCGCCAATATGCTGCAGGCGCGGGCGATCATGGCCTCCAACCTGTACGACGGCAAGGAAATCGTAGTGGCTCCGTTGCCGCTCTACCATATTTACGCATTTACCTTTCACTGCATGGCCATGATGCTGACCGGCAACCACAACCTGCTGATCACCAATCCGCGTGACCTGCCATCCATGATCAAGGACCTGTCGCGCTATCCGTTTAGCGGTTTTGTCGGGCTTAACACCCTGTTTGCCGCTCTGTGCAACAACGCTGATTTTCGCAAGCTGGACTTTTCCAGTCTCAAAATGACCGTATCCGGCGGCATGGCGTTGCAGATTGCCACCGCCAAACGCTGGACCGAAGTTACCGGCTGCCCCATCTGTGAAGGCTACGGGATGACCGAAACCAGCCCCATAGCTACGGTGAATCCGATCCAGAATATCCAGCTGGGGACTATTGGCATTCCGGCGCCTTCTACCCTGTGCAAGATTATTGATGATGAAGGTCGCGAGCTGCCGCTGGGCGAAGTGGGCGAGTTGTGCGTCAAAGGCCCGCAAGTGATGAAGGGCTACTGGCAACGCGAGGACGCTACCCGTGACACCCTCGATGCCGGCGGTTGGCTGCGCACCGGCGATATCGGCATCATCCAAGAAGACGGCTATATCCGCTTGGTTGACCGCAAGAAAGACATGATCCTGGTGTCGGGCTTTAATGTGTTCCCCAACGAGGTTGAGGATGTGCTGGCCGCGCTGCCGCAGATACTGCAGTGTGCTGCGATTGGTGTGCCGGATGAAAAATCCGGCGAGGCGATCAAGGTATTCATTGTGCTACGCCCAGGCGAGAACCTAAGCAAAGACGAGGTTATTGCCCACATGCGCAAAAACCTGACCGCCTACAAGGTTGCGCGTCAGGTTGAGTTTCGGGACGAGTTGCCTACCACCAACGTAGGTAAAATTCTGCGTCGCGAACTGCGTGACGAAGAGCTCAAAAAGCGCTCGGCAACGGCTTAAAGCAACGGGCGGGGCAGGTGTTTATCGCACCTGTCCCGTCAGTCGTTCGGGGCGGCGCTGACAATCACTTGGCTGCGGCCTTCGCGTTTGGCTTGATACATGGCGTTGTCGGCTTCGTGAATCAACTTCTCGGCGGTATTGGCGTGTTGCGGGAAAAAACTGATACCGCAGCTCAAAGACAGATGACTGTCGATGCCATCGAGTGTAATCACCTGTTCTACGCTGTCCTTGATGCGCTGCGCGATACGCATGGCGGCCTCCAGATCAGGGTTGCCTTCCAGCAGCACCACAAACTCATCCCCTCCCAAACGTGCACAAAAGTCCGCTTCGCGAAGCTGCTTTTGAATGCGCTGCGCCACTTCCTGCAACACATGATCGCCATGGCGGTGGCCGTAGCGGTCATTGATCGGCTTGAATTTGTCGAGGTCAATGAACAACAGGCCCAGCCGTTGTTGCTGGCGCGTTGCGGTGTGGATGGCGTGCTCTAGGTGGCTGATGAAAAAACGGCGGTTGGCAATGCCGGTGAGACTGTCGAAGTTGGCCTGCCGCCAAATTTGCTCTTCGTTGGCTTTTTGCTGGCTGATGTCGGCAAATAAGCTGACCCGAAAACGCACGCTGCCATCGGCGTTATAGGTGTTGCTGATGGACACAAACTGCGGGTACAGCTCGCCGTTTTTACGCCGCGCCCAGATTTCGCCTTTCCAGCGACCTTTCTTTTCTAGGCGTGTATTCATGCGCTCGTAGAAGGTAGCGTCGTGCTGGTTTGAGTGGAGCAGGGTAAAGTCTTTACCAATAATTTCGGCCTGGCTAAAGCCGGTAATGCGGGTAAAGGCAGGGTTGACGGTAATAAACACACCGTTGGCGTCGTTGACCGCCAGCGCTTCGTTGCTGTTGTGGTAGACGGTTTCGGCCAATTGCAGCAGGGCCAGATTCTGGCTGCGCTGTACTGCTAGGCGAATGAGGTCGGTCATATTGCCGATAAGTTGCAGCTCGTCTGAGGACGGCAGCGACTTGCTGGTTCGGTAATACAGCACCAGCCCCGCCAGAAAACCGGACGAATCCAGCACCGGCTCTGACCAGTAGCTATGCATGCCATCGGCACGGGCGGCGGCGTGCACCGGATTTTGCAGGTCGGGACTGGCGTTAAAGCCAGGCCGCGATAGCGATTGTGTCAGCGTGCGCGCCAGATGGCTGTCGATCGGTAGCGACAAAGCGGACTGCTCAAGTACGTGCGGCAGGGCTGGGGCGCTGGCTAGATGCAGGTTTTGTTTGTCGGTACTGGTTAAAAAAGCCACTGGATACAGCCCAGAATGGTCGAGTGTACTGCTGGCAAAAATGGTATCTAGGATGCGTGGCAGCGGGGCATTGTGGGTCAGTAGTTCCAGCGCGCTGTTTTGCATCTGGATGTGCTCCAGCGTGCGCTGTTGCTCAGAGATGTCCTGCTTGATGGACACAAACTGGCGCAGGTTGCCGCCTTCATCCAACACCGGCGCCATCCAGACTTGCTCCAAATAGCTGCGACCGGATTTGTCACGGCTGCTAAAACGACCGTTCCAGGGTTGCAGTTGGCTCAGTTGCTCCCACATCTGTCGGTAGGTGTCCTGGCTTGTCTCTCCGGAGCTGAGCATGCGCGCGTTTTTACCCACCAATTCGCCTTCGCTATAGCCAGAACGCTTGACCATGAATGGGTTGACGTACTGAATGTTGGCTTGGGTGTCGGTGATGATCATCGACAGCGGAGCCTGTTGCATGGCGGTGTGAAACGGCAACAGGCGCTCTTCAAGACTGCTGGCCAGTTTGAACAGATGGGTCAGATGGCGTTGGCGGCGGATATTCAGCGCTACTAGCAAGATCAGCAAGCTGATCAATAGCGCCGACACAGGCATCCACACCGCAGAATGAACCAGCGGGCCATGTCGCAAGAAGCTGGCGGCCAACAGAGGCAAGAAAGCCAAGAAGGCCAGTGGCAGGTGTTTAAAAAATCTAGGCATAGCGCCTCACTGGGGCGGGTGTGATGCGATTTAGTGTTGCGCCTCGTGCAAAATGGCCAGCCGGCCAACCAGCGGGATTTTGCGCGCTAAGCGCACACAGGGCTCGGCCAGTCGGTCAAGGAAGCGGTAGATCCAGTCGCCAGCGGCAGTGTAATACCCCCATGCGAGGGTTTGCATGACGACAAAGCCGCCGCCGACCAGATTGTCGCTAAGCCAGTGTGCACCGGCGACCAGACGCGGTAACAGAAGCACGATACCGGTTAGCCACAGCAACAGCAGGCGCTTGCCCCGGGCAAACAGGCTCAGAAACGCGGCCCATAGTAGCAAAACAGAAGCATGGTCGCCCGGGAAACTGCGACTGGAGCGGTCCTTGATTTCCATAAACTGTTCCATCCACGGAAACGCTTGGCTCAGGCTAAAGCCATCACCCAGAAAAGCGGATGGGCTGGCATGTTGCAGGCCGGCGGCATCAATAAAGCGGGTAAACAGCGTGCGCACAATCAGGGTGCACACCAGCAGAGCGATAAAACTCACCAGCGCACGGCGCAATCCATGCTGGTCAAACACCAAACCGCCGACGATCAGGCTGCACAGCATCAGCACCGCCGCCAGCACATCGGCTACGCGGGTGCTCAGCAGTGCCCACACAAAATCCCAGACTGGCCAGTGGCCAAGGCTGCCATTGAGCAGACGAAAAACGGGCACATCCAGCGCATGCCACAGGGTTTTGGTCGCTGGCAGGCACCAGCTGGCCAGCAACAGAATGCTCGTCAGTTGGAGCATGGTAAACGTGCGGGGCTGCCAGCGGGCAGCAGGACTGGGCATCATGGCGGCAGACTTCTTGAGCGTAGGGCGTGACAGTAACGCTATCGCGGTACAGGAAACGGGCAATTTTACCGGCTTAGCAGCGAAGCTGCCAGCAAGGCGCACGGCGGCGGTTTAGAACGGCTGACCTAGATAAATCAGGTAGGCCAGCGCAAACACCACCGCAAATACGGCAGTGGCGAACACAATATCGGCGCGTTTAGGGCTATTCATGGGCGTTGGCAGGGGCCTTGGGTTAGGGGCGTAGTGTTTGTGGCGCGTAGTGTGCCATTTTTGCAGGCAACGTGCTCATAGACAGCGCAGTGTCGATGCGCGCAGGATGCCAGCGCCGTTCAGGTTGTTGCTTAAGCCCAGCGCGGAGAAAGCAACCTTTGAAAAAACATCAGCCTTAGCTTTGTCAGCGTGATCATACCCCACGGCCAAAACGTTTGCCGCACAAAGCTGTGATAAGATCAGCGCCGTTTTTATTGTTGTCGGATGGGTTCATGAGCAAAGACGATACACAAATTTTCCGCGTTATTTTTGTCAACCAAGGTCAGGTATTTGAGATTTACGCCAAGGCGATTTACCAGAGTGATCTGTGGGGATTTCTTGAGGTGGAAGAGTTCGTGTTTGGCGAGCGCACGCAGATGGTGATCGACCCTAGCGAAGAAAAGCTCAAGGCCCAGTTTGAAGGCGTGGTGCGCAGTTACATTCCCATGCAGGCGATTGTGCGCATTGATGAAGTCGAGCGACTTGGCGTGGCGCGCATCACCGAGGCCTCCGGCAGTAATGTCATGAGTTTTCCGCTGCCGGTGCCTTCGCGCACGCCGTGACTGTATCCAAAGCCTCGGCCTCGTCGCGGCCTGAAAAGTGGGCGTTGTAATAGCCAATGATCAAAATCGACACGGCCAGCAATAGGATGGCACCCGAAACATAGAGCACGCTGATACCGGGTTCGTTGTGGTGGGAGATGTCGGATATCATCAGCCGCGTTAGCGCGGTCATGGCGACATAAATCAGAAAACGCACCGGCATTTGCCGTGTCTTGAAGTAAATGCCCACCATGGAGCCAAGCTCCAGGTAAATAAACAGCAATAGAATATCGTCAATGCTGATGCGCTCGGCGCTGAGCAGGCTGCCCACGGTGATAACGGCTGCCCAAGCGGTAATGGCACCGATGACAAACAGGGCTAAAAAGTGAAAGCTGTCCACCAGCAGGTTGCCGAAGGTGTCGGCCTGCTGCTGAAAATAATCGCGCAGGCGCGCGGGCCATTGAGGTTGCATGGGCTATGCCTTGTGTGATTGGGCTGGGGCAGTACAGTAACCTAGAACAGACCGGTTCCCCATTGCCAGAGAGATGCAAACGCGGGCCCGCCAAGACTTAACACGAAAGGAGTGTTTGAATGACTCATCAGGTACAAGACGCGGCGCAGGTATTGCTGGCGGCCAATGGGCTGCAATCATCCGATCTGGAGCGGCTGCTGGCACAGGTGGCGGGGCCAGGTGTTGATGCGGGCGATCTGTATTTTCAGCGCCGTATGACCGAGTCCTGGTCGCTGGAAGAAGGCATTGTCAAACAGGGCAGTTTTAATCTGGATCAGGGCGTGGGTGTGCGCGCCATGGCCGGCGAAAAAACCGGTTTTTCCTACAGTAACAGCATTGATCTGTCGGCCCTGCAACAGGCCGTGCAGGCGTCGCGCAGCATCGTGCGCAGCGGCGCACAGGTGCAGCCGCAGGCGCTGATGCAGCACAACCCGCCGGCGTTGTATGCGGCTGAAACCCCGCTGCATGTATTAACCTCCGAAGAAAAAGTGGCGCTGCTCAAGCGGGTGGATGCTTTCACCCGCAGTCTGGACCCGCGGGTCAGTCAGGTCAGTTTGGGGTTGGTGGGTGCTTGGGAGCATGTGCTGGTGGCAGCGCTGGATGGCAGTCTGGCCACCGATGTGCGGCCCATGGTGCGTTTTAATGTCAGCGTGATTGTGGAGCAGGGCGAGCGCCGCGAGCGTGGCAGTCACGGCGGCGGCGGGCGTACCGATTACCGCTATTTCCTCGACGAGGACCGTGCCATGGCCTATGCCCGCGAGGCGGTGCGCCAAGCGCTGGTCAATCTGGAGGCCATTGCTGCGCCGGCTGGCAGCATGCCGGTGGTGATGGGGCCGGGCTGGAGCGGGGTGCTGTTGCATGAGGCGGTCGGTCATGGCCTGGAAGGTGATTTCAACCGCAAGGGCAGTTCTAACTACAGCGGCCTGATTGGCCAGCAGGTGGCTTCGCCGCTGTGCACCATTGTCGATGACGCCACGTTGGCGGGTCGGCGTGGTTCGCTGACGGTGGATGATGAGGGCGTGGCGGCGCAAAACACGGTGCTGATTGAAAACGGCATTCTGCGCGGTTATATGCAGGACAAACTCAACGCCCGCCTAACGGGCGTAGCCAGTACCGGTAATGGTCGCCGCGAGTCTTATGCCCATCTGCCGATGCCGCGCATGACCAACACCTACATGCTGGCCGGCGAATCGGATCCTGAAGAAATTATCCGTTCGGTGAAAAAGGGTTTGTATTGCGCCAGCCTGGGCGGCGGTCAGGTGGATATCACCAGCGGCAAGTTTGTGTTTTCCACCAGCGAGGCTTATCTGATTGAAGACGGCAAAATCACTGCGCCGGTAAAAGGAGCGACCCTGATTGGCAACGGCCCCGAATGCATGCGGGCGGTGTCGATGGTGGGCAATGATCTGGCACTGGATAGCGGTGTTGGCATGTGTGGCAAGGCCGGCCAGACCGTACCGGTGGGTGTGGGCCAACCGACTTTGAAAATGGATGCCATTACGGTGGGCGGAACGGCCTAAGCAGGCCCGTTATTGCGCGCGCGGCGTCTTGCCGCCGCGCACTTCACGGGTGCGGTAGAAGGACAGGGCCAGCACCAGACTGCACAGGATCACCAGTGGCCAGGAGCCGAAGCGCAGATAGGGCGTCAGCCCCTGCATCGGCGTTACCTGACCGTGCAGGACAGCCTGCTCGAATTGCGGAATGTCGGCGGTAATTCGGCCAAACGGGTCAATCAAAACGCTGATGCCGTTGTTGGTGCCGCGAATCATCCAGCGACCGGCTTCCAGCGCACGCATTTGCGCCATTTGCAGGTGTTGCAATGGGCCAATGGAGCGGCCAAACCAGCTGTCGTTGCTGATGGTGAGCAGGATGTCGCTGCGGGCAGCCAGTTCGCGGGCAAACTCAGGGTAGACCACTTCATAACAAATATAGGGTGCCACCCGATAGCCCTGTGCTTGCAGGGGTGGCTGGCCGGACGGGCCGCGGGCAAAGTCGGACATCGGCAGGTTGAAAAACTCGATTAGTCCGCGTAGCCAGTCCTGCAAGGGGACATACTCGCCAAAGGGCACCAGCTTCTGTTTTAGGTATTCGCCAGAGCCTGCACCCAGCACGGTGACGCCGTTGTAATAGCGCTTTTGGCCGTCGTCCAGCGTGTGGCGTACCGGAATGCCGGTCAGCAGCGCACTGCCGCGCTCGTGTGCGCGCTGATGCATGAAATCCAGCCAGCGTTCTGCGGTGTCGCGAAACAGCGGCACCGCGGTTTCTGGCCACACCAGCAGGTCGGCGGCGGGGGCGTTGAGGGACATTTCACGGTATAGGTCAAGTTGGGCGCCAATCTGTTCTGGGTCCCATTTTAGGTTTTGCTCGATATTGCCCTGAACGACCGCCACCGACAGTGGCTGGCCGGTGGCTTGGGTCCAGGGTTGGTCTTTGAGGCTAAAACCCGTTAGCCAAATCAACATGAGCAGTGCCAGACGCCCAGCACGCTGCGGGCGGGGCAGCGTGCTGCCACTCAGTTGCACCAGCACTGCGCCCGTCAGCGCTAGCACAAAGCTGATCAGCCAAACGCCACCCAGCGCCGCCAGCGCTGCCAGCGGGCCGTCGAGCTGGCTGTAGCCGCTGTACAGCCAAGGAAAACCGGTCAAAAACCAGCCGCGAAAGGCATCACTTACAACCCAGAGTGCGGCAAAGGCCAGCGCATCACGCAGCTGCTGCGGCTGGCCGCGTAAAAAGCGCACCCACAGCCAGCCGTGCAGTGCTTGGAACAGTGCCAACCCAGCCACAAACAACAGGGTGAGCAAGCCGGCCAGCACGGGCGATGCTGAGCCGTAATCATGGATGCTGACGTACACCCAGCTGGTGCCGGAGGCAAACAGGCCAAAGCCGAATAGCCAGCCGGTCAGCAGCCCTTGGCGTGGCGTGCTGTCCTGTTGCAGCAGCCAGTAGAGCAGTGCACAGGCCAGCGGCGCGAACAGCCACAGGTTGAAGGGTGCCAGTGACAGGGTGATCAGCGGGCCGCAGCCCAGGGCCAGCAGGCAGCGCAGCCAGCGTTTGGACAAAAGCTGTGGCAAGGCGGGTTTCCTTTGCAGTATGGGAGGCAGCCCAGCATGACCAGGCTGCCTCAGGTGATCAGCGGGTCTGGCTGACCCTGAGCAAATGCAGGCGGCGGCTGTCGCTGTTGACCACGCGAAAGCGCCATTGCTCCAGCTCGATGGTTTCGTTGCGTTTGGGCAGGTGACCGAAGGCGCTCATCACCACGCCGCCAATGGTGTCGTAGTCGTCTTCGGAAAAACCGCTTTTGAAAAACGCGTTGAAGTCCTCGACCGGTGTTAGCGCCTTGACCAGAAAGTCTCCGGTTGGCAGGCGGCGGATGAAGTTGTCATCGTCAATGTCGTGCTCGTCCTCGATATCGCCGACGATTTGCTCCAGTACATCCTCGATGGTGACCAAGCCGTCAACGCCGCCGTATTCGTCAATCACGATGGCCATGTGGTTGTGATTGGCGCGAAACTCTTTGAGCAGCACATTGAGACGCTTGGACTCGGGCACGAAAATGCAGGGGCGTAGTAGCTGGCGTAGGCTGAAATCGGGGGGACGGTCCAGGATCAGAGGCAACAGGTCCTTGGCAAGCAGGATGCCCAGCACTTCGTCGCTGTTTTCGCCGATCACCGGATAGCGCGAATGGGCCGCTTCCATAATGGCGGGCAGGAAGGCTTCTGGCGTCTGGTCGGCTTGGATGCAGATCATCTGTGAGCGCGGGATCATGATGTCGCGCACCTTGAGTTCGTCAATTTCCATCGCGCCTTCGACAATGCCCAGCGCATCATCATCCAGCAGGTTGTTGCGGTTGGCTTCGCGCAATAGGGCAAAGAGCTCTTTGCGGGTTTTGGGTTCCTGGTTGAAGGCTTGTGCGAGCTTGTCCAGCCAGGACTTGTGCCCGCTACTTGAATGATCTTCGCTCATGGGTGGTGGTGTTCCGTGTGGTCAGTGTTCAGCATAGGGGTCGGGGTAGCCCAGTTGGGCCAGTAGCTGGCGCTCTAGGGCTTCCATGGCCTCGGCTTCGTCGTCTTCAAGGTGGTCGTAGCCCTGCAGGTGTAGGCAGCCGTGGATGACCAGATGGGCCCAGTGGGCCTGCAGGTTTTTGCCCTGCTCGTTGGCCTCGCGCTCAACAACAGGTGCGCAGATCACCAGATCACCCAGCAGCGGGATGTCGAGCAGGCCGGGCGGAATATCGGCCTCAAATGACAGTACGTTGGTGGCGTAGTCCTTGCCGCGCCAGTCCAGATTGAGTTGGCGGCCTTCGTCCTCATCGACAATACGGAGCGTCAGTTCGCTATCGCTGTCGCGCTGAGCCAGCGCCGCATGGCACCAGCGCTCAAAATCCTGCTGTGTGGGCAGGTTGCTGGCTGCGCTGGCCAGTTGCAGATCCAGTTCAAGCCTCATGAGCGACCTCCAGTTGCTCTTGCTCTTCAAAGGCGTCGTAGGCTTCCACGATGAGCTGCACCAGCGGGTGGCGCACCACGTCACGCGAGTCAAAGAAGGTAAAGCCCAGCCCCTGCACGTCGCGCAGTACGTGTAGCACGTGCTTGAGGCCGGACTGAGTGCCGCGTGGCAGGTCGATTTGGGTGATGTCGCCGGTGATGACGGCGGTGGAACCAAAGCCGATGCGGGTAAGGAACATCTTCATCTGTGCTTTGGTGGTGTTTTGGCTTTCATCCAAAATGATAAAGCTGTTGCTCAACGTGCGCCCGCGCATATAGGCCAGTGGCGCCACTTCGATAATCTGGCGCTCGATTAGGCGGTTGACGTGCTCGTTGCCGAGCATTTCATACAGGGCGTCATACAGTGGGCGCAGGTAGGGGTCGATTTTTTGGCTCAGGTCGCCGGGCAGAAAGCCGAGCTTTTCACCGGCTTCTACGGCGGGGCGTACCAGTAAAATGCGTTCGATGCTGCCGCGCTCCAGCGCGTCTACGGCACAGGCTACGGCCAGATAGGTCTTGCCGGTGCCGGCTGGGCCCACGCCAAAGTTGATGTCGTGCTGCTGGATAGAGCGCACATAGCCCTGCTGGTTGCCGCCACGGGGACGTATGGCTTTTTTGCGGGTGCGCAACACCACGCCGTTACCGGCGCTTTCGCTGCTGGAGGGGGTGTGGTCGGGCTGTTGCATGGCGGCTTCCTGTAGTAACAGGTGCACGTCGTCGGGGCCGAGGTCGCGTTGCTTGGCTTCGCGATAGAGGTTGCGCAGAAAGTGTTCTGCCCGGCGGGTGTTGGCGTCTTCGCCCAGCAGCTCAAACTGCTCACCGCGGTTGCGGATCTCGACCTGCATATGGCGTTCGATTTGGCGCAGATGCTCGTCGTACTGTCCGCACATCGTGGCAAAACGGGCGGCTTCAAAGCCGTCCAGTGAAAAACGGTGAATCGGTGTCGTGCTGTCCAAGAGAGGGAGGCGCCTCGTAAAAAAAGTTTGACTAGGATAACCGTGCCTGCAAAAAGCGCAATAGTCTGTCGGTAGGGCAACTGAAAACAAGCGGTGCCGCTGCGCCGCTGAGTTAGCGGGTCAGCAGCAGGTCGCAGGGCGGGTTTTCGACAAAGTGGCGGGCCAGACTGCCCAGCAGCGCGTCGGCCATTTCACCGCGCCCATGCTTGCCCAGCGCCAGTAACTGCGGTTGCAGCTGCTCAATGCTGGCGGCCAAGCAGTCGTGCAATTCGCCCTGCAGTAGGGCATGGCTGATAGGCGCGCCCTGTGCCGGCATCTGCGCGCATTCATCGGCAATGAGCTGATCAAACAACTGCGCTTGCCATTCTTGCTCATCATCACTGCAGCCGTGAATTTGTGCTTTTTCTAGCACATGCACAGCGTGGATACGGGCGTCGTTGGCCAGCAGCGCGCGGGTGCGGTGCAGGGCATTGCAGGCACAGCGGGAGAAATCCAGCGGCACCAGCGCTTGCCGGTAGGGCTGTGCCTGCGGGAGCACGGCCAACAAAACGGCAGCGGTGCTGTGTTGCAGCACCCGTTCCAGTGTGGTGCCAGAAAAGTGAAGCGGTGAGGCTTGGTGGTGGTCGCCCATGACCAACAGGTCCACACTGCGGGCTTTTTGCTGGGCCACCAGCGTGTGTGCCGGCTTACCGGGAATGACTACCAGCTCGGCCACTGCCTGTAGCCGTGCCAGCTGTTCATGCAGCTGCTGCTGGGCTGTTGTGCGGTTGTGTTCTAGCTCGGTCTGGGGTAGCTGCGCTTCCTGAACATGCAGCAGGGTTAAGCGGGCGCGGTGCTGATGCGCCAGCTGTACCGCCCGTTGCAGGGCGGTGTCTGCCTGTGGGCTGAGGTCGTGCGCCACCATGATGTGTTGCATAGGGTTTCCTTACGTTACAAAACGGCCCAGCACAGGCTGGGCCGCAGGCATCAGGCGTGCAGGGCTTTATCCAGCGCTTGGGACAGATCGGCCAGAATGTCGTCGATATGCTCAATGCCTACCGACAGGCGCACCAAGTCCGGCGATACACCGGCTTTGGCGGCTTCTTCCTCCGACAACTGGCGGTGGGTGGTGCTGGCGGGGTGACAGGCCAGCGATTTGGCATCGCCGATGTTGACCAAGCGGTAAATCATTTGCAGCGCATCAATAAAGCGTGCGCCGGCTTCTTGGCCGCCCTTGATGCCGAAGCTGAGAATCGCCGATGGCGTGCCGCCGTAGTATTTTTGCGCCAGCGCGTGTTCGGGGTGATCCGGCAGGCCGGCGTAATTGACCCATGACACCGCAGGGTGTGCCTTGAGGTATTCGGCCACTTTTTGTGCGTTTTCGCAGTGACGCTCCATGCGCAACGACAGGGTTTCCATGCCCTGCATGATCTGGAAGGCGTTAAATGGCGACAGCGCCGCGCCCATATTGCGCAGCGGCACCACGCGGCAGCGACCAATAAAGGCTGCTGGGCCAAAGGCTTCGGTGTAGACCACGCCGTGGTAGGACACATCTGGGGTGTTGAGCAGCGGGAAACGCGCTTTATTGTCGGCCCAAGGGAAGGTGCCGGAGTCAACAATAGCGCCGGCGATGGTGGTGCCGTGACCGCCGATGTATTTGGTTAGAGCATGCACCACGATGTCGGCCCCGTGTTCAATGGGGCGGCACAGCGCAGGTGACGGCACGGTGTTGTCAACAATCAGCGGTACACCATGACGGTGAGCCGCTGCGGCCAGCGCTTCAATATCCACCAGCGCACAGGACGGGTTGCCAATGCTTTCGCAGAATACCGCCTTGGTTTTGTCATCAATCAGCGCTTCTAGCGCGGCAATGTCGTCGTGCTCGGCAAAACGCACTTCGATGCCTTGGCGCGGCAGGGTGTGGGCAAACAGGTTGTAGGTGCCGCCATACAGCTTGGATACGGAAACAATGTTGTCGCCCACCTCGGCAATGGCCTGGATGCTCATGGTAATCGCCGCCATGCCGGAGGCCACCGCCAGCGCTGCGACGCCACCTTCCAGTGCGGCAATGCGCTGTTCCAGTACATCGTTGGTCGGGTTCATGATGCGGGTGTAGATGTTGCCGGGCACCTTGAGGTCAAACAAATCGGCACCGTGCTGAGTGTCGTCGAAGGTGTAGGACGTGGTCTGGTAAATGGGGACGGCGGCGGATTTGGTGGTGGGGTCGGAGCTGTAGCCGGCGTGGATGGCAAGGGTTTCCAGTTTCATGGGCGATCTCGTGTGGTGGTGGGAAAATGCCGTCAAGCATGCCGCTGCAGGTGCCAGCGGTCAAGCGGGCGTGTTGGGCTGGTGGCGGCTCTGCAAGCGCTGTAGGTGATCGTCTTTAGCGTGCCAGATGGCGTTAATCCAGTTTTGGAAGTCGGCGCGATACTCGGCATCATCGCTGTAATTGCGGCCCAAAAAGCGCGGGGGAATGGGCAGCACTTCGATATGCAAACTGAGGCGATGAATCTGGCCGCACATCAGTTGCCAGAAGCTAGGCCGGCCATCAGGGTAGTGTAGGGTGACATTAGCAATGCCCTGTAGTTGCTCCCCCATGGCGTCGAGCACATAGGCCATGCCGCCGGCTCTGGGCTTGAGTAGGTGGCGGTAGGGCGATTGCTGTTCTGCGTGCTTGGCGGGGGTGAAGCGGGTGCCTTCCAGAAAATTGAACACCGCCACTGGGTTGGTTTTATAGCGTTCGCACGCTTGGCGGGTGGTGGCCAAGTCCTGCCCGCGCTTTGCGGGGTGTTTTTCCAGATAGTGGCGGCTGTAGCGCCGCATAAACGGAAACTCCAGCGCCCACCAGCACAGCCCCATGATGGGTACCCAGATCAGCTCTTGCTTGAGGAAAAATTTGAGCAAGGGCAGGCGGTTGTTGAACTGGTATTGCAACACCAGAATATCGACCCAGCTCTGGTGGTTGCTGGTCACCAGCCAAGAGTGCTGTTTGTCCAGTGCCTCGAGCCCTTGCACATCCCACTCAATATCCTGCGCCAGATCCATCCAGAACGTGTTGATGCTGATCCAGCTTTCGGCAATCCAATGCATGCCAAAGCGCAGGGCGCGTTGTACTGGAGTAAAGGGCAGCAGGAGTTTTAATAGCGCCAAGATAAACAGGGGCCAGCACCAGAACAGCGTATTGAGCGTCAGCAGCAGGGCTGAAATCAGGCCGCGCACAGGGGCAGGTAAGAACTTAAACATGCAGGGAGCTCTTGGTGAACAGAGGTGCAATGGTTAGCTGTTTACCGGAAAAGTGCAAGCACTGCCCGAGCCAGTCTCTGCAACACAATGGCCGGCAACAGGGGGAACGTCATGGATAAGCAAGCGGTGGTGCCGGTGCAGCTAATCTGTGGCGTGCGCTGCCGAAAGCGCAGGCTAGGTTAGAACAAGCAGGGGCTGTGCAGTAGTTATGGGCACTCCGATTGCATGTCGGAAGCTCTGAGGTGTTGCGGGTAGGTAGCGTGGCAGGTGCAGACAGGCAAAATGATAAAAAACAGTT
>JAHAYO010000003.1 GCA_018384595.1 Thiopseudomonas sp.
TTTTGGGGTGCGGTGCGTCCTCGCGGCCGGTTAAACCGGGCGGGGGGGGGGCTTTTAATTTTTTTTATTTTTTTCCCCGCGCCCGTACCTGCGCCTGCACCACCGGCAAAGGGTGCGGTTTGTGTCAGGGTCGGGTCGCGCAGGTCCAGCCCGGACTGACCGGCAAATTCGCCGCCGGCCAAACCGGTCGTTTGGGGCAGCTCCAGCGAACCTGTGGCCGCCGGGGCCGCCAGTTCGTCACCGGGGCGCACGTCGGCCAGACTGCGGTTGAGGGTGGAATAGAGAAAGTCGTGTACCGTGCGGCCATCACGAAAGCGCACTTCGTGTTTGGTCGGGTGGACGTTGACGTCAACCAGATTCGGGGCCAGCTCAAGGTAGAGCACAAACGCTGGGTGGCGGCCACCGTAGAGTACGTCGCGATACGCCTGACGTACCGCGTGACCGACCAGTTTGTCGCGCACAATGCGGCCGTTGACGTAAAAATACTGCATGTCGGCCTGGCTGCGGGAAAAGGTCGGCAAGCCGACCCAGCCATGCAGTCGCAGGCCGTTGCGCTCGACTTCGATGGGCAGTGCCTGTTCCAGAAAGCCCTCGCCCAGCAGCTGGCCGATGCGGCGGGCACGGGCGCTGTCATCGGCAGCATGGTGCAGGGCAAACACCTGCCGGCCATTGTGGCGCAGGTGAAAGGCCACATCGAAACGGGCCAGCGCCATGCGCCGCACCACTTCTTGCAGGTGGTCGAATTCGGTTTTTTCCGTGCGCAAAAATTTGCGCCGCGCCGGGGTGTTGTAGAACAGGTCGCGCACCTGCACCGTGGTACCCACCGGGTGCGCCGCCGGTTGCACGCTCGGCTGCATGTCGCGGCCTTCGGCCTCAACCTGCCAAGCCTCGCCGGCACTGGCGGTGCGCGAGGTCAGGCACAGACGGGCCACCGAGCTGATGGAGGCCAGCGCCTCGCCGCGAAAACCCAGACTTTGTACGCCTTCCAGATCGGCCAGCTCGTGAATTTTGCTGGTGGCGTGGCGAGCCAACGCCAGCGGCAGCTGGTCCTGTGCGATGCCGTGGCCGTCGTCACGGATGCGCAGCAGCTTGACGCCACCCTCCTCCACGTCCAGCTCGATGCGGGTGGCACCGGCATCCAGGGCGTTTTCCAGCAGTTCCTTGGCCACCGAGGCGGGCCGCTCGACCACTTCACCTGCGGCAATCTGGTTGGCCAGCCGCGGGCTGAGCAGATGAATGCTGCGCGGCTCGCTCATCACTGGCCTGCCAAAGTGCGTGCGGGAATCTGGATTTTCTGCCCCACCTTGATCACGTCGCTTTTCAGTTTGTTGGCTTGGCGCAGCTCAGCCATGGACACCTGATAACGAAGAGACAGGATAGACAGACTTTCGCCAGCCCGAACCACGTGTTCCTGTGGGCCAACCACGGTTTTGCCGGCATCACGCTGGGCTGCCAGCCAAGTGCCCGGCGGCGGGTTGATCTGGAAAAACTGTTTCACCCCCGCTTGGATTGAGCGGGCAATGCTCAGCTGGTGCGAGCGGGTGTTCAACTTGCGCGATTCATCTGGGTTGGAGATAAAGCCCGTTTCCACCAAGATCGACGGAATATCCGGTGACTTGAGCACCATAAAGGCCGCCTGTTCAACTTTGGATTTATGCAGCCGCGTCACCTTGCCCATGTGGTTGAGCACTTTCTGGCCCACATCCAGACTGGAAGACAACGAAGCCGTCATCGACAAATCCAGCAGCACACCGGCCAGCACCTTGTCTTTGTCGCCTAGGCTAACGTTGCCGGTACCCCCAATCAGGTCAGAGCGGTTTTCGCTGTCGGCCAGCCAGCGGGCGGTTTCAGAGGTGGCACCCTTATCCGACAAGGCATACACCGACGCGCCCCAGGCGGTTGAGCGTGGCGCGGCATCGGCATGAATGGAAACAAATAGGTCGGCACCTTTTTTGCGGGCAATTTCGGTGCGTCGGCGCAGGGGAATAAAGTAGTCGCCGGTGCGTACCAGCTCGGCACGGAAGCCTTTTTCCGCATTGATCTGGCGTTGCAGCTCTTGGGCGATGGCCAGCACCACGACCTTTTCTTTCAGGCCGCCCGGCCCAATGGCACCGGGGTCCTCGCCGCCGTGGCCGGCATCGATGGCAATGATCACGTCACGCTGCCCACCTTTGACCGGCGCTTTAGGCACCGGAGCCGGCACACCAACCACCGGTTTGCCCGTTGGCTGGGCGCGGGTTACGCTGCCGCTTTCATCCACAGGGTTATCAAACAGATCAACCACCAGCCGGTGACCGTATTGCTGGTTGGGCGGCAAGCTGAAGCTTTTTGGATACACCTGCGCCGACAGATCGAGCACGATCCGCAATTCGCTGTCTTTCTTACCGGTGCGCACGTCGCGTATCGGCGAGCGAGTTTGCAGGATATCGCGGATATTGGCCTGCAACTGCGCCGAACGCACATCAATCACGATGCGATCGGGGCCACTGAGGCTAAAGACGCTGTGTTCTGCCGGGCCGCTCAGATCAAACACCAGCCGAGTATTATCCGGAGCACGCCAAATACGCACGTTTTTGATCTGCGTTGCCCCATAGGTCTGCAAGGGGGCTAGCAAGCAAATTGCCAAACAGCTCAACCAGTACCGCAGTCGCATGTTCACCTCGCTGCTGGGGAATGTTGAAAAATGAGTCTATCCCTGTGAAAACCTTTGCAGGGACGAACAAGGCCACAAAAATCTTAATTTCCGCTAAACCGCATCTATACGCTCAAACTTTGGCACCATTGAGCGCCGCGCGGCGTGCAGGGTTCTAGCTGAACTCGTCGACCATCCTGTTCGGGCTTCATAAAAATCCGCAGGTCCGGCACCGGTAAAACCCCCTGCCCCTGTTGCGGCCATTCAATGATGCACAGCTCGTCGGCGGAGAAGTAATCACGAATGCCGAGAAACTCAAGTTCTTCGGGGTCGGCCAGACGGTAGAGGTCAAAATGCCAAGCATTACCGCAGGCCAACGTATAGGGCTCAACCAAGGTGAAGGTCGGACTCTTGACCGCTCCCTTATGCCCTAGACTGTGCAGCAGGCCGCGGGTGAGCGTGGTTTTGCCCGCGCCCAGATCGCCTTCAAGATAAATGACACCGCGCCCGCCGCTCAGTTGACCCAGTTGCGCACCCAGCGCTAGAGTAGCGGCCTCGTCAGCCAGGTAAAACTCGATGGCAGCCACCGCCTGCCCTCCCGTACTCGGTTGTCCGTCTGTCTTCCCCTGCCGCGCAGGGTCGCACAGTATACCTGCATTCCCACGCCATCTCTGCCATGTCATCAAAAATTACCCGCCTTGAGCAGCTGCCCCAACAGCTTGCAGCCTGGGCCAGCGAGCTGGGCTTTTCTCAGGCCGGCATCAGCAGCACCGACCTGTCTGCCGAAGAAAAGTACCTGCAGCGCTGGCTGGATGCCGGCCACCATGCCGACATGGATTACATGGCCAAGCACGGCATGCTGCGCGCGCGCCCTGATGAGCTGGTGCCCGGCACCCTCAGCGTGATCAGCCTGCG
The DNA here is from genome assembly GCA_018384595.1 of Thiopseudomonas sp. Classification (GTDB taxonomy): domain Bacteria; phylum Pseudomonadota; class Gammaproteobacteria; order Pseudomonadales; family Pseudomonadaceae; genus Thiopseudomonas. Next base: position 3,548 of record JAHAYO010000003.1, read on the forward strand.
CATGGACTATATGCCGGGCGACACGCAGGCCGCCCGGCGGCTGGCCGATCCGGAAACCGCCTATATTTCCCGTTATGCACTGGGCCGTGATTACCACAAGATGCTGCGCAAGCGCCTGCAAAAACTGGCCGACCGCATTGCCGACGCCATAGGCCCCTACGGCTATCGCGTGTTTACCGACAGTGCGCCGCTGCTAGAAAAGGCGCTGGCACGCAATGCCGGACTGGGCTGGGTGGGCAAACATACGCTGGTGCTCAATCGTAAGGCCGGCAGCTGGTTTTTTCTGGGTGAAATCCTTACCGACCTACCGCTGCCTGCGACCAACGAACTCGCCCGTAATCACTGCGGCAGCTGCAGCGCCTGCCTCGACATCTGCCCCACCCGCGCCTTTCCCGCGCCCCATGTGCTGGACGCCAGGCGCTGCATTTCTTATCTGACCATTGAATACAAAGGCTCCATCCCGCTGGAGCTGCGCCCGCTAATGGGCAATCGGGTGTTCGGCTGCGATGACTGCCAACTGGTCTGTCCCTGGAACCGTTTTGCCAAAGCCACCGCCGAGCCGGACTTCATGCCGCGCCACGGGCTAGACAACGCCAGCCTAGCAGAGCTGTTTTTGTGGGGCGAAGAGGAGTTTTTGCAAAAAACCGAAGGCTCGGCCATCCGCCGCGCCGGCTATGAAGGCTGGTTACGCAATTTGGCGGTAGGACTGGGCAACGCCCCGGCAACCATTCCGGTGTTGGAAGCCCTGCAAGCCCGCCGCCAACACCCCAGCGCACTGGTACGCGAACATGTGGAATGGGCACTGCAACAACATGGTGCACTGTGAGCCTTTGCCCTTAATGGTCTGTAAAAAGCGCTTTTATACGCGCTGTTTTAGTGATGCCTAGATAAGGTCGCGGCTAAAGCCGCTCATATACTGTGTATCCTGCGCGAGCGGATCTGCGGCGAAACACGGCTGCAACAAAGGCAAAATCGAGCGCCCTTGCTAGGCGGGATCTGTTTGATCTGCATGTTGCGACGCGCACCCTGCGCAGGGTCTGGGGCTTAACAATTCATCAGGTGCTTACGGTAATACTGCAGCTCGGCAATGGATTCTCGGATATCAGCCATGGCCAAATGCACGTCACCTTTCTTAAAGCCTTTAGCCACCTCAGGTGCCCAGCGCTGCGCCAGCTCTTTCAGGCTGGAAACATCCAGATTGCGGTAATGAAA
>JAHAYO010000014.1 GCA_018384595.1 Thiopseudomonas sp.
GGAAGCCCTTTTTTGTGCGGGCAGGTTGCTAACTTGGGTGGCGCAGCCTAGATAGAGAAGCGTGCAAGGTTAGTACCTATAATCCTGCTGCTAAGGCTTGCTATGGGGCTGACTGCACTGCGTAGTCCTGTCTGCTGTCAGGCATTCAATGGTTTACAGCAGCGTGATGTTTTTCGGCCGTGAATGATTGCCGTTATTCAGCGTGCCACAAAATGCTCAGGCCTCGACCAGCGCCAGCCCCAGCTTGTCCTGCAGCCGTTGTTGGGCGTGACGTAGCTTGTCGTCATCGGCTGGGCTGGCCAGTTGGTAGCTGCCATCGGCCTGCAGCAGCCAAGCGTGAGTGTTATCGCGCAGGTAGTAGCCTAGCTCTTTTTTGACCCGCCGCAGTAGCTTGTCGCTGGTGAGCGGGAAACAGGCTTCGATGCGTCGGTCGAGATTGCGCTCCATCCAGTCGGCGCTGGACAGAAACACGCGCTCGTTGCCTTCGCCGGCATTCAAAAAATAATAGACCCGGCTGTGCTCCAGTTGGCGGCCAATGATGGAGCGCACATGGATGTTGTCGGATACGCCGGCGATACCCGGGCGCAGGCAGCACATGCCGCGCACGATCAAGTCAATACGCACGCCGGCCTGACTGGCACGAAACAGCGCCTTGATCATCTTGGCGTCGGTTAGCGCGTTGATCTTGATAACAATGTGCGCCGGTAGCCCGGACAGCGCATTGGCTTCTTCTTGCACGATCATTTCCAACAGGTGGCTACGCAAGGTAAAGGGCGCATGCAGCAGCAGGTGCATGGGCTTGGCACGGCCCATGCCGACCAGTTGATGGAATAGATTGGAGACATCCTCGCACAGCAGCGGGTTACCGGTCAGCAGGCTGTAGTCGGTGTACAAAAGGGCGTTGCCGGCATGGTAGTTGCCGGTGCCCAGGTGAGCGTAGCGCACTAGGGTGCCCTGCTCGCGGCGCAGCACCAGTGCCAGTTTGGCGTGGGTCTTGAAGCCGAGCATGCCATAAATCACCACGGCACCGGCGGCCTGCAGGCGGCTGGCCAGTGCGAGGTTGGATTCTTCGTCAAAACGGGCGCGCAGCTCGATAACCACCGTGACTTCCTTGCCGTTGCGCGCAGCCTCGACCAGCGCATCAACAATCTGCGAGTCGGCACCGGAGCGGTACAGCGTCTGCTTGATCGCTAGCACCTGCGGGTCTTGCGCGGCATGGCGTAAAAAGTCGATCACCGGCGTAAAGGACTCATAGGGGTGGTAGAGCAGAACATCCTGGCGCGTTAGGGTTTGGAAAATATCCTCGGTTTTTTGCAGGGCTTTGGGAATGGCCGGTGTGAAGGGTGGAAAACGTAGGTGTGGGTGGCTGGTCAGTTCGGTGATGGCAAACAGGCGGGTTAGGTTGACCGGGCCGTGTACGCGGTAGAGTTCGTCCTCGCCCAGCTTGAATTGCTGTAACAGGTAGTTGACCAGATGGGGTGGGCAGTTGTCGGCCACCTCCAGCCGCACCGCATCACCAAAGCGCCTTGCGTACAGTTCGCCGCGCAGCGCGCTGGCCAGATCGGCTACGTCTTCTACCTCCATGGACAGGTCGGCGTTGCGGGTTAGGCGAAACTGATAGCAGCCTTTGACGCTCATGCCGTGGAACAGATCGTCGGCGTGCGCGTGGATCATGGATGACAAAAAGACATGGTTGACGCCTTCACCGCCAATCGCTTCTGGAATGCGAATCAGTCGTGGCAGGCTGCGCGGGGCAGGCAGGATGGCCAAACCTAAATCGCGGCCAAAGTCATCCACGCCCTCCAGCTCGACAATGAAGTTTAGGCTTTTGTTGGCCAGCAACGGAAAGGGGTGGGCGGAGTCGAGGCCGATGGGGGTTACGACCGGTGCCACTTCGGCATGGAAAAAGGCCGCCACCCAGTCGCGGATGGCGGGCGTCCAGTGCCGGCGACGCACAAAGCGGATGCCTTCATCAGCCAGTGCTGGCAGCAGGGTGCGGTTGAGGATCTGATACTGGCGCTCAACCTGCTGGTGGGCGATATCGGCAATACGCTCCAGCGCCTGCTGCGGCTGGATGCCATCGGCGTCAATGCGTGGCCGAGAGCGGGTGATTTGGCGCTTGAGACCAGCGACGCGGATCTCGAAAAACTCGTCCATGTTGCTGGAAAAAATCAGCAAAAACTTGAGCCGCTCCAGCAGCGGCGTGCCCTCGTCCAGCGCCTGCTCTAGCACACGAATATTGAATTGCAGCTGGGAAAGTTCGCGGTGAATGTACAGGCTGCTGTCATCCAGGGCGATCGGGGCGGGAGCGGAGCTGTCTGCGGGCATGGTGACTCTGCTTGGGCGTGTGTGGGTGAGGGTGTCTGTGCTGCATTGGCAAAGGGCAGATGCCGCAGGTCTATCCCCGCGCGCAGCTGCCCTTTGTTGTTGCCACAGAATATGTGGTCAGCTTGCAGCGTTTAACCGGCTACGGCGCTGCCGTTAGATTATTGCGGCTGTTGCAATAACTCGGCGGCTCGCACAGCGAAGTAGGTGAGAATGCCGTCGGCACCCGCACGCTTGAAGCCGGTCAGCGATTCCAGAATCACTGCCTCGCTGAGCCAGCCGTTTTGGATGGCAGCCATGTGCATGGCGTATTCACCGCTGACCTGGTAGGCAAAGGTGGGAGCGCCAAAGGCTTCCTTGACGCGCCAGACGATATCCAGATAGGGCATGCCGGGTTTGACCATGACCATGTCTGCGCCTTCGCTAAGGTCGGTGGCGACTTCGTGCAGGGCTTCGTTACCGTTGGCCGGGTCCATCTGATAGGTGAATTTGTTGCCCTTGCCTAGGTTGCCGGCCGAGCCGACGGCGTCACGGAAGGGGCCGTAGTAGGCGCTGGCGTATTTGGCTGAGTAGGCCATGATGCGCACATTGCTGTGCCCAGCGTTCTCTAGTGCTTCACGGATGGCCTGAATGCGGCCGTCCATCATGTCTGAAGGGGCAACAATCTGGGCACCGGCTTCGGCATGCGACAGGGCTTGACGTACCAGTGCATCCACGGTGATATCGTTCAATACATAGCCGTTGTCGTCGATGATGCCGTCCTGACCATGGGTGGTGAAGGGGTCCAGCGCCACATCGGTGATCACTCCTAGCTCGGGAAAGCGCTGGCGCAGGGCGCGTACCGCACGCTGGGCGATGCCGTTCGGGTCCCAAGCGGCGGCGGCATCCAGCGACTTATGCTCAGGCGGGGTGACTGGAAATAATGCCAGCGCCGGAATGCCGAGTGCGACCCAGCGCTCGGCTTCTTGCAGCAGCAGGTCAATGGACAGACGCTCAACGCCGGGCATGGAAGGTATGCTCTCGCGCTGGTTTTCGCCGTCCAGTACAAACACAGGCAGGATCAGGTCGTCCACGCTCAGGCGGTTTTCGCGCACCAAGCGGCGGGAAAAATCGTCACAGCGGTTGCGACGTAGACGGGTAGCGGGAAACAGGCGTTGGGCAGTATGGGTCACGGTACTCTCCTGAAACGATGAACAGCCGGAAAACAGACCGGCACAGACTCGCCATTTAACCACAAAAGCAGATTATTTCCTTGCATGTGTATGCTGCTCTGGTATGATTTGCGCCCTTGTCGCGTGCGGTATTCAACAAAGGGTTGGATGGCGGCACGATTTCATACCTGAGGATACGTCATGAAAGCTGATATTCACCCAAATTACGCTGACATCAATGCTACCTGCAGCTGTGGCAATGTCATCAAGACCCGTTCTACCCTGGCGCAAGACATCAGCATTGATGTGTGCTCCGAGTGCCACCCGTTCTACACCGGCAAGCAGAAGGTGCTGGACGTTGGCGGCCGCATCGACCGCTTTAAGCAGCGTTTCGGTGGTTTTGCCAGCAAGTAAGCTGGAACACAAAAAAAGCGCCAGCATGGCGCTTTTTTTGTGCCTGCAATTCTGGCGCGACAAAGGGTTGCACTTGTCGAAAACCGGCTACTTGCGTATGCTCAACACCCTAAAAAATATAAGGAAGGACTGTCACCACAGCAGCCATTTCCCTCATTCAAACTCTAGCGGAAAACAATCATGTCAGACCTTAAAGCTGCAGCCCTTGAATACCACTTGTCGCCTCGGCCCGGTAAAATCAGTGTTGAGCTGACCAAGCCGACCTCCAGCGCCCGCGATCTGGCGCTGGCCTATAGCCCAGGCGTGGCCGAGCCGGTGCGTGAAATTGCCCGTGAGCCGGAGCTGGCGTACAAATATACCAATAAGGGCAATCTGGTAGCGGTCATCTCTGACGGGACTGCAGTGCTGGGACTGGGTGATACCGGCCCGCTGGCGTCCAAGCCGGTGATGGAAGGCAAGGCTGTATTGTTCAAGCGTTTTGCCGGTGTGGACGTGTTTGATATCGAGGTGGACTCCGAAAGCCCGCAAGCCTTTATTGATACCGTGCGCCGCATCTCCATCACCTTTGGTGGCATTAACTTGGAAGACATCAAAGCGCCCGAGTGTTTCGAGATTGAGCGGGCGCTGGTTGAACAGTGCGATATTCCGGTCTTTCACGACGATCAGCACGGTACTGCCATTGTGACCGCAGCCGGCATGCTCAATGCGCTGGATATTGCCGGCAAAAAGCTGGAAGAAGCACGCATCGTCTGCTTGGGTGCCGGTGCTGCTGCCACGGCCTGCATGAAGCTGCTGATCAGCCTCGGTGCCAAGCTCGAAAACATCTTTATGGTGGACCGCAAAGGCGTGATCCACAGCGGTCGTGACGATCTCAACCAGTACAAGGCGGCGTTTGCGCACGAAACCGACCTCCACACCTTGGAGCAGGCGATGGAAGGCGCGGACGTGTTTGTCGGTCTGTCTGGTCCCAACTTGCTGAGCGCAGACAACCTCAAGCGCATGGCGGATAAGCCCATCGTATTTGCCTCTTCTAACCCAGACCCCGAGATTCGTCCCGAGCTGGCACACGCCACGCGCCCCGACGTGATCATGGCCACTGGCCGTTCGGACTATCCGAATCAGGTCAACAACGTGCTGTGCTTCCCGTTTATTTTCCGTGGCGCGCTGGATGTGCGGGCAACCCGCATCAATGAAGAAATGAAAATTGCCGCCGTGCATGCCATTCGCGAATTGGCCAAACAGCCGTGCCCGCCTGAAGTCTGTGCTGCTTACGGTCTGGAGAAACTGGAGTTTGGCCGCAGCTACATTCTGCCCAAGCCTATCGACTCACGCTTGATCACCTTGGTGTCCGATGCGGTCGCCCGTGCGGCGATTGACAGCGGTGTGGCCACTCTGCCGTACCCGGCTAACTACCCGCTGGAATCTGTAGATGATGTGTTCAAGCAGGTTTAATACCACCTGATCTGAAAAAGCCGGCTGTGTGATAGCCGGCTTTTTTGTGCGTGTGCAGTGAC
>JAHAYO010000019.1 GCA_018384595.1 Thiopseudomonas sp.
ATGGTTGGCTCAGCCATGAGTTATGCCTCCCCTTTGCGCAGGCGTTTGATGAACGGACCAAAGCCGTTCTCGCCCAGCCAGAAGTCAAGTAGATGGTTGACACCATTGCTGGTCAGTGTAGCGCCGGCAATGCCGTCGATCTGGTGTTTAGCCGCAGGGCTGGAGCGGTCAACGTTACCCTTGATCACATGCAGAACGGGCTTGCCATTGGCATCGAATACTTCTTTGCCAGGCCACAGTGCTTTCCACTTCGGGTTGTCCACTTCGCCACCCAGACCCGGGGTCTCGGCATGCTCATAGAAACCAAAGCCGGTTACCGTGTTCAGGTCGTCTTTGACGGCAATAAAGCCATGCAGAGTGGACCACAAACCGTAGCCGCGCACCGGAATGATCAAGGTTTCCAGCTGGCCGTTTTCTTCAACCACATAGACAGTGGCCAAATTTTCACGGCGCTTGATGGACGCGATGTCATCCTTGCCGTCGAGCTTGACTGAAATAGCAGGGTCTTTGGCAGAAGCCGCATGGTCAAACTTCATGGAAGCGTCATGGTCGTAATCTTCCGAATACTTACCTGCTTCCAGATCAACCACGCGTGCCTTGATGCGGTCGCCAAACATGGCACGCACTTGGTCACCGCTGAGGCTGTCATCGCCCAAACCGGCGATGGACAGAATGCTGCGCTGCTTGTCGAGCAAGCTGTTGGCAGCTTGGGTCGGACGCAGGGCAACCGCGGCACCGGCAACAAATACCGAGCACACCAGACAGACCACCAGGGCAACTGTCAGCGTACCTGCTGTTGTATCTTTTTTACTGGACATTGCGAGCGAGCCTCCGCTTGATGTTGGCCTGAACTACAAAGTGGTCAATCAGGGGTGCGCACAGGTTGGCAAACAGGATGGCCAGCATCATGCCTTCAGGGAAGGCAGGGTTGACCACACGGATCAGTACCACCATCACACCGATCAGGGCACCGAAAATCCACTTGCCGGTGTTGGTCATGGATGCCGACACAGGGTCAGTGGCCATGAACAGCATGCCGAAGGCAAAGCCGCCAATCACCATATGCCAGTACCAAGGCATGGCAAACATAGCATTGCTTTCTGAGCCAATCATGTTAAACAGGGTGCTCAGCACGATCATGCCCAGCATTACACCCGCGACAATGCGCCAGGAAGCAATGCGAGTCAGCAGCAGCACGCCACCACCGATGAAGATCGCCAAGGTGCTGGTTTCACCGATGGAACCGGGCATAAAGCCCAGGAAAGCATCCGTCCAGCTCAAGCCTTCGCTCAGCACTGTCATACCCTGCGCAGACGCAACGCTCAGTGCAGTTGCACCGGCAAAGCCGTCCACGGCAGTCCAAACTGCATCACCCGAGATGTCGGCAGGGTAAGCAAAGAACAGGAACGCACGGCCCACCAACGCTGGGTTGAGGAAGTTCTTGCCGGTACCGCCAAACACTTCCTTGCCGATGACCACGCCGAAGCTGATGCCCAGCGCCACCTGCCACAGCGGAATGCTGGGCGGAACGATCAGGGCAAACAGGATGGAGCTAACGAAGAAGCCTTCGTTGACTTCATGCTTGCGGATGGAGGCAAACAGCACTTCCCAGAATCCACCGGCGATAAAGGTCACCAGATAGATGGGCAGGAACCAAGTGGCTCCCTGAATGATGTTGTCCCAGATACTGGCAGGGTTGAAGCCCGCCAACGCGCCGGTCAGCGCAATGCGCCAGCCTTCCTGCGCCTGCAACAGCTCAGGGTTGGCAGCAAACACTTGGTTGGCCTGAAAGCCGATGTTCCACATACCGAAGAACATGGCCGGAAAGGCACAGAGCCACACAGTAATCATCATGCGCTTGAGATCGATGCCGTCGCGCACATGAGCGGTGGTTTTGGTGACATCAGCCGGCTTGTACAAGAAGGTATCTACGGCCTCATAGAGGGCGTACCACTTTTCGTACTTGCCGCCTTTTTCGAAGTTATGTTCGATCTTGTCCAGAAGTGTACGAATACCCACGGATTAACCCTCCAGCTCGATGCGCGTCAAGTTGTCCCGCAGAATGGGGCCATACTCGTACTTGCCGGCACAGACGTAGCTGCACAGCGCAAGATCTTCTTCGTCCAGTTCAAGACAGCCCATTTTCTGCGCCATTTCGGTGTCACCAACGATCAGGTAGCGCAGCAATTGGGTAGGCAGGATATCCAGCGGCATGATGGTTTCGTAGTTACCCACCGGTACCATAGCGCGAGCACTGCCGTTGCTGCTGGTGGTGAAGCTGAACTGCTTGCCGCCGCTCAGCTTGGAAACGAAAATATTCATTACCGAGTGCTTGTTGACACCGGCACGCAGGTAGTGGAACAGCTCGCGCTCGCGGCCTTCGGCCAAGCAGCTGACCTGCACATGGTAGCGACCCAAGAAGTTGCAGCTGCCACGGGCAGTACGACCGCCAAAAACAGAACCAGAGATCAAGCGGTTTTCACCCGCTTGCAGCTCGCCTGCGGTCAGGTCGGCCAAGTTGGCACCCAGACGGGTTTTGACCAGTCGTGGCTTGCTAACCACAGGACCCGCCAAGGACACAACACGCTCAACCCACAATTGACCGGTAGTGAATAGCTTGCCGATGGCAATCACGTCCTGATAACCCAGCTGCCATACAGTGCGGGTTTCGCTAACCGGGTCAAGGAAATGAATATGGGTGCCCGCCAGACCGGCAGGGTGTGGGCCAGCAAAGGATTCGGTCTGCACATTGGCGACATCTTCGCCCGGCAGGCTGACGCCTTCGGCCTTACATAGAAACACCTTGGCCAGACGACCCAGTACCTGCAGGCCCTGCTTGAAGGCTTCGGCATGTTCGGCAATGACCAACGCCGGATCAGCAGCCAGCGGATGGGTGTCGATGGCGGTGACAAAAATGGAGCGTGGTGTGGAGTCCACCGCTGGCACTTTTGAGTAAGGACGGGTGCGCAGTGCAGTCCACAAGCCCGATTTCTGCAGGTTTTCACGCACCTGCTCATCGGTCAGGGTTGCCAAAGCACTGGCGGGATACTGGGCGAAGGTTTCCTGTTCGTCACCTTCCAGTTCGATTTCAATGGACTGGAACACACGGCGCTCGCCCCTGTTCACTGCCTTGACCACGCCAGCACCGGGAGCGGTGTAAAACACACCAGGCGTTTTCTTGTCTTCAAACAAGACCTGCCCCAGTTTGACGCGATCACCTTCCTGCACCTGCATCGTCGGCTTCATCCCGTTATAGTCGAAGCCTATGACTGCAACGCTACGCACTGGGCGGCCTGCGTCAATTTGACGCTCTGGCGCACCCACCATGGGCAAATCGAGCCCACGTTTTATTCTGATCATAGGTAGCCTAACCACGTTGTTAATTGATTTTTCGTCATCCTGATTCTTCTTGTACATAACGCAACGCCACATACAGCAAGCATCAGGGGACCCCTGGATTTATCCGCGTTATTATAAAGACCTCCCCCCTAAGCTGCCACTCAAAAGGGAAACTTTATGGTCAAAAACCTCTGTAAGGTGCGGAAAAATCAAGATTATAAAAAAGGGAGCCGAAAGGCTCCCTTGACAGCTAACGCTTTCCGTGCAACACAAATGTGTTCAACAATCCTGTTAGCGCGGGAAGACCGGCGGATGTACGCCAGCAATTTCTTCCATCACGCGAACCACCTGATGGCTATAGCCAAACTCGTTGTCGTACCAGACGTAAAGAATGACGCGATCACCCGTGCAGATGGTGGCTTTCGAGTCAACCACGCCAGCATGACGTGAGCCGACAAAGTCAGTGGATACCACTTCTTGCGAGGCCACATAGTCGATCTGCTTTTGCAGGTCAGAATGCATGGCGATCTGACGCAGGTACTCGTTGACCTCATCACGGTCGGTGGCGTTTTCCAAGCTCAGGCTCAGGATAGCCATGGATACGTTGGGCGTTGGCACACGAATAGCATTGCCGGTCAGCTTGCCTTTCAGGAACGGCAGGGCTTTTTCGGCGGCGGTGGCGGCACCGGTTTCGGTGATAACCATGTTCAGTGCAGCACTGCGACCACGACGACTACCTTTGTGGAAGTTGTCGATCAGGTTCTGGTCGTTGGTGTAAGAGTGCACGGTTTCCACGTGACCGTTGATGATGCCGAACTTGTCGTTCATGGCTTTCAGCACGGGCACAATGGCGTTGGTGGTACAGGACGCCGCAGAAATGATTTTGTCGTCAGCGGTGATGTCTTTGTGGTTGATGCCGTGAACAATGTTCTTCATCGCACCCTTGCCAGGCGCGGTCAACACGACGCGGGCAACGCCTGGGCACTGCAGGTGTTTGCTCAGGCCATCCACGTCACGCCACATACCGGTGTTGTCTACCACCAGCGCATCCTTGATGCCGTACTGGGTGTAGTCAACGCTGGCAGGGTCGCTGGAATAAATGAAGCGCACCAAGTTGCCGTTGATGTTCAGCGCATTGTTTTCTTCGTCGACCACAATGGTGCCCTTGAAGGAGCCGTGCACTGAGTCGCGGCGCAGCAGACTGGCACGCTTCAACAGGTCGTTTTCGGCACCCTTGCGCACCACAACGGCACGCAGGCGTAGGCCATCACCGGCACCGACGCGATCAACCAAAATACGAGCCAGCAGGCGGCCAATGCGGCCAAAGCCGTACAGCACTACGTCAGTACCCTGACGCTTGTTGTCGCTGCGCTTGCCCACTACATCTGCCAGCTCAGCTTTGACGAATTCGTCCATGCTGCGGCCATTGCCTTCAGCCTTGAACTTAATCGCCAGCTTGCCTAGGTCCACCGAAGCGGCACCCAGATCCAGCTTGGTCATGGCTTCAACAACTGGGAAGGTATCCCGGACGGACAAGCCATCGTTGCCCACGCGGTGACGGGCGGAACGGTGTGCTTTAAGAATGGCAATCGCAGAACGGTTGATCAGTCCGCGACCATAAATGGAAGTGATCACATTATTATTGCGATACAGCTGACCAACCAGCGGAATCATGGACTCGGCCAGGGTTTCGCTTTCGATCCAGTCGTGCAGGCACTGCTCTGTCTTATCAGTCACGTGTACTACCTGTAGTGAGTTTAAAAAGGAGCTACATTATCGACATAACGCATGCATGCGGCAAGCCCCGTCTTTGCTGCTACAATCCTGCACCTGTTTTTATCGATGCCAAGGTCAAGCTCGTGTCTCTCCCCGCCCTTCCTACGTTTCCCCAGTCCACCGGCAAGCAACACTGGCACTGCCTGCACGGTGCAGCTCGCGGCTTGCTACTGGCGCTGGCTGCTCAGAGCCGGCAGCAGCTTAACGTGCTACTGACCGACAGCAGCCAAAATGCGGCGCTGTTGCGGGACGAGCTGCATTTTTTTGCCCCTGACCTGCCGGTGGTGCTGTTTCCAGACTGGGAAATCCTGCCCTACGACCTGTTTTCGCCGCACCAAGACATCATCTCCCAGCGCATTGCCGCGCTGTATCAGCTGCCACAGATGCAACAGGGCGTGCTAATTGTCCCCGTCAGCACCGCACTGCAGCGTCTGGCCCCGAAAGAGTTTTTACTCGGTGGCAGCCTGATGCTGGACAGCGGCCAGTCACTGGACATAGACAGTATGCGCCAGCAACTGCACAGCGCCGGCTACCACTGCGTAGATACTGTGTATGAACACGGCGAATTTGCCGTGCGCGGCTCACTGCTCGACCTTTACCCTATGGGCAGCGAGCAGCCTTACCGTATTGATCTGTTCGATAACGAAATCGAAACCCTGCGCACCTTTGACCCAGAAACCCAGCGTTCCATCGACAAGGTTGATAGTATCCGCCTGCTGCCGGCACGCGAGTTTCCCTTTGATAGCGAGAGCCGCAAGGAATTTCGCAATCGCTTCCGTGAGCGGTTTGACACCGATTTTCGCCGCTGCCCAATTTTGCAGGATGTCAGCAACGGCATTCTCGCCAGCGGTATCGAAGTCTACCTGCCCTTGTTTTTTGCCCAGACCCACACCTTATTTGACTACCTGCCAGCCGACTGCCTGCTGTTTACCCTGCCCGGAATCGAGCAAGCTGCCGACAGCTTTTGGCAGGACGTGCGCAGCCGCTATGACGATCTGTGTGGCGACATCGAACGACCCTTGCTGCCGCCGGCCGAGCTGTTTTTACCGGTGGAAGACTTTTTTGCCCGTATCAAACAGCACCCGCGCATCGTACTGGAGCAGGAAGCCGCCGCAACTGGCGTCGGTCGTAGCAGCCTGCCGATCCAGCCGCTGCCCGATCTGAACCTAAATGCCCATGCCAGCCAACCGCTGGCCGCTTTGCAAACATTTGTCAGCCATTTCAAAGGTCGCATTCTGTTTGCCGCCGAAACCGCCGGTCGTCGCGAAATCCTGCTGGAACTGCTGCAGCGCATTGAGCTAAAACCCGTGCAAGTAGACAGCTGGGCCACATTTCTCACCAGCGATGCCGCACTCTGTATCTGCGTTGCGCCGCTGAGCAACGGCCTGCTGCTGGAACAGCTGGCAGTCATCCCGGAAAGCGCCCTGCTCGGCCAGCGCATCAGCCAGCGCCAGCGGCGCGACAAGGCAACCGAACACAGCAGCGAAATGGTGGTGCGCAACCTGACCGAGCTGCGTGAAGGTGCGCCCGTGGTGCATATCGAGCATGGCGTGGGCCGTTATCGCGGGCTGGTCACACTGGAAATCGAAGGTCAGGCCACCGAGTTTTTACAACTGGAATACGCCGACAACGCCAAACTCTATGTACCGGTCGCCCACCTGCACCTGATTGCCCGCTACAGTGGCAGCGATGACGACAGTGTCCCGCTGCACCGCCTAGGCTCGGAACAGTGGAGCAAAGCCAAGCGCAAGGCCGCCGAACAGGTGCGCGATGTGGCCGCCGAGCTGCTCGACATCTACGCCCGTCGCGCTGCGCGCAAAGGTCATGCCTTTGGCGATCCGGGCGCTGACTATGCCACCTTCAGCGCCGCCTTCCCCTACGAAGAAACCCCCGACCAGCAACTGGCCATTGATGCGGTGCGCCGTGACATGCTGGCCGGCACGCCGATGGACCGGCTGATCTGCGGCGATGTTGGCTTTGGCAAAACCGAAGTCGCCATGCGTGCGGCCTTTATTGCCGTACACAGCGGCAAACAGGTGGCGGTGCTGGTACCCACCACCTTGCTGGCCCAGCAGCACTACAACAGTTTCCGCGACCGTTTTGCCGACTGGCCGGTCAAGGTTGAGGTCATGAGCCGCTTCAGCAGCGCCAAGGAAACCAAAGCCGCGCTGGAACAGCTTAAACAAGGCAAACTGGATATCGTCATCGGCACCCACAAACTGCTGCAGGATGACGTCAAGTTCGACAACCTGGGGCTGGTCATCATCGACGAAGAACACCGCTTTGGCGTGCGCCAGAAAGAGCGCCTGAAAGCACTGCGCAGCGAAGTCGACATCCTGACCCTGACCGCCACGCCGATTCCGCGCACATTGAACATGGCTTTCTCCAACCTGCGCGATCTGTCCATTATTGCCACGCCACCGGCGCGTCGCCTGTCGGTACGCACCTTTGTCATGCCGCGTCAGGACAGCATCGTCAAGGAAGCCCTGCTGCGCGAACTGCTGCGCGGCGGCCAGGTGTATTACCTGCACAATGATGTAAAAACCATCGACAAATGCGCCGAAGAGCTGGCCAAACTGGTGCCCGAAGCCCGTATTGGCGTCGGCCACGGCCAGATGCGCGAACGTGAGCTGGAACAGGTAATGGCCGATTTCTACCACAAGCGCACCAACGTTCTGGTGGCCAGTACCATTATTGAAACCGGCATCGACGTACCCAGCGCCAACACCATTCTGATTGACCGTGCCGATAAGTTCGGTCTGGCTCAATTGCACCAGTTGCGTGGCCGGGTTGGGCGCAGCCACCATCAGGCCTATGCCTACCTGCTGGTGCCCAGCGGCAAAAAGCTCACCGCCGACGCGGAAAAACGCCTGGAAGCCATCAGCAATGCGCAAGATCTGGGTGCCGGCTTTGTGCTGGCCACCCACGACCTGGAAATCCGTGGTGCTGGCGAGCTACTCGGCGACGGCCAGAGCGGCCAGATCCAGTCGGTCGGTTTTAGCCTGTATATGGAGATGCTGGAGCGGGCGGTGCAGGCGATCAAGGACGGCAAGCAGCCGGACCTGGAGCAGCCACTGGACAATGGCGCGCAGGTCAGCCTGCGGATTCCGGCGCTGATTCCCGAAGATTATCTGCCGGATGTACACAGCCGCCTGATGCTGTACAAACGCATCGCCTCGGTAGCCAATGAAGACGCCCTGCACGACCTGCGGGCAGAAATGATTGACCGCTTTGGCCTGCTGCCCGAGCCAACCAAAAACCTGTTTGCTCAAGCCGCGCTCAAACTCAAGGCCGACCGCCTCGGCATCCTCAAAATTGATGCCGGCAGCAGCGGTGGCCGGTTGGAGTTTGGCAGCCATACACCGGTAGACCCGATGCAGCTGATCAAGCTAATCCAGAGCCAGCCACAGCGCTACAAATTTGAAGGCGCTACCGTGTTTCGTTTCAATGTGCCCATGGATACAAGCAGTCAGCGTTTTGCTATGCTTGACGCCCTTTTGGACCAGCTGGCCAGTTAACCCTTGGAAGTCCCACCATGCGTAACCGTTTTTGTGCTCTTGTTTTACTGCTGACCACCGCCCTGCCACTCTGGGCCGCCGATAGCCAACATATCGAACTGATTCTGTTCCGTCAGGGCGACATGCAGGCCCACTCCGCCAGTCAGCTGGCACCAGACACTTGGGCCGACAACAGCCAACACCTACAGCCCAGCCAACTGCGCAGCAGCCTGCTGGAAGCACCGATATCTCGGCTGGTTCCCGCCAACGGTTATAGCATTTTGTTGCATCGTGTCTGGCAGCAAGACAGCCGCAGCGGCACAACACGCACGGCCCTGAGTAGCGGTGACAACATCTTCGGCCACCATCCGGTAGAAGGTGTACTGACCCTGCAACAGGAAGGCAGCAACCGCGTCCAGCTGGATTTCTGGATCAACCGTTTCAAAGCCGACGGCAATCTGGACAGCAGCGAACGCATGCGGCAAAGCGCGATCGTACCCTTCAACGAGCTGACCTATATCGACTATGGCGATCTGGGTGCCCTGATTCGTATCCAGCCGCAATAGGCAATTCAGTGTGGCTGTTTAACCCTGCGTCGTCATCGTGCTGATCGCTAAGCCTGAGCATACAGCCCTGTGTTACTGCACTATCGCCAGCACTGGCGCAGCTAAAACCTGCGCCACGCCTTCAACCCTTCTGCAGACTGGCCACGCTACTGCGCGCCAACAATGACCGGCTCAATATCCAGCCGCACGCCAAAACGCTGTGCAATATCCGCCTGAATCTGCGCCGCCAGCGCCAACACGTGCGCCCCAGTAGCAGCTCCTTTGTTGACCAGTACCAGCGCCTGACGCTCATGCACGGCAGCATCCGCCACCGCCCTGCCCTTCCAACCGGCTTGCTCGATCAACCAACCTGCGGCCAGCTTGACCTGACCCGCCGCCAGCGGATACTGCACCATGTCGGGAAATTGCTGTTTCAGCTCGGCAGCTTGCTCTGCACTGATGACCGGATTTTTGAAAAAACTGCCAGCATTGGCCAGCTCGGCTGGGTCGGGCAATTTCGACTGGCGAATGGCAATCACGGCATCGCTGACATCCAGCGCTGTCGGCTCCTGAATACCCCGCCGCTCCAGTTCGGTAGCAATCGGGCCGTATTCCAGCTGTAAGCACGCCTGTTTGCGTAGCCGCAGGTCCACACTCAAAATTACCCGCCGTCCGGCTTCACGCTTGAACAGGCTGTCACGGTAGCCAAACTGACAATCGTCCACTGACAGCTGTTTCAGGCCAAAATCCAGCGCATCCAGCACCAACACCTGCTCCAACACGTCTTTCAGTTCTACGCCATACGCGCCGATATTCTGCACCGGTGCCGCACCGGCCGTGCCGGGAATTAAACTCAGGTTTTCCAGCCCAGACCAGCCCTGCTCCAACGTCCAGCGCACCAGTTCGTGCCAGTTTTCGCCAGCCTGCGCGCGCACCCAGACATGCTCATCATCTTCATGCACCACCCGCTTGCCGGACATTTCCAGTCGAATAACCAGCCCGGGCACGTCACCGGCCAGCACCAGATTGCTGCCGCCACCCAGCAACAGCCAAGGCTGGTCATTTTCCATGGCCCAGCGCAACGCGGCCTGCAACTGCGGCTGAATGCGCACACAGGTAAAGTAACGAGCGTGGGCGCTGATGCCCAAGGTGTTAAACGGACGCAGGTCAACCTGCTCCTGCGGTTGAAAACTCACAGCGTGCTCCTGATTTCGTGCAATAACACATCGCTCGCCTGCTCCAGCATGTCCAGCACCTGCTCGAAACCGTCGGCACCGCCATAATAAGGATCAGGGACTTCACGGGCCGCTTGCCCGCAGCGCGGTAAATACAGCGCCAGCTCGGCTTTGCCATCAACCGGCTGAATCGTCTTAAGGTTGGCCAGGTTGCTTTCATCCATCGCCAAAATCAGATCAAATTTATGGAAATCTTCGCTGACGGCCTGGCGGGCTTTGAGCATACTCAAATCATAGCCGCGCTTGGCTGCCGCCTTGATGGTGCGTGGGTCTGGCGCTTTGCCGGTATGCCAATCGGCGGTACCAGCGGAATCTATGGTGATTTTTTTATCCAGCCCAGCCTGTTTAACAGCGTGGCGAAACACGCCTTCGGCAGTGGGCGAACGGCAGATATTGCCAAGACAAACAAACAGAACCTTCAATGACTTCTCCAAAATTTGCAGGGTGATGGGGCAGCGTTTGCGCAAGTGCACCCGCACCCGCTGTGCGCAAAGCGCTCCCCTGAGCCGGCGTGCGACCAGCCGCTAACCGGCAAACAGTGCCCGCACCCGCTCCAGATCTTCGGGCGTATCGACGCCAGCCGGTGGCGTTTCCAGAGCATCGGCGACATGAATGTGCTCACCATGCCATAGCGCACGCAGCTGCTCTAAGCACTCGGCCTGCTCCAGCCAGCACGGCCCCCACTCGACAAAGCGCTGCAAAAAGCCGGCACGGTAGGCATAGATACCGATATGGCGGCGAAAAGGTACGCCATCCGGCAGCTCATCCGGCTGCGCCACAAAGGCATCCCGCGCCCAAGGCAACGGAGCGCGGCTAAAAGTCAGCGCCAGGCCATTCTGATCGCTGATCACCTTGACCACGTTATTGTTCATCAGGCTGGCCATATCGGTAATGGGCTCAGCCAGCGTGGCCATGGCGGCTTCTGGATGGGCGGCTAGATTGGTCGCCACCTGATTGATTACCGCCGGCGGAATCAATGGCTCGTCGCCCTGCACATTGACCACAATGGCATCGTCGGCCCAGCCCATGATGCTGGCCACTTCGGCCAAACGATCGGTACCCGACTCATGATCGTCACGGGTCATCACCACCTGTGCGCCAAACGCCTGGCAAGCATCAAAAATACGCTGATCATCGGTGGCAATCACCAAGTGCTCAGCCTCACTTTTTTGTGCCTGCTGCCAGACCCGCTGGATCATGGGCGCACCGGCAATATCCTGCAGTGGCTTGCCGGGGAAACGGCTGGAGGCATAGCGCGCAGGAATCACCACATAAAAAGGCTGCTGCATCATTATTTGTCCAGACGTTCGTCGGTGGTCAGGCTGCGCGCTTGGCTTTCCAGCATCACCGGAATGCCGTCACGCACCGGAAAAGCCAGACCATCGGCCTTACACAGCAGCTCATTTTTTTCTGTGTCGTACTGCACTGCGCTCTTGCACAGCGGACAGGCCAGAATATCCAGCAGTTTGGGATCAAGCATTGTGCACCTCATTCTGTGTCGTTTTATAGGCGGCCAATAAGTGCGTCAGGCGCGCATCCAGCCAGGTTACAAAAGCCGGTGACGGCTGCGCCGCCACTTTAAGGTACCAGGCATGCGCCGGCGCAAATGGGCGGCATTTTACCGCATCTTTCTCGGTCATCAGCAACGGCAGGCCATCATCGGGCGGCAAATCATCTGCCGTAAACTCGGCATGGTCGGCAAAGGCATGGCCCTGCGGCTGCCAGCCCAGCTCGCTCAGCGTATTGAAAAAACGCTGCGGGTTGCCGATGCCGGCCATGGCATACATGGCTTGATTCGGCGCAAAGTGGGTTAAGGGTGCCCGATGGCCGCTGGCCACCTGCACCAGTTCCAGCGGCTGCAAAAACATCGCATACCCCTGCTGGCTATCGTCGCGCGCGCCATTAACCAGTACCGCATCTACGCTGTGTAAGCGCTCAGCAGGCTCGCGCAACGGGCCGGCGGGCAAACAGCGGCCATTGCCCAGTCCGCGCGCGGCATCCACCAGCACTAGCTCTAAATCACGCTGCATACGGTAGTGCTGCAAACCGTCATCACAGAGGATCAGGTCAAGCTTTTCCTGCTCCAGCAACAGCTGGATGGCACGCGGACGCTGCGGGTCAACCACCAGCGGCACCCCGGTGCGGCGTACCAGCAACGCCGGTTCATCACCCACCATCGCAGCGTCATCACCCGCCTGCACCCGCCAAGGCCAGTGCGGCGGCTGGCCGCCATAGCCGCGACTCACCACGCCTACGCTCAAGCCACGGGCGCGGCAATGCTCAATCAGCCATAAAATCAAGGGCGTTTTGCCGGTACCGCCAACGGTAATATTACCCACCACTATCACCGGTACCGGTGCGCGGTAACTGTCCAGCGCACCCGCCAGAAAGCGGCGGCGCTTGCGTTGTACCACCGCGCGATAGAGCCTCTCCAGCGGCCATAACGCAACAAGCCCGGCATGACCTTCATACCAGGCTTGTTGCAGGCGTTCAGCCAAAGTCACGGTGCGGCCTGTGCCTCAATGGTGGTGATACGCAACTGGACAAAGCCCAGTTTGGAGGCGGCATCCATAGCAGTTACCACCGCTTGGTGCGGCGCTTTACCGTCGGCACTGAGGGTAACCGGCATGTCTTTCTGCCCCGCCGAAGCCTCGATCAGCGCCCCCATAATGGCATTCAGATCATTGCTGGCCAGTGGCTGGCCATTGACCGCATAGCGGCCATCTTGGCCCACCAGAATTTCCAGTGGCTGGCTATAGCGCTCTTCCGGCGGCGTGCCGGTAACGGCCTCCGGCAGATCAACACGCAACTGGGTTTCACGGGTAAAGGTGGTGGTCACCACAAAAAACAGCAGCAGGATGAACACCACGTCAATCAGCGGAGCCAGGTTGATATCGACCGGCTCGCGCGGCTTGCGGGGAAATTTCACGCCTTGCCCTCGTTCAGTTCAACCGTGCGGTCGCCCTGCACCGCCTCGACCAGTTTGATGGCTTCTTGCTCCATGCCGACCACCAACTCATCAACACGACGCTGCAAAAAACGGTGAAAGAACAACGCCGGAATGGCTACGATCAAACCGGCAGCCGTGGTAATCAACGCCTTGGCAATACCGCCCGCCAGCTGCGGCGCATTGGCCATGCCCGAGCCCATAAACGCGCTAAAAATTTCGATCATGCCCAGCACCGTGCCCAGCAGGCCCAACAGTGGGGCAATCGCGGCAATGGTGCCCAGCGGGGTCAGGAAGCGTTCCAGCTCGGTCACCACCTTGCTGCCGGTTTCCTGGATGCTTTCTTTCATAATGTCGCGGCCATGGCGCGAATTGGACAAGCCAGCAGCCAGAATTTGCCCCAACGGCGAACCTTCGCGCAGCTCACGCAGCTTGGCAGCGTCCAGCTCGCGGGCTTGCACCCAACGCCACGCTTGGCCCAGCAGGTGCGGCGGACTAATACGCACGGCGCGTAGTGTCCACAAGCGTTCAGCCACAATGGCCAGCGCAATAATCGAACAGGCAATAATCGGTGCCATAATCCAGCCACCGGATTTAATCAATTCCCACACAACAGCCTTCCTTTTCAAAAAATAAGCGCAACTCTACCACAAGGCCCCTACCTGCCAAGCAGAATTATGTCGCATTTCAACGCCAAAAAGCCGGCTTTTGCCCCATCGTCCACAACGGCTGCCGCGCGCCCAGATCAATACGCAGCGCCTTGTCATGCGCTGTGTCGTACAGGCGAATGCCATTGTGGGCCAAACGCGTCAGCACCAGCGGATGCGGGTGACCGTAGCTGTTGTAGCGGCCACGGGAAATCAACACACTATGCGGGCGCAGCTGCTGCAACCAAAACTGCGCCGTTGATGTGCGACTGCCATGATGCCCCGCCACCAGCCAGTCAACACGCAGCTGCGGCCAGGCCTGCAGCAAGGCCCGCTCACCGGCGACATCCAGATCACCCGTAACCAAAAACCGCTCGCCCGCTGCCTCGATCAACAGCACACAGGACGCCGCATTGCCATTGCCGGCCGCACGCCATTGCCATTGCCGGAAGCGCACGTCGTCCCACTGCCACGCCTGTTCACTGCAGGGCTGTGCCTGCCAGTGGCCGTGGCGCAATGGCTCACCACTAATCACTTGCCCCACACCCACCGCTGCCATAATAGCGCCCGCCCCGCCGGCATGGTCGGCATCGGCATGCGACAGAATCAGCCGGTCCAGATGCTGTATACCCTCGCCCCTTAAAAACGGCACCACCTGGCTTTCGCCGACATCCATGCCGCCCATGGCCGGCCCCGCGTCATAGGCCAGCGCATGGGCGGCAGTCTGCACCACAATCGCCTGCCCCTGTCCCACATCCAGCAGCCAAACACGTGCTTGGCCAACCGGCACGCCCGCACGGGGCGGCGGCCACAGTAAGGGAGCCAGCAACAGCAGCGGCAACCACCACGGTCGCAACACGGTCGGCAACAACAGCAAACCCGCCGCCACCGCCGCCAACAGCAGTATCCAAACAGCAGGCAACGCTGCTTGCCAGGCCGGCCAGCCCTGCACCAAGCTATCCAGCAGGTGCCACATTCCTTGCAACGAATCGCCCGCCAGCCTTAACAGCGGCGACGACAGCACCGGCCAAGGCAATAACAACAGCCCCAGCAGCACCAGCGGCAACACCCAGAAACTCACAAAAGGCACTGCCAGCGCATTGGCCAGCGGCCCTACCCAGCTGACCGGCAAACCTGTCGCCAGCAGCAGGGGCATTAAACCAATCGCTACCGCCCATTGCGCCCTTAGCAAAATCTGCCATCCACGCCAACGGCCAATCCGGCCCGTAAACACCAGCGCCAGTACCGCTACCGCCGCAAAGGACAACCAGAAACCCGGCTGCAACATCACCAACGGGTCCAGCAAAATCACCAGCGCCAACGCCAGCAGCCAGGGCGTCCAGCTGGCCAAACTGCGATAGCGCAGCCGCCACACCAATACCACTGTCACCATAATCAACGCCCGCTGCACCGGCACGCCCAAACCGGACACCAGACCGTACGCATAGGCACTACCCAGCGCCAGCGCACAGGCCGCCGGCAACCAAGGCAACGCTTGCGGCCAGCCACCCACACGCACCAACAGCACCACCAGCCCATAGGCCAAACCGGCGACCAGACTCACATGCTGTCCAGAAATCACAAACAGATGCACCGTGCCTGAGTCCTGCAGGGTCTGCCATTGCTGCCGAGAAACCGACGAGCCATCACCCACCGTCAGCGCCAGCACGCCCCCTGATGCTGGGTGCCCAGCCATGGCCTGCAACAGTTGACTGCGTACCTGCTCGCGCCAAGCGGCAAACCCCGTGCCGTCCTCCAGCTTTTCGCCCGCCTTGACCGAACCGGTCGCGCCAATTCGACGCGCAGTAAGCCACTGCACGTAATCAAAACCATGGGGATTGAGCAGCCCGTCGGGCTGCCTGAGAAAGACTGCCAGCCGCCAATGCTCGCCGGACTGAATTACAGGCGGATTGCGCCAGGATACCCGTATGCGCGGTGGCAACAGCCCGCGCCGCGACACGGCATCTTCTAACTCGAAACGGACGTGGCGCTGCCCTGCTCCATCCGTTTGCCATTGCGGCAAACCGGTAACGCGCCCCTGCAGCCAGATAACCCGGCCATCGAGCTCGGGGGCTAGACGTTGGTCGAGCATGTTTTGCGCTTGCCAAGCCGACCAGCACAAGCCTAGCATGGCCACCGCCAGCAGCGGCGCATGCCGCCGACCCGTAAACAACAGCATGCAGACGGCTATTGCCAGCACACCCTGAACCCAGAGTGCAGGCACCACCGGCATAAAACGCAACGCCAGTGCACCCAGCGCAAACATCAGCGCATAAATACCCATACGCTACCTCCCTGTAGCCAGACGCCAGCCATAGCCTGCCTGTAAAGCACACGACCGCCAGCTGCCTGAAAAAATTTCGTTACATGTTGCCACAGATTCCCGCAGCGGCAACATGCATAATGCCCCAATTTATCCAGCCGAGTACCGCAATGCCGCGCGAGCTTTTCAAACGTTACATGCCTGATCCAGACAGCATCAAGCGCAATAAATCGCTACGTTTTCTGGGTAGCCTGCTGCACAACAGCAACCTGTGGCAACTCAACCGGCACTCCATTGCCCGCGCCGTCGGTATCGGCCTGTTCTGGGCCATGATTCCCATGCCCATGCAGATGCTGGCCGCTGCACTGACAGCTATCGTCCTGCGCGCTAATCTGCCGCTATCCGTTGGCTTGGTCTGGCTCACCAACCCAATTACCATGCCGCCGATTTTTTACGCCAACTACAAATTAGGGGCTTGGCTGCTGGGCACGCCTGCCGTACAGATGCCAGACAAATTATCTTTGCAATGGCTTATGGAGATCACCACCACCCACTGGCAACCGCTGTATGCCGGCTCACTGTTTGCTGGCATTGTTCTGTCCGGTGCCGGCTACTTTGCCACCCTGCTCTACTGGCGCTGGTGGGTGGCGCGCAACTGGCGTCGCCGCCAGCAAAGTCGCACCCTGGTACACAAGTAACCTCTTAATGCTCAGCTGACAACGCATCCAGCTGTTGCTGACGCCCATTGAGCGCATCACGGGCCTCGCGGGCATCCTCCAACACTCGACCCGCCCGCTCTACATAGTGCAGCCCCGGCAGGGTCACTTCGGTCTGTGCCGCAGCTTTTGGCTCAGCCGGTGCCACAGCAGGCGGGCTCTGGATAATGTTGGTATTAGGATTGACAACGCCCTGCTGCGCTTCGATGCCCTGTGGTGGCTGATCGGATAGGTTCCACACGCCCTTATCGTCCTGCCATTTGTAATACACCGTGTTAGCAGCTGGCTTGGCTGGCGAGCTCGGCATTTTTGACCGCGCCGACGGGAACAACAGATAAGCTGCCACCAGCAGCAGCACGGCCACAAAAAGTAAACGATACGTCTTCATACTCAAATTCCTTAGCGCAAACCTCTGCCCTCTACGCAAAAACCCCGTCCTGCAAGACGGGGTTTTTACTTAGGCTGGTCGTTACACCCAACCTCTTACAGCAACGAACGGCCCTTGCTAGCAGCAATGCGCAGGCGCAAAGCGTTGAGCTTGATAAAGCCGTCGGCGTCGCGGTGATCATAGGCACCGGCATCGTCTTCAAAGGTTGCCACCGCAGTGTCAAACAGGGTGTCGTCGGACTTGCGACCCACCACCATGATGTTGCCCTTGTACAGCTTCAGGCGCACTACGCCGTTCACGCAGGCCTGGGAGGCATCAATCATCTGCTGCAGCATGTGACGCTCGGGGCTCCACCAGTAGCCGTTGTAAATCATGGAGGCGTACTTGGGCATCAGCTCGTCTTTTAGGTGCGCCACTTCGCGGTCCAAGGTGATGGACTCAATGGCGCGGTGTGCCTTAAGCATGATGGTGCCGCCGGGGGTTTCGTAGCAGCCACGGGCCTTCATGCCCACGTAGCGGTTTTCGACGATGTCGATGCGGCCAATGCCGTTATCGCCGCCAACCTTGTTCAGATAGGCCAGTACCTGTGCTGGGCTCATGTCCTGGCCGTCGATGGCGACGATGTCGCCTTTGCGATAGGTCAGTTCCAGATAAGTCGGGGTGTCGGGGGCGTTTTCCGGAGAAACACTCCAGCGCCACATATCTTCTTCGTGCTCGGCCCAGGTATCTTCCAGCACGCCACCTTCATACGAGATGTGCAGCAGGTTGGCATCCATGGAGTAAGGTGATTTTTTGCCATGACGGTCGATCTGGATACCGTGCTTTTCGGCGTAAGCCAGCAGCTTTTCGCGCGACATCAGATCCCACTCACGCCAAGGCGCAATCACTTTTACGCCGGGCTTAAGCGCGTAAGCACCCAGCTCGAAACGTACTTGGTCGTTACCCTTGCCGGTGGCACCGTGAGAAATAGCATCGGCACCGGTTTCGTTAGCAATTTCAATCAGGCGCTTGGCGATCAGCGGACGGGCGATGGAAGTACCCAGCAGGTACTCGCCTTCATAGATGGTGTTGGCGCGGAACATGGGAAATACGAAGTCGCGCACAAACTCTTCACGCAGGTCGTCGATGTAGATTTCTTTTACACCCATGGCCTCGGCCTTGGCGCGAGCCGGTTCTACTTCTTCGCCCTGACCCAGGTCAGCGGTGAAGGTAACGATTTCGCACTGGTATTCATCTTGCAGCCATTTGAGGATGACTGAGGTATCCAGACCACCGGAATAGGCCAGAACCACCTTTTTTACATCGGACATGCATTGACTCCTGGGAGGGCACAAACAAAGCGCATATTCTAGCGCTGACCGCGGCAGATTTACAGGGGCTTTAACGCTATCCTAGGTACTGGCAATTTTCATCAGAACCAAACCTGACACAATCAGCACCGCCGCCGTAACACGCAGCGTACCAAGCGGCTCGGACAGGAACAGGACACCCACCAGAAAAGCCCCGACGGCACCAATACCGGTCCAGATGGTGTAGGCGGTGCCCAAGGGAATAGTACGCATGGCAACGGACAGCAACCAGAAGCTGACCACCATTGCACCAAGGGTGACAAGTGACGGAACAAGGCGCGTAAAACCGCAAGACTGCTTCATGGCGTAGGCCCAAACAATCTCAAAGACACCTGCAACCGCAAGATAAAACCAAGACATGGACGACTCCGACTATAAATCAAGCCAGGTCGTCCCGGTAATGAACCCAAAATGGGGGAGGTCGTCCTCCTGATAAGAAACGTCAAAATAGCCAACATCATTTTATCGGTCAACCCGGCAGTAGCGCACCCCCACCCAAGAACCGGGCGGAATCATCAACTCCAGACGTTCTTTCCATAACCCAACAAGCCAGCGGCCCGCTTTCCGGCAGTCTGGGGTCATCACGCTGTTGTCAGGCATGCCCAACGCTGGGCGCTCCGGACAAGCCCGCATTCAAGGACCAGCCAAGGTATAACTGTTTTTTTCCACAATAACGGCCCAGAATGCTTGCATCCATGCCGATACATCAGCAACAACATCACCTGCACGGAAGACACCATCATGAGGCAAACAACAAAACCGTTTTGGCAACGCCTGAGTTTTGCAGCCAGACTGACAGTGATTCTGCTGTCATTATTAATCTCTGCGACTGTCGTGCTGGTCGGAGTATCCAGCTATCAACTGCGCCAGGTGCTGATTAATGGCACCCTGGATAACCTGGCGCAACAAACCGACTCACATACCCGCGCATTCGCCGACTGGCTCAACGCGCGCCAGGATGAAATGCGCTTGATGGCCAATACCGGCCCGACCCGCGCACTCAACGCTCGCAGCTCCGGACAGCTGCTGGCCACCCTGGCAGAAAGCAGCCCGTTTTATGACACCATCTTCCTGCTCAACACCGAGGGTCGCGGGCTGGCCGGCATCAGTTATGAGCAGGGGCGCGCACGCATAATGGATAGCAGCGAAGCCTGGAATTTCCATGTTGCCGATCGTGACTGGTTCAAGTCTGCAGTAGCCGGCAACAACGTTTTTTCCCAGCCCATCATTTCACGCGCCAGCGGCAAACTGGTCAGTACCGTTGCCATTCCGGTGCGGCACAACGGCCAGATCGTCGGAGTCATGCGCGGCGCGGTACAAATTGACACCCTGGTGCAGCAGCTGGCCGAGCTGCCGCGTCAGGCAGGGACCGAAATTTACCTGCTGGATGGCGAAGGCCGCGCCATCACGCCGGCGGCATCGGTAACGCATCAAGAGAGCGCACTATCCACCGCCGCCGCACAGGCAGTGCGCGACAAAAAAAACTTTGTCGGCATGTACCGGAATGCGGCCGGGGTCGCCGTGGCAGGCAGCCAGGTATTCATGCCTGTGCTGGGCTGGGGCCTGGTAACCGAAACCGAGCAGCAGGTCGCGCTAGCCCAGCTATCTGGCACGATGCGCATCATGACACTGATTGGTCTGGCCGGACTGGTGTTGGCAGTCGTCAGCAGCCTGTTGCTGGTGAGCAACATTACCCGTGCACTGGGCGGTGATCCGGGTTACGCCGCATCCATTGTCAAACAGGTCAGCACCGGCGATCTGGCCACTGAAATCAGCCTGCGCAACGGCGACAGCAGCAGCCTGCTGGCCTCCATCAGCAGCATGCAGCACGGACTGCGCGACACCCTGCAGCACATCAGCCGGCATGCGCACCAAATGAATGATGCCGCAGCCAGCCTGGCGCAGATGAGCGGGCAAACCAACCAGGGCATTCAGACCCAGCTTGCCGAACTCGATGCCTCCGCTACCGCGATTACCGAAATGACCGCCAGCCTGGAAGAAGTTGCCCGCAACACCCAGGATACGGCGTCTGCCACTCACAATGCGCTGGCCACCGCTGATGCTGGGCGAACAGCAGTGCAGCTGACCCTGACGGCAATCCACACGCTGGAACAGGAAATGCAGAACGCCACCCAGCGCATCCAGTCACTGAAACAGGACAGCGACCAAATCGGCGGCATCCTCACGGTCATTGAGGGCATTGCCGGGCAAACCAACCTGCTGGCGCTGAACGCCGCCATCGAAGCGGCCCGTGCCGGCGAGGCCGGACGCGGCTTTGCCGTGGTGGCTGACGAAGTCCGCAATCTGGCCAGCCGCACCATAGAGTCAACGGCCGAGATTCAGGCCATGATTGAACGTCTGCAAAAAGGCTCGGACCAGGCGGTACAGGCGGTAGACAACAGCATGCAGGAGACCCTGACCTGCATCGGACATGCGCGGGAAATGGACAGAAAACTGGGCGACATGGTGGTGGCAGTACAAGAAATTGACCAGTATGCCCAGCAAATCGCCAGCGCCACCGAGCAGCAAACCCAGGTATCCAGAGACTTTGGCCGCAGCATCCACAATATCAATGATATTGCCGAACAGACCGCCGGCACTGCCGATCAGGTACAGGCCACCAGCCAGCTGCTGGCCGGCGTTGCCGAACAGCTCAACAGCCAGGTCGGGCGGTTTAAATTGTAAGGCGGGTTAGCGGTTATGGGCGGGCCGCATGGAACGCTGCATTCCGGGGAGTAGCCTGACGCTTTCCAGCTTGCAGCCGGTCCATGGCTGCGTGTTCTTTCAGCCATTCACGCAAGGGGGGCGGCACGTCGGGCCGTCCCGCGCATCCACCCGCCCCTTCAGAAAAACTCAGACTATCAACGCCTGCAACTGCCCTCGCACATCCCGGTTGTGTGCGTCTTTTTTCATCGTCATGATAAACAGGCACTTTCCTTCACTTAGCTGCGCCCATTTTTCACCCACGGCGCGCTTTTCTGCCGAGTCGTCATTGGTGGCATAGGCTTCGCCCTTGTATTCCACCACCAGCATGCGACCATCGGTCAACTGGCAAACAAAGTCCGGAAAGAAACGGCCATGGGCCAGCGGCAACCAGAACGAGGCGTGCTCGCGGCGCACCAGATTGCGAACCCAGTATTTCACCTGCGGCAGGCTTTCAATGGCTTTGGCGCACTCAAACTCCTCCCCGCTGGCTTTCAAGTCTTCAATCAGGCTTTGCGGGAAGAAGTGCTTTTTAAACTGAAAACTGCCGGCAGATAGGCTCAAACCAGTCGACCCGTGCTTGACTGAAATCAGGCTCTATCAGGGCACGATACAGGCTGTGTTTTGCTGGTTCCATGCCATTAGGCACAGAAATATGTTGCGAGACCTGATTGCTAAGACTCTGATGATCTTCTAACACGCGCATTACATCAGCGTGGCGAAACAGCGTCCATTGACCATCGCTGCTGCGGGCTACGGGGCAGCTTTGACGCATTTTATCGTAGGCTTGGCGTTGGTTTTGCAGTACCGACTCGGCACGTGGATCCCAGTCGGGTTGAGTTGCATCGGTCATGGGGCCTCCATTAATAAACGCGTAGAGTCGTTAGAGGCATTAACCTACCTTGCAGGTGGGATTTA
>JAHAYO010000025.1 GCA_018384595.1 Thiopseudomonas sp.
ACCCATCACGGTGGCGGCACCGCACATGTCGTATTTCATTTCATCCATGCCGGCACCGGGCTTGAGGCTGATACCGCCGGTATCAAAGGTGATGCCCTTGCCGACCAGCACATGGGGTTGGGCATCTGTGGCGGCACCCTGGTAGTTGAGCACGATCATGCGTGGTGGCTGGTCGCTGCCTTGAGCGACCGCGAGCAAGGCGCCCGCGCCCAGCTCCTCTAATTGCTGTGTTTCCAGCACCTCAACCGTCAGTTGGCTGTTGGTACGGGCCATTTCTTGTGCGCGTTCGCCCAGATAACGGGGGTGGCAGATATTGGGCGGCAGATTGCCCAGATCGCGGGTGACTTGCATGCCGGCGACAACGGCGGCGGCCTGAGTGCAGGCGGTGCGCACAGCGGTTTCATTGGCGCTGTCGGTGGCTACTTCGATTTCGGCCAGTTGTGCAGGCTTGGCTTTTTCGCTCTTGAACTGATCGAAGCTATATAGGCCATTGGCTAGGGTTTCGCACGCCAGCCAGGCGGTGGCGGCACTGTCGCGGTTTTTGACGTTAAAGCTGTCCAGCACCAGCGTGGCCTTGTCGCTGTTCAGCGGCTTGAGCTGGGTCAGTGCGCCATTCATGACGCGGCGCAGGTGGCGGTCGGCCAGTTCGCTGTCCTTGCCCCGGCCCAGCAGCAGGATGCGGCGCGCGGCCATGCCCGGCAGCTGCTGTAACAGCAGGCTCTGACCGGCCTTGCCCTGGATGTCGCCATCCTGCAACAGGCGCGACAGAGCGCCGCCTGCGGCCTGATCCAGTTGCTGGCCGGCAGGGCTGAGGCTCAGGTCTTCGCCAATGCCTAGGATCAGGGTGCCGGTTTCAAGCTGTGCCAGTGGAGCCGTGGTAACGGAAAAACGCATGGTCAATCTTCCTCAAGACAAAGGATGCAAGATTCGGGATAATAGCAGGCCGTTGCACACTCGTGCATCCTGTCCGTCCCCGCAAACTGCCAACCGGAGTGGATTTCTTGATTGTTTTTCGTTACCTGGCCAAAGAGGTGTTGTTGACGCTCAGTGCGGTCAGTGCCGTGTTGCTGGTGATCATCATGAGCGGACGCTTCATCAAGTATCTGGCACAGGCGGCCCAGGGGTTGCTGGACCCTTCCGTGCTCTTTCTCATCATGGGCTACCGCATACCCGGTTTTTTGCAGCTTATTCTGCCGCTGGGATTGTTTTTGGGGATTTTGCTGGCTTATGGCCGCCTGTACCTGGAAAGCGAGATGACAGTGCTGACCGCCACCGGAATGAGCCAGCAGCGCCTGCTGGGTTATACCCTGATTCCCGCCACCCTGATTGCCGTGCTGTCGGCGCTGCTCAGTTTTTCGCTGACGCCGATGGGTGTGCGCGAAGTGGCATCCATCCTGCAACAGCAGGATGCCCTGACCGAGTTTGACACGCTGGTGCCCGGGCGCTTTCAGTCGATGAAAGACGGCGCGCGGGTCACCTATGCCGAAGACCTGGCCAGTGGCCGCGAAGAGCTGCGCGGCGTGTTCATCAGCGATCTGGGCAAGGGCGTGCGGGGTGGGAATGACAAAATCAGCATTCTGGTTGCACCCACTGGGCGCCAGCAGATACTGGAAGATGGCAGCCGTTACCTGATTCTGGAAAACGGTTACCGCTATGACGGCAATCCCGGCGAGGCCTCCTATCGCCGGGTGGGTTATGAAACCTATGCAGTGCTGCTGCCCAAGCCGTCGGTGGCGCTGGCCGCCAGCGACCGCGAGGCGATGACCACCGCCGAGCTGCTGGCCAGCGAACAGCTGAAAATGAAAACCGAGCTGCACTGGCGGCTGTCCATACCGCTGCTGGCCTTTGTGGTGACCCTGCTGGCGGTGCCGCTGTCGCGGGTTAATCCACGCCAGGGCCGCTTTTTCAAACTGCTGCCAGCTATTTTTCTATACATGGCTTATCTGGGGCTGCTGATTGCCGCCCGTGATGCGCTGGACAAGGGGCGTTTGCCAGCTGCGCTGGGCATGTGGCCGGTGCACGGCCTGTTTTTGCTGATTGGGCTGCTCTTGCTGTACTGGGAAAACATTCTGCTCTACGCGGGCAAAGTCAGTGCGGGCCGCCAGCAGGAGATCCAACATGCGTAAACTGGATCTCTATGTGGGGCGTACCGTACTGTCCGCCATTGTTGCGGTGTTGCTGGTTATCACCGGCTTGGCGGTGCTATTTGCCTTTATCGACCAGCTCAGTGAGCTGGAAGGCAGCTACACCCTGAAAGAAGCACTGATTTATGTGGGGCTGACGACGCCGCGCCGTTTGTATGATGTTCTGCCGATGTCGGCGCTGATCGGCTGTCTGGTTGGGCTGGGCAGCATGGCCAGCAGCAGCGAGCTAACGGTGATGCGTGCGGCGGGCATTTCCCTGTCGCGCATCGTCTGGGCGGTGATGAAACCACTGCTGTTGCTGATGGCGCTGGGGCTGGTGATTGCCGAATATGTGGCACCCTGGACTGAAGTGCAGGCGCAGGCGCGCCGCTCGCTGATCCAGGCCGAAGGTAAAACACAAAGTACCCGCCATGGCATGTGGCACCGCCAGGGCCAGGAGTACATTCATATCAACTCGGTACAGCCTGATGGCCGTTTGATTGGCGTAACCCGATACGAATTTGACGACGAGCGCCGCTTGCAGCGGGCCAGTTTTGCGCGCCAGGCGCACTTTGTGGCCGCGGATCAGTGGCAGCTGAAAAATGTGGTTGCCACGCGCCTGCACGCGCAGTCCAGCGAGGTTGAACAGCTAAAGGAAGAGCGCTGGGACATTGCACTGACGCCGGAGCTGCTCAATACCGTAGTGATGGAGCCGGATGCCTTGCCAATTTCCGGTCTGTGGGGCTATGCCCGCTACCTGAGCGAGCAAGGGCTGAATGCCGGCCGTTACTGGCTGGCTTTCTGGAGCAAGCTGTTGCAGCCGGTGGTGACTGGCGTGCTGGTGCTGATGGCGATTTCCTTCATCTTTGGGCCGCTGCGCTCGGTTACCCTGGGCCAGCGCCTGTTTACCGGCGTGCTGGTGGGGTTTGTATTTCGCATCATGCAGGACTTGCTGGGGCCGGCCAGCTTGGTGTTTGGCTTTGCGCCTTTGCTGGCGGTGCTGGTGCCGGCTGGGGTTTGTGCGGTGATTGGTTTCTGGTTGCTGCGCCGGGCTGGGTAGAGGTGGTTTGCCTGTAGTGTGTTGCAGACCGAGCAAGACCTGCGCAAAGCTGTGGCTGCCATAGCCTGCGGCCATGGCGCTGATGCTTTGCTGCGGCCTCGCCCAACCTGCCGATACGCCGTGGCGTGCACGACAAGCGGCTGCGGTTGCCAAACAAAAGCGTGCTGGTTAAAGTGACGGCCCCTGATTTTTGCTTAAGAACTGGTAATCCATGACCCCGCTTGAACGCTATCAGCAAGACTTACAACGCCCCGATTTTTTCCGTGATGCCGCGCAGGAAAACGCGGTACGCCACCTGCAGCGCCTTTATGATGACTTGCTGCGTGTCGAGCCACCACAGAAAAAAAGCCCGCTGGCACGCATGCTGGGTCGCAAGGCGGACAAAAAACCGGTTAAGGGCCTGTATTTCTGGGGCGGTGTGGGGCGAGGTAAAACCTATCTGGTCGATACTTTCTTTGACGCGCTGCCGTTTGAAGAAAAAATGCGCACCCACTTTCACCGCTTTATGAAGCGCGTGCATGAAGAACTACGCACCCTAGCGGGCGAAAAAAACCCGCTCACCACCATTGCCAGCCGCTTTGCCGAAGAATTTCGCGTCATCTGTTTTGACGAGTTTTTCGTGTCCGACATTACCGACGCCATGATCCTGGGCGGCCTGTTTGAAGAGCTGTTCAAAAATGGCGTCACCTTGGTGGCAACCTCCAACATTGTGCCGGATGGCCTGTACAAGGATGGCCTGCAACGCGCCCGCTTCTTGCCCGCCATCGCGCTGATCAAAGAGCACACCGAGGTGGTCAACGTCGATAGCGGTATCGACTACCGCCTGCGGGCACTGGAACAAGCCGAGCTGTATCACTGGCCGCTGTCGCCTGAAGTGGACGCCAAGCTGGACCAGAGTTTCCGCAGCCTGCTGCTGGAAAATTGCAAGATTGCCGAAAATGAAACCCTAATCGTTGAAAATCGGCAAATTATCGCGCGCAAGATCGGCAACGACGTGGCCTGGTTTGATTTTCGCGCCATCTGCGACGGCCCGCGCAGCCAGAATGACTATATCGAGTTAGGCAAGGTGTACAGCGCGGTGATTCTGTCTGCTG
Organism: Thiopseudomonas sp.; assembly: GCA_018384595.1. Lineage (GTDB taxonomy): Bacteria > Pseudomonadota > Gammaproteobacteria > Pseudomonadales > Pseudomonadaceae > Thiopseudomonas. The sequence goes on from JAHAYO010000025.1 coordinate 4,278, forward strand.
TCGAACAGATGGACGCCTACAAAGACGATGTGGCCCGCCGTTTTATCAATCTGGTGGATGAGTTTTACGACCGCAACGTCAAGCTGATTATTTCCGCCGAGGTGGAACTAAAAGACCTCTACACCGGCAACCGCCTGCAATTCGAGTTTCAGCGTACCTTAAGCCGGCTGCTGGAAATGCAGTCGCACGAGTTTTTAGCGCGCCCACATAAACCCTGATTTTTGTTTGCAGCTGTTTGTGCAGACACAGCCCTGGTGTTGTGCCGCCCTTGGTTTTCTTCTCTGCGCTAGAAAAAAACAGGCACAGCGCGCATGGATTGCACGTAATCGTGCAGCACAGCCAACACGCTTGCCTGCCCCACTTTTCAGGCACTTAGTGCCTTACCAAAGGACATCACCATGGCCAAAATTGGCGAAATCAATCAACTGACCATTCTGCGCCATGTGGATTTTGGCCTGTATCTGGACGGTGGCGACAGCGGCGAAATTTTGTTGCCCAAGCGCGAAATTCCTAAGGATGCCGACACCACGGTGGGCCAGCCGCTGAGCGTATTTGTTTATCACGACAGTGAAGATCGGCTGATAGCCACCGGGCGCAGGCCGCGCGCGATGCTGGGCCAGTTTGCGGCGCTGAAGGTGGTGGATATCAACCGCACCGGTATTTTTCTGGATTGGGGGCTGGCCAAAGATTTGTTTATGCCGCACTCGGAAGAAAAGCGCCCACTGCAAACCGGCGATACCGTGCTGGTTTACGTCTATCAGGATGTACACACAGGCCGCCTGCTGGCCTCGGCGCAGCTGGAACGCTTTGCCCACAGCGATGCCAGCGACAGTGGCTATACGGTCAACCAGCCGCTCAGCCTGTGGGTGGCTGAGCGCAATGAGCATGGCTACCTGTGTCTGGTCAACGAGACGTATCTGGGCCTGCTGCACCATCACGAAGTGTTCAAACCGGTCAAGATTGGTCAGGGTCTGCAAGGCTATGTGCGCGAATTGCGTGCCGATGGCCGCCTTAGTCTGAGCGTGCAAATGCAGGGGCAGGCGGTGCGTGATGAATTGTCTGAGCGTATTCTGGCCGAGCTTGAGGCGCGCGGCGGCGTGCTGGAGCTGAGCGATAAAAGCAGCGCCGAAGCCATTGCTGCTGTGTTTGGTGTCAGCAAGGGCAACTATAAAAAAGCCATTGGTGGCCTGTTCAAGCAAGGGTTGATCGAGATCGAGCCCCAACACATCCGCAGCAAGTAAGCCGGATTGTCTTCGCCGCCGGTCGCACCGGCGGTATCTGTTTCACTGCTATGGGTTGTCTTTTGGCCGGCGCTGCGCGCGTCTGGCCACCTCTTTACTGCCTGTATACGCCTGTGTAACCAAAGACCCGCTACCAAAGTGCCGCATCGTGCCTGCCAAAGCAGCCTGTGGCTGCGTGGGTGACGGTTTCTATACTGAACGTCGTAAGCCTTTGGTATTCCTGCCAGCCTTCAAGACGGTAGCAACGAATACCACCACACAATATCAGGCTGGATAGGGCGAGTGTGTGACAGAAATTTGCTGTCTTAGGGTGTTGTTCAGAATAAGGGATGGTTCGTGCACGTTTCGCCGTTTGTGCCATGCCGTTAAAACAGGACACCACCATGAGTAGCCAACCCCCGTTTTTTGCCCTAAAACCGGCCCGTACTTTGGCCATTGCGGTCAGCCTGCTCACCAGCAGCATGGCCTGGGCGCAAGACCCGCTTAGCCTGCCCGCCCAGTTGATTTTAGGCGGCGGCCAAGACAGCACTGACCAGACAATGCCCCTAGCACGCCACACCCTGCAGATGCAGGACACGCAGGCCACTCAACTGGGGGCAAACCTGTCCGAGTCGTTGCAGCGGGTTCCCGGTTTGAGCGCTTTGAATCGTGAAAACTACGCTCAAGATTTGCAAGTTTCGTCACGCGGCTTTGGTGCGCGTTCACAGTTTGGCGTGCGCGGTGTGCGACTGGTGCAGGACGGCATTCCGCTGACCATGCCCGACGGGCAGGGCCAGCCGGCGTTGTTTGATCTGGATGGCCTGCAGCGGCTGGAAGTGCTGCGCGGCCCGCTGACCACCCTGTACGGCAACGCCTCCGGCGGCATCATTCAAGGCTACACGGCCGATGGCGCGCAAACCCCGACACTGGATGCCCGTGTTGCCGCCGGCCCCGACACACTGCGCCGTTCACGCCTGCGCTATGGTGGCCAGCACGGCGACCTGAACATCAGTGCCAATGCCTCGCAGCTCACCACCGACGGCTACCGTGACCACAGTCAAACCCGACGCAATGTGGCTAATCTGCGTCTGGGCTGGGACATTAATGACCTGTCACGCTTAACTTTGGTATTCAACAGCCTAGACCAGCCAATGTCCTATGACCCGCTGGGCCTTACCAAAGAACAGGTGAAAGAAGACCGGCGTCAGGTGGCTGCCGTGGCCAAAACCTTCAATACGCGCAAGTCGGTGCGGCATCAGCAGATGGGCATCAACTATCAGCAAACCCTGCACAATGATGACGAAATTACGTTCATGCTATACGGCGGCAACCGCGAAATGCTGCAATACCTAGCGTTCAAGAATAACGGCGTGGTGCAACTGGAGCGCACGTTTGGCGGCGGCGAACTGGGTTGGAAGCGCAACACTGAGTTGTTCGGTCTGCCGGTCGAACTGGCTTCGGGCATCACCTACAACTACCAAGGCGAGCAGCGCAAGGGCAAGGACAATGAAATGGGCCGCAAAGGCCAGCTCAAGCGCGACGAATACAACCGCACCGTTAGCCGCGAAGCCTATCTGATCAGCACTTGGGAGCTGGCACCGCGCTGGCAGCTGGTGGCCGGTATTCGCCATAACCGCTTCAAGTTCGATTCCCATGACGACTTTTTGGCCGACGGCAAGAATGACAGCGGCAGCACTAAGTTCAACAAAACCAACCCGGCCGCTGGTCTGAACTGGCAGTGGACGGATCAGCTGAGCCTGTATGTGGCAGCGGGGCAGGGTTTTGAAACCCCGACGCTGCAAGAAGTCGCCTACCGCCCCGATGGGCAAACCGGCTTCAACAGCAGCATCAAACCCAGCGTATCGCGCAATGGCGAGCTGGGTGCCAAATGGCGCTCGGACACTACGCAGGTTGATTTGGCGCTGTTTCATACCCGAGTCAAGGACGAAATTGTCACCTTTGCCAACGTCAATGGCCGCGCCACCTACGCCAACGCAGCTCGCTCTACCCGTAAGGGGCTGGAGTTCAGTATTGAGCAGAAACTGGCCTACGGCCTGACCGGCTATATGGCCTACACCCTGCTGGATGCCAAGTACGACAGCTACAACGGCCAGAGCGGCACACACAGCGGAAAAACCCTGCCGGGCGTTGCCCGCCACACCTATTACGCCGAGTTGGCTTGGCAACCGGAGCAGCTGCCACTGAGTACCGCCTTGGAGCTGCAGGGTATGAGCAAACGTTACGCCACCGATGACAACAAGCACAAAGCCAGCGGCTATCAGGTCTTCAACTGGCGTGCCGGTTACCGGCATGAAGTGGGCGGCTTTGCGTTCGAGCCCTTTGTGCGGGTCAACAACATCAACAACAAAGCCTATATCGGCTCGCTGATTGTCAACGGCTCCGGTGACCGTTATTACGAGCCGGCGCCACGGCGCAACTGGCTGGCAGGTGTCGGCGTGGAGTACCGCTGGGACTGATTGGGCGGTCTTAAACTAGCGCGTGCTGAGCCCTCTCTGGCAGCGTCGCATCAGGCAGTGGTGGGTGCACAGTGCAAGTCGTGTAGCCGTTGATTCCGTGTTGCCTAAATCCGTGCGGACGTCATTGGACGGGCCCGGCCGCTGGGCTTGAAACAAAGACAAGGGCAGCGGGTGGCGCAACGCCTGGGCATGTTGCACGCACCCTTAACTAACGCGGCTGCAAGCTGTTTTCGGATTCTGGTCAGCCCCGCTTTGGGGCGATTAGCAGCTGCTGCAGCGCTGCGGACAAGTCGGGGTAGTGCCAGGCAAAGCCGCTGTCAGCCGCGCGTTTGGGCTGCACGTGCTGGCCGCCGGTGAGCAGGATCGACATTTCGCCCAGCAGCAGTTTCAATGCCCAGGCCGGAGCCGGCAACAAAGCCGGGCGGCGCAGTGTGTGTGCCAGTGCGCGGGTAAACTCGGCATTGCGTACCACGCCCGGGCTGCAGGCGTTATACACGCCACGGCAACTGTCATTGGCCAGCACATGGGCAAACAGCCGCACCAGATCATCAATATGAGTCCAGGGCATCCACTGCTGGCCGTTACCCAGGCGCCCGCCCAGCCCAAGGCGGAACACCGGCAAAAGTTTGGCCAGCATGCCGCCTTCGGCGGACAACACCGGTGCGATGCGCACACAGGCGACCCGGCTGCCGAATGCTTCGGCCCGCATTGCTTCGGCTTCCCAGTCCTGACACAGCTGGCTGGCAAAGTCTGCTATGGGTGGGGCGCTGCTTTCGTCTACCCGTTCCTCGCCACGGTCGCCATACCAGCCGGTGGCCGAGGCTGACAGCAGCACGGCAGGCGGCTGTGCCCGCTGGGCCATCCAGTCCACCAGCTCGCGTGTCAGGTCAATCCGGCTGTGGCGCAGCAGCTGGCGGCGTGACGGGCTCCAAGGCCGGTCGGCAATGGGTGCGCCAGCCAGGTTGATCACCACGTCAACCGGTTCGCCGCTATTCAGCTCATCCAGTGTAAGGATGCCGCGGGCACCGCTACAAAGCCCTGCCACTTTGTCTGGTTGGCGACTGAGGACAATCAGCTGGCAACCTTGCTGCTTGAAGTGCCGGCACAGGGCGCGACCCACCAGTCCAGTGCCGCCGGTCAGTAAAATCTGCACGGGGGTTTTCCTTATATAAAAAGGGAAAGGCTGTATATATTCACAGGTCATGGTCTCATGTATGGACGGATATTATTGAGCCATGAGGGAACATTTTAAGCAATGAAGGAGCTTCCATGTCCAAACCACCGCTGTCAGCCACGAAAAAGCTAGGCCTGCCCCTGCTGGGACTGACGCTTCTGTGCTGGGTGGCGTTTCCCTTCCTGCCATTTCTTGAGATTCCGCACAAGGCCGCAGTCATCACGGCAGCAGTTATCGGCGGCGAAGTGCTGTTTGTGCTGGCCGTGGCGTTGCTGGGCAAGGAGTACTGGGGGCAGATCAAGCACGGGTTTAAACAGGCGTGGAACAGAACCAGGCGAAAAAACGGCCAATACAGATGAGGAGCGCAACATACACATTCGCAGTTGACTGAAAGCAGGCTGGTAACCTGTGACGTCATGCGCTTTGGGACAAAATGGTTGCTGTGTACAACCCCATCAGCCCCGCAGGTGCCGGGCTGATGGGGTCTTTGATTCAGGCTGCCCAAGTGGTTGGCCTGTATGGTTGAAACCTTGCGGCTGGCAAGCCTCACTGCCTGCCAGCCGTTTCAGTTTAGAAGAAGCCCAGCGGGGTTTCGCTGTAGCTGATCAGCAGGTTTTTGGTTTGCTGGTAGTGGTCCAGGATCATCTTGTGGGTTTCGCGGCCAACACCGGACTTCTTGTAACCACCGAAGGCGGCGTGGGCAGGGTACAGGTGGTAACAGTTGGTCCATACGCGGCCGGACTGGATGCCACGGCCCATGCGGTAGGCACGGTTGATGTCGCGGGTCCAGACGCCGGCGCCCAAGCCGAACTCGGTGTCGTTGGCCATTTCCAGTGCTTCGGCTTCGTCTTTGAAGGTTGCCACGGCCACCACCGGGCCAAAGATTTCTTCCTGGAAGATGCGCATTTTGTTGTGGCCCTTGAACAGGGTCGGCTGCACGTAGTAGCCGTTGGCCAGGTCGCCGTCGAGTTTTTCAACATCGCCGCCGGTCAGCAGCTCGGCACCGTCTTCTTCTGCAACCTTCATGTAGGACATGATTTTGTCGAACTGCGCCTGTGACGCTTGAGCGCCGACCATGGTTTCGGTGTCCAGCGGGTTGCCGCGCTTGATCTGCTTGATCTTTTTCATGACTTCGGCCATGAACGGCTCGTAGATGGATTCCTGGATCAGGGCGCGGGACGGGCAGGTGCACACCTCGCCCTGGTTGAAGAATGCCAGTACCAGACCTTCGGCGGCCTTTTCGATAAAGCTCTGCCCGCCATTCATGATGTCTTCAAAGTAGATGTTGGGCGACTTGCCGCCCAGCTCTACGGTGCTGGGGATGATGTTGTCGGCGGCCAGTTTCATGATGTGGCGGCCGACCGGAGTGGAGCCGGTGAAGGCAACCTTGGCAATACGGGTGCTGCTGGCCAGGGCTTCGCCGGCTTCGCGGCCAAAGCCGTGCACGATGTTGAGCACGCCCGGTGGCAGTAGGTCGCCGATTACTTCCATCAATACGGTAATGGAAAAAGGGGTTTGCTCGGCAGGCTTGAGCACGATGCAGTTGCCGGCAGCCAGCGCCGGGGCCAGTTTCCAGGCCGCCATCAGCAGTGGGAAGTTCCACGGGATGATCTGGCCAACCACGCCCAGCGGCTCGCGGAAATGGTAGGCGGCGGTGGTGCCGTCGATTTCGGCGGCGGTGCCTTCCTGGGCGCGGATGCAGCCGGCAAAGTAGCGGAAGTGGTCGGCAGCCAGCGGAATATCGGCGTTCAGGGTTTCGCGCACGGCCTTGCCGTTGTCCCAGGTTTCGGCTACGGCCAGCAGCTCAAGGTTTTCTTCGATGCGGTCGGCAATGCGCAGCAGGATGCGCGAGCGCTCTTGCACGGAGGTTTTGCCCCAGGCTGCGGCGGCAGCGTGGGCAGCGTCCAGCGCTAGGTTGACGTCATCGGCGTCAGAGCGAGGAAATTCGCCACAGACAGCACCGGTCACTGGGGTGGTGTTGGTGAAGTGGTTGCCGTTGACCGGCGGAACAAATTGGCCGCCAATGTAGTTGCCGTAGCGTGGCTTAACGGTGAACAGTGCGCCTGGAGTACCGGGTTGTGCGTAGATCATGATTACTTGCCTCGTGTTTTGGTCGGTCTCCCGCAGCGTCGGGCTGTGGGGGTTGGGATTGATGATAGGCAGATGCCGTTGGCAGGTGAATAGTCTCAAAGGCGCTAAAGCTAGTTCTTTGGTAGCGATCCGGTGGTGGTGGCCGCCGTGCCCCGGCCGTGGAGTTAGTGCCAATGGCGTCTGAAAACGGCACCAAGGTGCTGTTTTGCCGGCGGGCCTCTGGCGTTACTAATAGATCACCGGGCTCATCCGGTATTCATAACAACAACATTGAGGTAATGACCATGTGGACCAAACCTGCTTATAACGATCTGCGTATCGGCTTTGAAGTAACCATGTACATCAACAACCGCTAAGGTTGCAGTAGACCCCGGCGCTGCCGGGGTCTTTGTTTGCAGACGGGAGACAGCCATGCATATTCAGGTATTGGGATCAGCGGCCGGCGGCGGTTTTCCCCAGTGGAATTGCAACTGCCATAACTGCCACGGCCTGCGTCAGGGTACGTTGAAGGCGAAGGCGCGTACCCAGTCGTCGATCGCGATCAGCGATGATGGCGAACACTGGATTCTGTGCAATGCCTCGCCGGACATCCGTGCCCAGCTGGAGGCCTTTCCGGCATTGCAGCCGGCGCGGGCGCTGCGCGATACCGCGATCAGCGACATTATTCTGCTGGACAGCCAGATTGATCATGTGACGGGCCTGCTGACCCTGCGCGAGGGCTGTCCGCACCGGGTCTGGTGCACCGACTTGGTGCACGAGGACCTGACTAGCGGCTTTCCGCTGTTCAACATGCTTTCATTCTGGGATGGCGGCGGCCTGCAGCATCAGCCGATTACACTGGATGGACAGGCTTTTGTGATTCCGTCCTGCCCGCATCTGAGCATCCGCGCCCTGCCGATTCGCAGCAATGCACCGCCCTATTCGCCACACCGCGACCGGCCACAGGCGGGCAACAACATTGCCCTGCTGATCACCGACCGGCGCAATGGCGCCACGCTGCTGTATGCGCCCGGCCTGGGCGAGATTGACGAGACCATTGTGCAGGCCATGCAACAGGCCGACTGCATGCTGGTGGATGGCACGGTGTGGCGCGATGACGAAATGCTGTTTTATGGCCTCGGCAGCAAGACCGGCCGCCAGATGGGGCACCTGCCGCAAAGCGGCGAGGGCGGCATGCTGGAAACGCTGGCGCAGTTTCCGCACACGCGGCGGGTGCTGATTCATATCAACAATACCAACCCGATTCTGGACGAGGACTCGCCGCAGCGGGCCGAACTGGATGCGGCGGGCGTTGAAGTGGCTTTTGATGGCATGCACATCGAGCTGTAGCGGCACGGGTTTCCGGGGTTGCTACCCAACGTGTAAGCGGCCCGTTAAAACAAAAACAACAGGAGAACAGTATGTCCACAACTGCAATGACCCCGCAGGAATTTGAGCAGGCGCTGCGTGACAAGGGGGCTTATTACCATATTCACCACCCCTACCATGTGGCCATGCACAACGGGCAGGCCAGCAAGGAGCAGATCCAGGGCTGGGTGGCCAACCGGTTTTATTACCAGATCAATATCCCGATGAAAGACGCCGCCATCATGGCCAATTGCCCAGTGCGTGATATCCGGCGCGAATGGATACAGCGCATGCTGGATCATGATGGCCTGCAGGGAGAAGAGGGGGGGATCGAAGCCTGGCTGCGGTTGGCCGAGGCAGTGGGGCTTGAGCGGCAGCAGGTGCTGTCGGAAGAGCTGGTGCTGCCGGGCGTGCGCTTTGCGGTGGATGCCTATGTCAATTTTGCCCGACGGGCCAGCTGGCAGGAAGCGGCCAGCAGTTCGCTGACCGAGCTGTTCGCCCCGCATATCCACCAGTCGCGGCTGGACGCCTGGCCGCAGCACTATCCCTGGATTGACGGGCGTGGCTATGAATATTTTCGCAAGCGCCTGAGCGAGGCGCGGCGTGATGTCGAGCATGGCCTGCGCATTACCCTGGCGCATTACAGCACCCGCGAACAGCAGCAGCGCATGCTGGACATCCTGCAGTTCAAGCTGGATATCCTGTGGAGCATGCTGGATGCCATGAGCATGGCCTACGAGCTGAACCGGCCGCCCTACCACAGCGTCACCCACGAGCGGGTCTGGCACCAGGGGTTGGGTCTATGAGCACTGTAGACCTGCAACAGGTGCCCCGCCTGCGTCGCGGCTTTCGCTTCCAGTGGGAGCCGGTGCAAAAGGGGCATGTGCTGCTGTATCCCGAGGGCATGATTCAGCTGAATGAAAGTGCCGCGCTGATTTTGCAGCAGGTGGATGGCCAGCGCACTGTGCAGGCCATTATCGAGAGCCTGCAGGCGCAGTTTCCCGATGCGCCGGATCTGGCCGATGATGTGCAACAGTTTATGGAGGCGGCCCATGGCAACTTCTGGCTTGAATACAAATAAAGATGTCAGCCCGCCGCTGTGGCTGCTGGCCGAACTGACCTATCGTTGTCCGCTGCAGTGTCCCTATTGCTCCAACCCGCTGGACTTTGCCCGCAGCCAGGAAGAGTTGACCACCGCACAGTGGATTGAGGTGTTTCGCCAGGCCCGGGAGCTGGGCGCGGCCCAGCTGGGCTTTTCCGGTGGCGAGCCGCTGGTGCGCCAAGACCTGCCCGAGCTGGTTGGCGCAGCGCGGGAGATGGGCTACTACACCAACCTGATTACGTCCGGCATTGGCCTGACCGAAGAGAAGATTGCCCTGCTCAGCGACAAGGGCCTAGATCATATCCAGGTCAGCTTCCAGGCGGCGGACGAGGAGGTCAATAACATGTTGGCCGGCTCGAAAAAAGCCTTTGCGCAAAAGCTGGCCATGGCCCGTGCGGTCAAGGCGCACGGTTACCCGATGGTGCTCAATTTTGTCACACACCGGCACAATATTGACCGCATCGACCGCATTATCGAGCTGTGTATCGAGCTGGATGCCGACTATGTCGAGCTGGCCACCTGCCAGTTCTATGGCTGGGCCGACCTGAACAAGGCCGAGCTGCTGCCGACCCGCGATCAGCTGCAGCGGGCCGAGGAAATTACCCGTCAGTGGCGGGAAAAACTGGCCGCGCAGAATCACCCCTGCAAGCTGATTTTTGTCACGCCGGATTATTATGAAGAACGTCCGAAAGCCTGCATGAGCGGCTGGGGCAGCCTGTTTCTCGACATCACGCCGGATGGCACGGCGCTGCCCTGTCACAGTGCGCGCCAGTTGCCGATTGAGTTTCCCAATGTCAAAGACCACAGCATCGAGCACATCTGGCGGGCCTCCGGCGGCTTCAACCACTTTCGCGGCTATGACTGGATGCCCGAGCCGTGCCGCTCCTGTGACGAGAAAGAAGTGGATTACGGCGGCTGCCGCTGCCAGGCCTACATGCTGACCGGTGATGCAGCCCATGCCGACCCGGTATGCAGCAAGTCACCGCAGCATGATGTGATTCTTGATATCCGCGCCCGCGCCCAGCATGCGCCGACGGACCCGTCGCGGCTGCTGTATCGCAATGAAAAGGCATCCCAGGCAATCATTGCTCGGAGCTGAATCATGCCGAGCACGTCCGCACCTGTGGCCGGTTTCTGGCCAGCCGCTCTGAGCGCAGCCCAGGCCGCCTGTGCCATGGCGGATTTTGTCGAGCTGCGCGCCGCAGGGCAGGGGGTAGTCTGGAGCTGCCATGAGCCCGCGACCGGCCTTACACAGCTATGGCAGGGCAGCGCCAACCAGCCGCCACGCCGCCTGACCCCGGAGGGCTTTTCCGTACGCAGTCGGGTTAATGAATACGGCGGCGGCAGCTTTGCCGTGGCCGGATCACTGCTGGTATTTGTCAACGAACGCGACCAGCAGCTGTACCGGCAGCGGCTCGACCGGCCAGACGAGCGGCCCGTAGCGCTGACCAGCCGCCCAGCCTGCCGCTATGCCGACATGCAGATTGCACCCTGCGGCCGCTATCTGGTGGCGGTGGAAGAAGAACATGACACCGCCGGTGTGCAGCAGTGCATTGTCCGCATCGGCACCGAACAGCCGCATGAGCGGCAGGCGCTGTTTGCCGGTGCTGACTTTTACAGCTCGCCACGCATCAGCGCAAATGGCCGGCGACTGCTCTGGGTCAGCTGGCAAAGGCCGCATCAGCCCTGGACACAGACACAGCTGTATGGCTCAACGCTCACGGAGAAAGACCACTGGACACAGCCGCAGCTGCTGGCCGGCGGGCAGGGCGATGCGTCCATTCAACAGCCTGTGTTTGATGCGCAGCATCGTATTGTGGCATTGAATGACCAGCAGGGCTTCTGGCAGCCCTGGCGGGAGCAGGACGGCCGTTTGCAGCCCTTGCCGGGCATTGGCACCGACCATGCCGGCGCGCCCTGGCAAATGGGCGGCTGCAACTTCTTGCCGGTGGATGAGCGTTTTTATCTGCTGAGCGGGTTCGAGCAGGGCTTTGGTTGGCTGGGACTGTACGATCTGGACAACGCATCCCTAGCACAGTCCTGGTTGCCGGACTACAGCCGCATGCGGCATCTGGCCGTGGATGCAGAATATTTTTATTGCATTGCCAGCCACCCGGCACGGGGGCCGGCGGTGCTGGCCATTCACCGTGTTAGCGGCGCAGTCAGCGTGCTGGCGCAGCTGGAAACCGGCCTTGGCGCAGAGCAGGTGTCCCGCCCACAGGCGCTGGAATTTGCGACCAGCGAGGGGCAGCAGGCCCAGGCGTTTTTCTATCCGCCGCACAATCCTGATTATCAGCTACAGGAAAACGAGCGTCCGCCGCTGGTGATTTTCCTGCATGGCGGTCCCACCTCGGCGGCCTACCCGGTGTTTGATCCGCGTATCCAGTTCTGGACCCAGCGTGGTTTTGCCGTAGCCGATCTGAACTACCGGGGCAGCACCGGCTTTGGCCGTGCCTACCGGCACATGCTGGCCGGGCGCTGGGGCGAGCTGGAGGTGGCCGATGTGCTGGCCCTGGCCGATACGCTGGTAGCGCAGGGGCGGGCACATCCGCAACAGCTGTTTGTGCGCGGTGCCAGTGCCGGTGGCTATAGCAGTCTGCTGGCGGTGGCGGCGAGCCGGCGCTTTGCCGCAGCGGCCAGCTGGTATGGCGTCAGTGATCCGCTGGCGCTGGACAAGGTGACGCATAAGTTTGAAGGCGATTATCTGGGCTGGCTGCTGGGGCCGCTCAGCGGTGCCAATTTGGCAGCGGTGCGCCGGCGCTCGCCGCTGGCGTTGGCCGGACAGATACGCAGCCCGGTCATCTTCTTCCAGGGCGGGCAGGACGTGGTGGTGGTACCCGAACAGACCCGCAGCATGGTGCGGCAGTTGCAGGCGCTGGGTGTGGAGGTGGAATGCCACGAATTTCCCGAACAGGGACACGGTTTTCGCTGTGCCGAGCGTCTGGCCTTTGCGCTGGAGGCCGAGCTGGCGTTCTATCGGCGGCAGCTGGCCGTCATCCTGCGCGCCCCACCGTCATCCTGCGCACACCTTCCGTCATCCTGCGCGAAGTCGCAGGATCCACCTGAGCACTACACAGCTACGCCCCCACCCCGCAACCGCTAGACCCTTGGCTAGTTACCCGCAAGGATTTTTTTCTTTATGCTACAGGCAGAAATTTTGATACACATCAATTACATAAAGAGTTAAATATGTCCAGCCATCAAGGTCTGCTACGCAAGTTTGTCTCCCCAGAAATCGTCTTCGGTGCGGGCTGCCGTCACCGCGCGGGCGGTTTTGTCAGCGGCTTTGGGGCGCGCAAGGCGCTGGTGGTGTCCGATCCTGGCGTGATGGCGGCGGGCTGGACAGAGGATGTCATGCGCAGCCTGCAGGAGCAGGGGGTGGAGCCTCACCTATTTAGCGCGGTATCGCCCAATCCGCGTGTCGAAGAAGTGATGCTGGGCGCGCAAGCGTACCGCGAGCACGGCTGTACCGCCATTGTAGCCATTGGTGGCGGCAGCCCGATGGATTGTGCCAAGGCCATCGGCATTGTGGCGGCCCACGGGCGCAGCATTCTGGAATTTGAAGGGGTGGACACCATCCGCATTCCCAGTCCGCCGCTGGTGCTGATTCCAACCACCGCCGGCACCTCGGCGGATGTGTCGCAGTTTGTGATCATTTCCAACCAGACCGAGCGGGTCAAATTTTCCATTGTCAGCAAGGCGGTGGTGCCGGATGTGTCCCTGATTGACCCGGAAACCACCCTGACCATGGACCCTTTTCTGGCCGCCTGTACCGGCATTGATGCGCTGGTGCATGCGCTGGAAGCCTTTGTTTCGATTGGCAGCGGCCCGCTGACCGATACCCATGCGCTGGAGGCCATGCGCCTGCTCAACGCACATCTGGTGCCCATGATTGCCAACCCGCAGGATATTGCGTTGCGTGAAAAGGTCATGCTGGGCAGCATGCAGGCGGGGCTGGCGTTTTCCAATGCGATTCTGGGCGCGGTGCATGCCATGTCGCACAGTTTGGGCGGCTTTCTGGATTTGCCGCATGGCCTGTGCAACGCCGCGCTGGTCGAGCATGTGGTGGCATTTAATTTTTCCGCCGCGCCCGAGCGCTTCAAGGTGATTGCGCAGACGCTGGGTATTGATTGCAGAGGGTTAACCCAAGATCAGGTGCGCCACGCGCTGATCGCTCACTTGACCGCGCTCAAACAGGCGGTTGGCTTTAATGACTCCCTGGCCAGACACGGCGTGCGTGGCAGCGATCTTGCCATGCTGGCGGGGCATGCCATGAGTGACCCCTGTATTTTGACCAACCCGCGCAAGTCGAACCAGCGTGATATTGAAGTGGTTTATGGCGAAGCACTCTGATCCGTTGCTAACAGGCCTGCTGGGGCTGGGCGAGCAGTCATCGCGCAAAAGCCATTACCCCGAGTTGCTACAACAACTGGAACAACTGGAACGCGAACGCAACCGCTATAAATGGTTGTTTGAGCATGCCAACTATGGCGTGTTTCAGGCGTTTGTCGGCGGCGGCTTTCGGGCTGCTAACCCAGCCATGCTGGCCTTGTTGGGCTATGACAGCGTTGAGCCACTACTGGCTGCCGGCGAGCAGGTGGCCGAGCAGGTGTTTGCCGGCGGACGCAGTGAGCTGGATCGCATCAACAGCCTGCTGATGCAACGCGGAACCCTGCAAGGCTATGAAACACGCCTACGTACCCGCAGCGGTGCCGAAATTGATGTCTTAATCAATATCTTTCTCAACACCGACGAGCCGGGGCTGGTAGAAGGCTTTGTGGCCAATATCACCGAGCGCAAGCGCGCTCAGCTGCGGCTGTTGCAGCTCAACCAAGAGCTTGAACAACGGGTGAATGAGCGCACAGCGGCGCTGCACGACAGCAACCTGCACCTGCAGCAACAGATCGCACAGCGCGACCGAGCCGAACAGGCACTGCGCGTGGCCCGCGACGCCGCCGAGGCCGCCAATCGCAGCAAAGACAAGTATTTGGCAGCCGCCAGCCATGACCTGTTGCAACCGCTAAACGCGGCACGCCTGCTGATTTCCACCCTGCAAGAGCGCCCGCTGCCCAATGCGGACAGGCATCTGGTGCAGCGGGCGCATCTGGCGCTGGAAGGCGCGGAGGATTTGCTCAAGGACTTACTGGATATTGCCCGCCTGGATCAGGATGCGGTTACCGCGCAGATCGGCACCTGCTCGCTGGCGGTGCTTTATGAAAGCCTGTTATCCGAGTTTGAGCCGGTGGCCGGTCAATCGGGGCTAAAGCTGGATGCCTTTGTTAGCCGCCTGCATGTCCGGGCCGACTGTCATCTACTGATGCGCATTATGCGCAACTTTGTCAGCAATGCCTGCCGTTACACTCGCCAAGGGCGGATTTTGCTAGGTGTGCGCAAGCTGGGGCAGTGGGTGCGGCTGGAGGTTTGGGACACCGGTGTCGGGCTCAGTCCAGAGCAATTGGGCGCGGTGTTTCAGGAATTTCGCCAGTTTGGCAAGGTGCAAAATGGCGTGCGCAAGGGCGTCGGCTTGGGGCTGGCGATTGTCGAGCGTATTGCCAGCCTGATGGAGGCGCGTATTCAGGTGCGCTCGCAGCTGGGGCGCGGCTCTTGCTTCAGTGTCGAGTTGCCCTTGGCGCAAGCGCCGCAGACGGTGGCACGGCAGGCGGCGGTAGCGTTAAGTCCGGCGCTTAATCCGCTGCAGGGCCGGCGCATTCTGGTGGTGGATAACGAGCCGGATATTCTGCTTAGCATGGCGGCACTGCTGGGGCAGTGGGGCTGTGATGTGGTGGTGGCGGCCACGTTGGATGAGGCCATACAGGCGTTGGACGCCTTGCCACCGGATATGATTCTGGCCGACCTGCATCTGGATGACGGCTGCAATGGCCTTGAGGTGGTGGCCGGCCTGCGCCGTTACTTTGCCGCCGCGATTCCAGCCGTGCTGGTTACCGCCGACCAGAACGATGAACAGGCGCACCTGCGTCAGCAGCTCAGCGTGCCGGTGTTGAACAAACCGGTGCGGCCCAGCAAGCTGCGTGCTTTGCTGAGTCAACGCCTGTCCAGCCTCTAGGCGTAGACCTTCGGCGGCGGTAAAACGGCTCCAAGGTGGCATTGCCCGCGCTGTGCGAATCCTTGAAGGTGCGCAGATGATGACGACGGAGCAGCCTATGACATGCGATGACCTACCGCCGCCCGTGCGCCTGCAGCTGGCCCCCTGTGTGCTGCTGGACGTGCTGGAAACGTCAGCCAATGAACCCTGCGCACTGGCGCTCAGTTTGGCGTCTGGCAGCCATGACGAGCCGGTTGCCTGGCCGGGCAGCGCCCATTTTCTTGAACATCTGGTGTTTCGCGGCAGCCATGGTTTTGCCGCAGACGATGGCCTGATGGCACGGGTGCAGCGCAGCGGCGGTAAGGTCAATGCGCAAACGGCCGCGCGGCATACCCTGTTTCATTTCGAGACGCCAGCCGAGCAGTTTTTGCCCTGTATTGAGCGTCTGGCCGACATGCTGATGCAGCCGCTGTTAGCGCCGGATAGCCTAGAAAGTGAGCGCGAGGTGCTGGAGCAAGAGTACCGCATGATGGCGCGCTCGCCACGGGTTGTGCTGGGGGCCAGTGTGGGGGCGATGCTGGAGAGCAGCCATCCTGTGCAGAAATTTCTGGCCGGCAACAAAAGCACCTTGCCGGTAACGCAGCCGGATTTTGTCGCCGGCTTGCACGCGTTTCACCAGCAGGCCTATTGCCAGAGCCCGCTGCATATTGTGCTGTCGGTGGCGGGTGCTTGGGCGGATTGGCAAAACGCCGTGCTGCAGGCATTGCAGCCTTTACTGGCGCAGCCGCGCCTGCTTGCTGCGCCTTCGCCTGCGCCGTTGCTTATGCACAATGCGTGCGCCCGTATGCAGGTGCAAGACGCAGGGCAGGGGCTGTTGTTGCATGTGGCTTTAACCAAGGGCGGGCAGGGTCTGCCACGGTTGCTGGACGGGTTGCAGCAGGCGTTTGCCGCGCAGGAACCTGGCAGTTTCGCCGCGCAGGTGCGCGCGCACACCGGCTGTGCAGGGGTGCAACTGTCGCTGCCTTATCGGTATGGCGCTCAGGCGGTGCTGACGCTGCACTGGCAGGGCTGCCGACTGGAGCAGCAAGCGGTGATTCTGACGCTGCTGATGGCCTGGCTGGAACAGTGGCTGTCTTGGTCTGGGTCAGCGGCAGGCCGTCACTATTTGCAGCAGGCAACGCAGCATCGCTGGAGCATGGCCTCACCGCTGGAGCGGGTTCAGCAGCGATTGCAGGGCTGCACGGCGGATGCAGCGCGGGCCAGTGTGCGCGGCCTGCATAAGGCGCTGCGTTTGCAGCATTGCAGCTGGGTTGAGTGGGGCGAACGGGCAGTGCAGGGCTGTTTTGATCAAGGCTTACCGTTGCAGATCGAGCGGCTGCCGCCGCTGGCTGTGCTGGAAACCGAGCTGCAGCCGCCGCAGTTTGTGCTGCAGCCCGTTTTGCAGGCGTGCCTGCAACAGCCCGCGCCGCTTACCGATCTGCCGCTTACTCAGCTGTGCCCTGCGGGTTGGCCGGCTGATCGTGCGCTGTGTTACATCGGCTGGCCGACGGCTGATCCGCAGCGAGCGTTAATGGCAGCCCAGCAGCGACTGGCCGAACGCAGCAAAGCATGGCGCTGGCATGGCGTGACGATTCAGTGGCAAGCCATGCCGGGTTGGCTGTATCTGCGTCTGTTTGGCCCCGCTGAGTGCTTGGCGGCTGCGCTCAACGACTGCCGCGCATGGGTGCAGGGCGACTTACCGCTGCAGCCCTGCCATCCGCACTCTAGCGCGCCCTTTGCCTTGCGCCAGTTATTGGAGCAGCTACCCGTGCAACTGGCACCGCAAGCCGCCGGGCCATGGACGGGCAGATTGGACGCTAACGGCAGCCGGCTGCTGTGGCTGGGCAACGGCGCGCCGGTTGGGCATGCGCCGCAGACGCCGGTTGCCTGTCATGCTGAATGGCTTGACACCGCAAACGGACCGGTTTGGCGGCATGTCAGCGAGGGCATCACGCCAGTGGCCGAGGCATTGTTGCTGGTTGTGATACCGGCGCTGAATCCGGCGCAACGTTTGCTGTTCCAGTTACTGGCACCTCTGTTGCAAGGGCCGCTGCAACAGCAGCTGCGCAGTCGCGACGGCCTGTGTTATGCGGCCTTCGCCCTGCCGTATCACGAAAGCGGGCAGGGCGCTTTGCTGCTGGCGACTCAATCGTCGAGCGTGACCGTGCAGGTGTTGCTGGAGGCGCTGCAGCAGGCGCTTGGCGCGGCGCTGAGCGGCGTGCAGCCGCGCCAGCTGGCAGAGGCCGTACAAAATTTCCGCTTGGCACTGGCGCAGGGCCACGTGCCGCAGGACGGTCTGGGGCAGTGGTGTTTTGAAGCCTGGCAGGCCACGGGCTGTGTATCGGTACCTCAAGCCGCCGACGACTGGCTGCAATGGCCGGATCACGCAGCGATAGTGGCTGCGCTGCAGCAGGTGGCGGATAGCCGCCACTGGCGGGTACTGAGCAATCAGCCCCCGAGCTGTGGGGGTGCTGGCGGGGCTGATTTGTGCAGCCGATAAGTCTATCCACTTAACAAACCCACCCATCACCCAGCCACGGCTGGGTGATGGCCGTTTTGCGCCTTGGTTTTTATACCCAGACGGGTGCCTCGCCTTGCTGCCAAACCGCTGCCATAGGTCTGCCGCTTCCCCTGTACGCCCACGCCTGCACCACCAAAGTGGCGGGTAGCACGACCAAAGCTTAGCCGCAGCCCCTGCCAAGGGGTATCCATACAAAGGCGTGCCAAACCGCGACCAAGACGCCGTTTCGGTTGGCTGCGGTAATTTCAATAATCTCTCCGACGCGGCTGGGGTCACCGGTCGTTTAATGCAACGGAGAGAAACATGAACAACAATAAACGTGCCAAACGTATCTTTGCACCGCTGGCGCTGGCCGCAGCGGTTGCTGCAGTGAGCCAAACGGCCTCTGCCGAAATCGTACTCTATGACAACGACGACACTACCTTTGCCACCGATGGCTACGTGAATGCGTTTTACGTCAACAGCAAGGTCAACCGTGACGGTGACAACTTTGACCGCCGCCAGAGCCGCGTCAAAATGGGCTTTCTGCCCAACTACATTGGCTTCAACATGACCAAACAGGCCGGCGACCTCAAACTGGGTGGACGTGCCTCGTTCTGGGTAACCATCAACGACAGCGATGACAACAGCACCGGCACCGACATCGACGTGCGCCAGTTTTACGGCACGGTCGCCAGTGACTGGGGTGAGGTTCTGATTGGTAAAGACTTCGGCCTGTTTGCTCGCTCCAACATCTTCCTTGACGAATTTCTGACCAGCTACGGTCAGGTCAGCGACACGCTGGGTCTGGTAGATGGTGCCGGCGTTTCATTCGGCAACATCGGTACCGGTTACCCCTATGCGTTCCCTAATTCGCAGATTACTTACCGCTCGCCGGTGATGAATGGCTTGCGTGTTGCAGTCGGCATCATGGACCCGTCCGATACCACCAGCCGTAAAGATGCTGCTGGCAATGATCTGGGCAAAACCTACCAGAAAAACCCTCGTTTCGAGTCCGAGGTGACCTATCAGTTTGATCTGGGTGATACCAAGTTCTATTCCTGGATCAACGGCATGCACCAAACCTCCAGTAATACTGACCGTAGTAACATTGCCGGCGATACCCAGTCCAGCAAACTGCGCTCCAAGGGCGTGGGCTACGGCTTACAGGTTAAGCATGGTGGTATCTCGGTAACTGCGTCCGGCTTTAAAGCTAAGGGCATCAATGCCTTGTTTACCAACAACCCAGGCAAGGCCAATCTGCGCGACATGGACAGCCGTGGCTACCTGTTGCAGGGATCGTATAAGTTCGGTGCCAACCGTGTAGCCCTGAGCCATGGCCGCACCCGTGATGATGGCAACGTGCTGGGCACGGCAGCCAACTACAAAACCCGTGGCGTAGCCTATTTCCGCACCATCAACGACAACCTGACGCTGGTGGCCGAGTACAACCAGTTTGATATTGATGGCCGCAATGGCGTTCGCGCGGTGGATGAAAAAACTAAAACCATGGCATTGGGTGCTGTGCTGACCTGGTAACACCCGCTGTACACCTCCTGAGGGTTGAACACCTGCTCGACCGGAGCCTGCACAGGCTCCGGTTTTTTATGCCCTGCTACTTTGGAAGCAGGTGCCTTGCGCTCAAGTGCAATGGGGCGCAGCGTGGCGGCTTTGTATCATGGGTGCCTTGGCGCACACACGGGAGAGGCTTGCATGCAGACATGTATTGGAGAGCGGGCGGTTGCTGCGCAGCCGGGCCATTCGGCGATTGTTACCGCCGTCAGTCGCAATCCAGATGCCGGCCAAGCGGCGCAGGAGCTGGCCGAGCAACTACAGGGTCAGCCGCTGAGCGTAGTGCTGTTTTTTTGTTCGGCGGAATATGATCTAGGGCAGCTGTCGGCCGCCATGCAGGCGCGTTTTGGTCAGCTGCAGGTTGTTGGCTGTACTACGGCGGGCGAAATCAGTACCGCGGGCTACGAGCGCAGCAGCATTACCGCACTGGGCTTTACCGCCGACCGCTTTACTACGGCCAGCGTACTGATTGACCGTATGGAGCGTTTTAGCCTGCAGGATGCCCAGGAACTGGTGGATGGCTTGGTGCGTACCTGCCGCGAAAAAGCCCAGCTGCCGATCAAGGGCCACAGTTTTGCGCTTACCCTGCTTGATGGCCTGTCTAACCGTGAAGAAGTGGTGCTGGCTGCGCTAAGCGCCGCGCTGGGTGGCGTGCCCCATTTTGGCGGCTCGGCAGCGGATGATAATCAGCTTAGCCTGACCTCGGTGTATTACGGCGGCCATTTTTACAGCAATGCCGCGGTGGTGGTGCTGTTCAATACGACGCTGGATTTTGAAGTCTTTACCACCCATCACCTTGAACCTACTGCCGACAAGCTGGTGGTTACTGGGGTGGATAGCAGCTCCAGGCGCATTCTGGAACTCAATGCCGAGCCGGCCGCGCTGGCCTATGCCCGTGCCATTGGCTGCTCGCCGGAAGAGCTGGATATGTACCGTTTTGCCAGCAACCCGCTGGCAGTGCGCATGGGCCGGCATTTTTATCCGCGCGCCATCCAGCAGGCCAACAGTGACCATAGCCTGACATTTTATTGCGCGGTGGAAAACGGCATCGTGCTGACCCTGATGCGCCCGGCTTCGCTGTCAGACAACCTGCACCAGCTGTTTTCCGGCTTGCACCAGCGCTTGGGCCATGACCTGCTAACCCTAGGCTGCGACTGCTTTCTGCGCCGTATGGAAGCCGAAGGGCGGGGCGAGCAGCAGCAAGTGGCGGCCATCCTCAAACACTACGGCGTGATCGGCTTCAATACCTATGGCGAACAATTCAATGGAATGCATATCAACCAAACCTTTACCGGAGTGGCGATTGGACAGCATCCTGATTCCCGGCGATGACGACAGCGCCGCCAGCCTTGAGCAGCTCAGGCTGGAAAATAACCGGCTCAAGCGCATCAATGCGGCCCTGATTGAACGGGTGGAGTCTGGCCGTTCGTATCAGTCTGAAGCCTATGCCTCCTTCAAGCATTCGGTGGTGCTGGCCGAGCAGGTGCGCGAGCGCACCGATGCCCTGAGCGATGCCCTGCAGGAACTGAAAACCAGCAACGCACTGCTGACCCGCGCCAGCCATCAGGCCCAGGTGGCCCACCAGCATTTGGTGGATGCCATCGAGAGCATCAGTGACGGCTTTGTACTGTTTGACGGGCAGCGCAACATCGTGCTGTATAACCGCCACTTCGAGCGTTTTTGGCAGCAAAGTGCGTTACAGGTCAGCTCGAACATGAGCGTCGACTGCCTCAACCGGGCCATTGCCAACAGCGGCCTGATAGCGGAAACGCTGCGCACCAGCACGGAACAGGTGGTGTACCGCCTCAGCAGCGGGCGCTGGCTGCAGGTCACCGAGCGCCCCACGCTGGAGGGCGGGCTGGTGGTGGTCTACGCCGACATTACTGACCTTAAACTGCGTGAAACACGGCGGCGTGAGCGCGAACTGGCGCAAAAAACCCGCCTATTGCAGCAAACAGTAGACAACCTGTCGCAAGGTGTCGCGCTGGTCAGCGCCAGCGGCACACTGGAACTGTGCAATTACCGCTTTCTGCAGCTGGCCGGCATTGGCGGCGACTATTCCGGCGCGGTGCCTTTTGCCCAGCTGATGCAGGCCAGCCTGTTACCGGAACTGGGCTGCCAAGACCCGCCGCGCCGTGGCCTGACCCGCGAACAGCAATTGCAAGATGGCCGCGTACTGGAAATGCGACTGCATGTGCTGGCCGACGGCTCCAGCGTCTACACCCTCAGTGATATGACTGAACGGCATCGGCACGCAGAGGCATTGCGCGCCAGTGAGGACTGGATTCGTACCATCACCGACCATGTGCCGGCCATGATTGCCTATGTGCGCAACGACTTTACCTACAGCTTTACCAATAAGGTGTACGAACAGTGGTACAACTGGCCGCACAACAGCGCGCTGAACCAAAGCCTGAGTGTGGCCCACAGTGCTGAGCACTTTCAGCGCCTGCAACCCTATATTAGTCGTGCGCTGGAGGGTGAAACGCTAACTTTCGATGTGGCTGAACTCTGTATACGCGGCAAAACCAGCTACATGCAGCGCTCCTATGTGCCCAACCGGCTGGCAGACGGCAGCGTGGATGGCATTTTTGTCATGGTGAAGGACATTACCGAGCGGCGTAAAAGTGCCGAAGCCTTGCATCAGGCATACCAGCATCTTGAAGAACGGGTGCGTGAGCGTACTCAGGCACTGACCGAACTAAACGCCCAGCTGGTCAGTGAAGTGGAAGAGCGCCGTCAGGCCGAACAGCGCTGGCGCGAAGCGACCCATCAGGCCGACGCGGCCAACCTGTCGAAAACCAAGTTTTTGGCGGCGGTCAGCCATGATCTGCTGCAGCCGCTCAATGCGGCGCGCTTGTTTACCGGTGCGCTGATCGAAGAAGAGGCCTGTAGCCAGCCGGCACAGAAAACCCTGAAAAATATCTCCAACTCGCTGGATGATATTGAAAACCTATTGGGCACGCTGGTGGATATTTCCAAGCTGGATGCCGGCGTGATTACGCCTGATATCGGCGTGTTTGCGGTTGCTGACCTGCTGGACAACTTGGCGGTGGAGTATCGACAGCAAGCCAAAAGTTTGGGGCTGCGCCTAGGTTTTGTCGCCAGTTCGGCGCTGGTCAAAAGCGATATTCATCTGCTGGCGCGGGTGTTGCGCAATTTTCTTAGCAATGCCATCCGCTACACCGAACCGGGCGGGCGTATTGTGCTGGGCTGTCGGCGACAGGGGCACACCCTGCGCATTGGTGTTTGGGATACCGGATCCGGCATTGCCGAAGATAAACAGCAAGAAATTTTTCAGGAATTTAAGCGCGGCGACCACAAGCGCCAAGACCAAGGCTTGGGGCTTGGGCTGGCAATTGTGGACAAAATCACTCGTATTTTGCGCCATCAGGTCTGTGTGATGTCCAGACCTGGGCATGGCTCCCTGTTTGCCATCGAAGTTCCGCTGGCCCAGCCCCACGAGCAGGTTCGTCAGGCCGAAGCCGAGTACCTCCCGCAACCCATGGAGCGCCTGCAAGGAGCGCGCATCTGGGTGTTGGACAATGATCAGGCCATTTGTCAGGCCATGCAGAAATTGCTGGAAGGGTGGGGCTGCGATGTTATTACCGCCCTGTCCGAAGCGGATTTGGCCGCAAAAACGCAGCAGCTAGGCCAGCCGGTGGATGTGCTGATTGTCGATTATCACCTTGATGATGAAGTGGATGGTGTCAGCGCCATTGCCCGTATTAACGCCCATCTGGCGCAGCCAGTGCCAGCGCTGATGATCACCGCCAATTACAGCAATGAGCTTAAGCAGCAGATGCGCGCACTGGGCCACACACTGATGCACAAACCGGTTAAGCCCATGCGCCTGAAGACCACGCTCAACCACTTATTGCCGTCGCGGTGAGCTGAGTGAATTTCGCCGTGCGCCTGAGCGCCTTTCAAGTGCCAGAGTGGTTTAATTCAGGTAGAATCCTGTTCTTTGTCATTGCAGGCACAGTCGTGCCGCGCACAGCCTTGTCATCCTTAGAGGACCGCCATGTTTAGCCGTAAAGTGACCATTGCCCAGTACGATCCAGACCTGTTTGTAGCCATGGAACAGGAAGCCCAGCGTCAGGAAGAGCACATTGAGCTGATTGCTTCAGAAAACTACACCAGCCCGGCAATCATGGAAGCCCAGGGCAGCGTGCTGACCAATAAATACGCTGAAGGTTATCCCGGCAAGCGTTACTACGGCGGCTGCGAATACGTTGACATCATTGAACAGCTGGCCATCGACCGCGCCAAAGAACTGTTCGGTGCCGACTACGCCAACGTACAGCCGCATGCCGGCTCACAAGCCAACTCTGCCGTTTACCTAGCACTGCTGCAGGCCGGTGACACCATTTTGGGCATGAGCCTGGCCCACGGCGGTCACCTGACCCACGGTGCCAGCGTGAGCTCCTCAGGCAAGCTGTATAACGCGGTGCAGTACGGCATCAACGAGCAGGGCGTGATTGACTATGATGAAGTCGAGCGTCTGGCGGTTGAGCACACGCCAAAGATGATCGTTGCTGGTTTCTCTGCTTATTCCCAAGTGCTGGATTTTCCACGCTTCCGCGAAATTGCCGACAAAGTAGGTGCTTACCTGTTTGTTGATATGGCGCACGTGGCCGGTCTGGTTGCTGCGGGTATCTACCCCAACCCAGTGCCTTACGCTGATGTGGTCACCACCACCACCCACAAAACCCTGCGCGGTCCACGTGGCGGCCTGATTTTGGCACGCGCCAACGAAGAGATTGAGAAAAAGCTCAACTCTGCCGTATTCCCCGGTGCCCAAGGCGGCCCGCTGGAGCACGTCATTGCAGGTAAAGCGATCTGCTTTAAAGAAGCGCTGCAGCCCGAGTTCAAAACCTATCAGCAGCAGGTGCTGAAAAACGCCCAGACCATGGTGCAGGTATTTATGGAGCGCGGCTATGACGTAGTTTCCGGCAGCACCTACAACCACCTGTTTTTGGTGTCGCTGATTAAGCAGGACATCACTGGTAAAGACGCCGATGCCGCGCTGGGTCGAGCCTTTATTACCGTCAACAAGAACTCAGTACCCAACGATCCACGCTCGCCGTTTGTGACCTCCGGTATCCGTGTAGGTACCCCAGCGGTAACGACGCGTGGCTTTAAGGAAGAGCAGTGCCGTGACCTGGCTGGCTGGATGTGCGACATCCTCGACAATCTGGGTGATGAGTCTGTTGAGGCCGCCGTACGCGAGAAAGTAAAAGCCGTGTGCGCCAAGTTCCCGGTCTATGTTGACTGACGGTTAGCTGACCTGCGTAATGGAGTCAGTTGGCAAGATAAGCGCTAACTGCCCATTAAAACTAAAAATCCGGTGACTGAACTTTCAGCACCGGATTTTTTATGCGCTTCAATCAAGTATTCGACTTACTGTGTGCTTCGTTGCAAGAGCGGCCTGTAATTAGTCGAAATGCTGTGCTGATAAAGCAAAACCAGCTGCCATGCGTGTTTGCGCAAAATTGAGGGTTCTGCGGCTGAGCTTTCGCTCATACATAGGCAGCGAGGCGGTTTTTTTATTCGGTATCCGGCCAGCGTTCGCGTATTTGCAATATTTCAGGTAAACAGGCCGGCAGCAACGCCACCAGCTGCGGATCAAAGTGCTTTCCGCTTTCGCTTTCAATCAGAGCCACGGCTTCTTCCACCGTCCAAGCTTTTTTATAGGGACGCACACTGGTCAGCGCATCGAATACATCCGCCAAAGCTACAATCCGCGCACCTAAGGGGATGTCTGTGCCGGCCAAGCCATTTGGATACCCACTGCCGTCCCATTTTTCATGGTGGCAGATGGCGATTTCAGCGGCTAGTTTGAGCACCCCAGACTCGTGTTCACCAATAATTTCCGCGCCCATGGCCGCATGCTGCTGCATGATGGCCCATTCATCGGCATCCAACTTACCCGGCTTCAGCAGGACGGCATCGGGAATGCCGATCTTGCCCACATCATGCATGGGCGCGGCGTGCAACAACTCTTCGGCATCAGCTTCCGTGTAGCCGGCAGCCAGCGCCAGAACTTGGGAAAAATGGCTCATGCGCAAAATATGCATCCCGGTTTCGTTGTCGCGGTATTCGGCGGCGCGGCCCAGACATTGCACAATTTGCAACCGGCTGGCCTTTAGCGCGTCCGCTCGGACCAGCGATAGGTGATTGCGAATCCGTGCGCGCACAATCGCTGGACTGAATGGTTTGGTTATATAGTCCACCGCGCCCAGCTCCAGCCCTAGCTGTTCATCCTGATATTCGCTCAGCGCCGTCACGAAAATAACCGGTATAGCCTGCAGCCGTTTGTCCTGTTTGAGGCTACGGCAGACATCATGTCCGCTTATGCCGAGCATCATCACATCCAGCAAAATCAGATCAGGCAGCTCTTTGTGTGCCAGCGCCAGCCCTGTTTCCCCATCACGCGCAAACAGCAGACGATAATCGTCCTGCAATGTATGGCGCAGTACTTTTAGGTTGGTTGCTTCATCATCCACCAGCAACAGTAGCGGGCGCTGTGGTTGTCCAGTCAAACTCATGGTGTTGCCACTCCTGCAGTTGGCCGACCCACTGGGCGCTTGAGGTAGTGTGCCGCTTCGCGCTCAAGTACGGTATTGCTGGACAATCGACCAACATATTCAATATTGGCGTCATCCAGTGCCGAAAGTGTTGGGTTGCCAGTAAAACCCGCATCAAAACGAACTCTGACCTTGGTGCCGGTTGTCTTGCCAATCCGTTCAACCAGCTTGGGAATCCAGTACTCAGCTTGTACTGCACAACCGCTGTTTCCCTCTCGTAACAGGCCGCCAACCATGTCGCCCGTTTCAGCGATAGAAGCCACCAGCGGTGAGTAGTGTGAATAACCAACATAGCTGTTGTAGCCCGTTCTGACTTGTTGGCCAAAAGTTTCAATGGGCAGGCCATCGACATCCAACGTGATCGATGACAATGGCTTGCCGCTGCGCATCGAAGACAGTCGCCACATGGCCATGTCGAGCAAACCGTCATGAAATGCAGACTGGTTGATATCTGTGGCCAACAGATTCAGAAGACGCGACAGGGTTGGCTGCGAAGGACGGGGCTGCTCTAGTGGCGTGGTGCTGCGCTGATCGCTGCAGGCCAGCTGCAAAACTGGGTCGTTTGCTAGTGTTTGCGTATCACTCAGATCGTCCCAGCCCAGCGCACGCTGAACCAGCAGAGTACGAAGCTGACTGGAC
>JAHAYO010000057.1 GCA_018384595.1 Thiopseudomonas sp.
TTTAACCAAGAGAAAATCACAGTGATTGAGAAACTAAGAAACATCGCCATTATTGCCCACGTTGACCACGGCAAAACCACTCTGGTTGATGCCCTGCTGCGTGCCTCCGGTACTCTGGATCGTAAAGAGCTGGAATCTGACCGCGTAATGGACTCTAACGACCAAGAAAAAGAACGCGGCATTACCATTCTGGCCAAAAACACCGCCATCAAGTGGAACGACTACAGCATCAACATCGTTGACACCCCCGGCCACGCCGATTTCGGTGGCGAAGTGGAGCGCGTACTCAGCATGGTTGATTGCGTACTGCTGGTGGTGGACTCCATCGACGGCCCCATGCCGCAAACCCGTTTTGTCACCCAGAAAGCCTTCCAGGCCGGCCTGAACCCGATTGTGGTGGTCAACAAGATTGACCGCCCCGGTGCCCGTCCTGACTGGGTGATCGACCAGATTTTCGACCTGTTTGACAACCTGGGTGGTACCGACGAGCAGCTGGACTTCCCGATTGTGTACACCAGCGCCCTGAACGGCATTGCCGGTATGGATCCGTCTGAAATGGCAGACAACATGGACCCGCTGTTCCAGGCCATTGTCGACAATGTACAGCCACCAGCGGTGGACGTAGAGGGCCCGTTCCAGATGCAGATTTCCGCGCTGGACTACAACAACTTCCTCGGCGTCATTGGTGTTGGCCGCATCACCCGTGGCAGCGTCAGCACCAACACTCCGGTGATCTCCATCGGCACCGACGGCAAAAAGCGCAACGGCCGTATCCTGAAAGTGATGGGGCACCACGGCCTGCAGCGCGTGGAAGTAGAAAAAGCCCAGGCGGGCGATATCATCTGCATCAGCGGCTTCGAGCCTCTGTTCATTTCTGACACTTTGTGTGACCCACAGAATGTGGAAGCCCTGCCACCCCTGACCGTGGACGAGCCCACGGTGAGCATGACCTTCCAGGTCAACGACTCGCCCTTTGCCGGTAAAGAAGGCAAGTATGTCACCAGCCGCAACCTGAAAGAGCGGCTGGAAAAAGAGTTGCTGCACAACGTAGCCCTGCGCGTGGAAGAAACGGGTGACCCCGACAAGTTCAAAGTCTCCGGTCGTGGCGAGCTGCACCTGTCGGTGCTGATCGAAACCATGCGTCGCGAAGGTTTTGAGCTGGCTATTTCTCGCCCAGAAGTGATCATCAAAGAGGTGGACGGCGTTAAGGAAGAGCCGTTTGAGTCGGTGATTATTGATATTGAAGAGCAGCACCAGGGCGCGATCATGGAGCAAATGGGTCTGCGCAAAGGCGATCTGGGCAACATGGTGCCGGATGGCAAAGGCCGTATTCGTCTTGAGTACGTAATTCCGGCCCGCGGCCTGATCGGCTTCCGTAACCTGTTTATGACGCTGACCTCCGGTACCGGCATCCTCACCAGCTCGTTCAGCCACTACGGCGCGGTTAAGAGCGGCGAGATGACCAGCCGCCAAAACGGCGTACTGGTATCCATGGCCAGCGGCAAGGCGCTGAGCTACTCGCTGGAAACCCTGCAGGAGCGTGGCAAGCTGTTTTTGTCACCGGGTGACGAAATCTACGAAGGCCAGCTGACCGGCATCAACAGCCGCGACACCGATATGGTGGTCAACCCGACCAAGGCCAAGAAGCTGGATAACATGCGCGCCTCAGGCAAGGACGAAAGCATTGCTCTGGTACCGCCCATCCGCTTTACCCTGGAGCAGGCGCTGGAGTTTATTGAGGACGATGAGCTGGTCGAAGTGACGCCGCTGTCCATCCGTCTGCGCAAAAAGCTGCTGACCGAAAGCGACCGCAAGCGCGCCGACCGTAGCAAGTAAGCTGCCTAGGTTGCACAGAAAACCCCGCTGCCGGAAGGTTGCGGGGTTTTTTCTGGCCAGCATTTTATACTGGCGCTTTATATCAAGCTGAAAACACGCGATTAGCGCCCGTGAGTAAAGAAGGTTTTTACATGAAAACACTGACTGAGCCATGTCCAGTGCTCTATTACATCCACGATCCCATGTGCAGCTGGTGCTGGGCGTTTGTGCCGGTTTGGCAGCAACTGCAGATAGAGTTGGCGCAGTGGCCGTTGCGGGTTGAGTACCTGTTGGGCGGTCTGGCACCGGATAGCGATGCGCCTATGCCTGAGGAGATGCGCCAGATGCTGCAGGCGACTTGGCTGCGTATTCAGCAGCATGTGCCGGGAACCGAGTTTAACGTTGCGTTTTGGCGCACGTGCCAGCCCAGACGCTCTACTTGGCCGGCCTGTCGGGCGGTACTGGCGGCTGCCAACCAGCATCAAGAGCACGCCATGATTTTGGCCATCCAGCAGGCCTATTACCTGCGCGCGCTCAACCCGTCGGATGACACCACCCTGATCCAGCTGGCGCAGGAATTGGGGCTGGATGTAGACCGTTTTACCGCTGACCTCAATCACCCAGCAACCCATGAACGCTTGCAGCAACAGATGCAGCGGGCGCATCGCTTGCCCATCCATGGCTTTCCGAGTCTGGTGCTGCAGACGGCAGCCAAAACTCAACCGATAGCGCTGGATTACAACGCGGCAGAGCGCATGCTGCAGGCAATTAAGCAGGCGCTTTAACGTCAGGCGCGGAAACGCCCCAGCAGCTGATCCTGCTGGCCAACCTGACGGGTTATGCTGGCGCACTGCTCGACTTGCAGCGCCGAAACGCTGGTTAGCTGCTGGCTAATATCACGGATATTAG
>JAHAYO010000060.1 GCA_018384595.1 Thiopseudomonas sp.
CCTTCCCCGCACTAAAAGTACGGGGCTTGTCGCGCATTTTGGTCAAAGCATGAGCTGCCCAGCATCCTGTGCCCACGCTGGGTTGGTGTATTAAGCGCGCAAGGCATAATCTAACACCACACCCGCCAGAATGATCAGTCCCGCCCAGTGGTTGTGCAAAAAGGCCTTGAAACAGACCATGGCCTCGCGGCTGCGGGTGGCATAAAACTCCCAACCAAAACACAGCAGTGCGCCCAGCAGTCCCAGCTGGAACCAGAGCCCCAACTCAAAGTGATTGCCTGCCAACCACAGGCAGAACAGTGACGCCAGTTGCAGGCTGAAGTTGATGACGCGGTCGGCGTCGCCAAACAGGATGGCGGTGGATTTGACGCCGATTTTTAGGTCGTCGTCGCGGTCGGCCATGGCGTAATAGGTATCGTAGGCAATGGTCCACAGCAGGTTGGCGATATACAGCAGCCAGACCTGTGCCGGCAAGCTGCCGGTTTGCGCGCTGTAGGCCAGTAGTACTCCGCAGGAGTAGGCCGCACCCAGCGCTAGTTGTGGATAGTAGGTATAACGCTTGGTGAAGGGGTACAGGGCAGCCAGCGCCACGGCGGCAAACGACAGGTAAACGGTCAGCGCATTGGTCAGTAACACCAGAGCAAAGCTCAATACCGCCAGCAGAGCAAAGCAGATCAGCGCCTCGCGGGCCTTGATGCGCCCGCTAGCCAGTGGCCGGTTTTTAGTGCGCCAGACCAGGCCGTCAATTTTGCGGTCGGCAAAGTCGTTGATGCAGCAGCCGGCCGAGCGCATCAGTACCGTACCTAGAGTAAAAATCAACACGTTTTTTAGCGACGGACTGCCCTCACCAGCAATCCATAATGCTGCCAGTGTTGGCCAGAGCAGCAGGTAAATGCCGATGGGCCGATCCAAGCGCATCAGCTGGATAAAGTCGAAGGCTCGCGGATGCAAGCGGTTGAACGCACGCAGAAAATTTTCGTACATATCAGTCTGGAGTCCGGTCGGGGTGCGGGGTGTTCAGATGTTGCCAGAACGCTGGCAGGAAGGCTTCGGCTACTAGAATATCCAGCGGCTGGCGGCTAAAGCATGAGCGCCTGGCCCAGAGTGGCTGGCGGCAGGGTTGGCTATCGAGCAGCAGTTGCGGCCAAGCATCGGCGGGCAAACTGCAAAACTCAAAGGGGCCACGGTTGAATGCAGGGTCGGCAAATAGCAACTCACCCAACGAGCGACTGCCTAGACTGGCCAAGTCAAAACCGCTGGCCAACAGCGCGTGGCGGCTGGCTACGCTGCGCGCGTAAATCCAAGGCTGTTGCTGCCCGCACAAAAACACTTCACGCACCCAGCCGTCGGTATCCGGCGGGCAGTTCAGAGACTGGCACTCATCGGGGCGCAGCGGTTGCCAGCCCTCACGCAGCGGCTGTACTGAAAACAGCCCGTTACTTTGCGCGCGTAGCAAACGGGTTAGCGATCCTTGGCTGGTCAGCCAGGGGTGCAAGGGCGAAGTAGAAGGGGCTGTCTGGCCCCAAACGGGGCGGGCGGAAGAGGAGTGTGCCACTGTGCTATGCCTGCGAGCCTATGTGCGGGTGGTCGAAATGGCTCATCTTAGCATGCTTTGAAAAGCCGCCCCAAAGCTGCCGCTTGCCCAGGACGGGCCTTTTTCCCTATCAATTTCCTACCAAAGCTGACTTGCCGGTCGGTCTTTCTGGTTGTCTGCTGGCCCTTTGCCGGTTAGTGTGCAGGTGACAGCCGTGTCGTGCGGATATGCAATACCGTGAGGATGCAGGCCGGCTGTCGCTACAAAACGCATGAATAACAACAATAAAAATTGGGGGTTGCAGTGAACACGCTGCTTTATCCGGCTATTCGTCTGATGAACCGGCTGAGCTTTGCCGTCAAGTTCAGTTTGGTGAGTTTTCTTTTTCTGGTTCCCTTGCTGATAACCACCGGTTTTCTGGTGTTGGCGTCCTTGCAGCAGATCCGTCATACCGAAATAGAGCTGCAGGGGCTGCAAAGCCTCGACAACCTGCAGCGCGGCGTGGTGCTGGTGCGCCAGCTGGCCGATCTGCAGCAGATCCATGTCCAGCAGGCGCAGGGCGCGGCGGATGACCGCCTGGATCGACAGCTGCAACAGCTGCACGATCAGGTTCAGGACTGGTTGCATGACTTGCAGCCGGTGTTGGGCGATGCGCCTGCGCGCCAAGCGTTCGTGGAGGGCAAGCAGAGGTTGCAGGCCTTGCTGGAGCGTACCCGAAACGATGCCCTGTTACAGGGGCGCAGTGCTGCTGCCGAGGAGCTGTTGCTTCAATTGCAGCTGCTGATGCGCCAGCAGGCGGGGCAGGGCGGCCTGAGCCAAGATGCCGGTGTGCAGGTTCGTTCCATGGTTGAGCTGTTGACGGTTGGCAGCCAGACGGTGGCGGCCCGTCTGGCACAGACCCGTACGCAGGCGGCACTGGCCATGGCGCGCGGGTTTGTGGACTCGGGTACCAGTACGCGGCTGGATGATCTGTTGCTGGTGCTGGAGAAGCTGGAAGCCGAGTATGGCCTGCAGCTAGAAACCACCGCCTTGCCGCCGGCGCTGCAGGACGCTGCCGCCAGTAGCCTGTCCAGCCTAGCGCAGGCCCGCCAGTGGCTGGAGGACGAGGTCATCATGGCCGACGGCCTGCAAGACGACTGGTGGCAGGCGCTGGAGCACGGTGATGGCTGGCTGCAGACCACAGCGGCGCTGGGTCATCAGCTCGTTCAGACGCTGAATGCGACTTTGCAGGAACGCCTGCAGAATGACCGCCAGCACATGTACGGTCTGCTGGTGGTGCTGTCGGTGGTTTTTGCGTTGATTGCCTATTTGTACAGTGGCTTTTTTATCTCGCTGCGTAATTCGGTCAACCATTTGCGCAGGGTCATGCTGCAGGTGGCGGACGGTAACCTGGAAGTACAGGCACGGGTTGCCAGTCGCGACGAACTGGGCAGCCTGGCCGACGGCCTGAATCATACGGTGGGGCAAATACGCGGCTTGCTGCAGCAGGTGGCGGTGGCGGTCAACGAAGTGGAGCTGCAGTCGGTGACGGTGCAGCAGATTGCCAGTGACAGCCATACCGTGGTCAACCGGCAGCTACAACAACTGGAGCAGCTGGTGTTGGCGATGAACCAGATGACGACCAGTGCTGGCGAGGTAACCGGCAATGCCGGTCAGGCCGTACAGGCCGCAGAACAGGTTAATGAACAGACCCGACAGGGGCAGTTAATGGTACAGCAACAGGCTGAAGGTATTCATGCGCTGGCCGGCAACATTGAACATTCAGTGCGGGCAGTGGACGGACTGGCGCATGATAGCCGAGAAATTGGCCAGGTACTGGACGTGATTGCCGGTATTGCTGCGCAGACCAACCTGTTGGCGCTGAATGCGGCGATTGAGGCAGCCCGTGCCGGCGAGGCTGGGCGGGGCTTTGCCGTGGTGGCTGACGAGGTGCGTGGGCTGGCCGGGCGCACCCGTGAAGCCACCGAAGAAATCGAGGCAATGATTGAACGCTTGCAGGCAGGCGTGGCGCAAGCTGTTGCCGCGATGCAGGGTAGCCATGACTGTGCGGCTGCCAGTGTGCAGCAGGCCCGGGCCGTGGAGGCGGGCCTGTCGGCGAACTTGCAGGCTGCGGCACGGATTGTGGCGCAAAACCAGAGCATTGCCACAGCAGTGCAACAACAGACCGGCGTGGCACAGGCCATGGATCGCAACCTGGTGGCCATCCGTGACGATGGTGAGCAGGCTGCATCTGGTGCCGGCGGGGCGGCGCAGGCCAGTCGCGACATGGCAGAGCTGGCCGAACGCCTGAAACAGGTGTTGGCTGCTTTCAGAATTTGATGGTAAGTCAACGGCAAGGCTGCCAATCTTACCGCCTGTCTGTCTGCCCCCGTTTTGATGCCTGCTGCGCCTGCCGTTGCAACGCGCTAGCGCATCTTCGGGATAATCGGCCAGACAGGCCATCAGACTCCAGCGGAGCTGATTTATTCTTTCAATAACACGAGGTAACACCCTATGCGTAAACCCGAACTGGTCAATGCCGTGGCTCAGGCTGCCGGGCTCAACAAAGCCCAAGCTACCCAGGTGGTGAATATTTTTATTGATGAGCTAACCTTTGTCTTGTCGCAAGGCGGCAGTGTCACCTTGCCGGGTTTTGGCAGTTTTATGGTGCGTCAGCGTGCCGAGCGTACTGGGCGCAACCCCAAAACCGGCGAAAGCATGGTGATTGCTGCCAGCAACGCGGTGGGCTTCAAGCCGGGCAAAACGCTGCGTGATGCCGTCAATCCATAAACCATTCAAAGTGACCGGGGGAGGTCTAAGCATGAAATTCAAACTGTTGCTGTGGCTATTGGGGCGCATGCTGCGTAAGGCCAGCGCCATAAATCCCGAGCTGCAAAAGCAGCTGGAAGGCAAAGAACTTGGGTTCAGCCTGCTGACGCTGGATGGCAAGGTGGCCCGCAGCTTTCGGGTTAGTAATCAGCGCATCACCAGTAGCAGCGGCCGGATTGATGATCCGGCCTTTACGCTGGGGTTTCGTGATGCGGCCTATGCCTATCAGGTGATGACGGCGAAAAACAAGCAGCAGGCCTTTATGCAGGGCATTCAAGACAAGCAAATCAAGGTTGAGGGCAATGCGGCATTGGTGATGTGGTTTCAGGGGCTGTTTAAGTACGCGATGCCGAAAAAGAAAAAAAGCAGCAAAGCAGCTGCCTGAGCCTGAGTGGCTGGCCTGCCGAGTGGGCAGGCCCTTGATCAGCTGTTGAGCTGGGTGCGGTATTGCAGCGCCTCGGCCAGATGGTTGCGGCCAATATCGCTGCTGTGATCCAGATCCGCCAAAGTGCGCGCCACTTTGAGTACGCGGTGGCTGGCGCGCAATGACAGTTGCAGACGCTCGCAGGCTTGCTCCAGCCACAGGCGTTCGCTGTCGGGCAAACGGCAATGCTGGTGCAGGCTATCCAGATCGAGCTGACTGTTGCAGCAGCCTTGGCGCTGTTGTTGGTGCTCGCGGGCGGCCATGACCTGTTCGCGGGCTGCGGCGCTGTCAAGACCCTGGCGGGTATGGGGCTGCAGCGAGGTGGGCTCACGGGCCACGCTGACATGCAGGTCGATGCGGTCCAGCAACGGGCCGGACAGTTTGGTGCGATAGCGCTGGATCATCTCTTGACTGCAACTGCAGCGCCCGCCCGGATCACCCAGATAACCACAGGGGCAGGGATTCATCGCAGCCACCAGCTGAAAACGGGCTGGAAACTGCAGGCGGCCTGCAGCCCGCGAAATCACAATAACGCCCGACTCCAACGGTTCGCGCAGCACTTCCAGTACCTTGCGGTCAAATTCGGGCAACTCATCGAGAAACAAAACACCATGATGGGCCAGTGTAATCTCGCCCGGTTGCGGACGGCTGCCGCCGCCGACCAGCGCTGGCCCAGAGGCGCTATGGTGCGGCTGTCGAAAGGGGCGCGCTGGCCAGTGATTGAGCGGCAGGCGACTGGTGACGGATTGTACAGCGGCCACCTCCAACGCCTCGGCATGGGTCAGCGGGGGTAGCAGCCCTGGTAGGCGGCTGGCCAGCAAGGTTTTGCCGGTACCGGGCGGGCCGCTCAGCAATAAATTGTGCTGTCCGGCTGCGGCTACGATTAGCGCTCGTTTGGCAGCTAGCTGGCCCTGCACCTGATTCAGGTCTGGCTGGGGAGGTGGGCAGGTGGACAAACCGGCCGACTGCCAAGGCTGCAGGGGACGGCGACCACTGAGGTGTTCTACCAGCTGTTGCAGATGCTCGACGGCGTAGAGTGTCAGGCCGGGCACCAACGCGGCTTCTTCGGCATTGGCCGCCGGCACCACCAAGCTGCGGCCTGCCTTATGGGCGGCCAATGCGGCTGGCAAAATACCTTTCACCGCGCGTACATGGCCGCTAAGCCCCAGTTCACCCAGCAGCTCCAACTCTGTTAGCGCGCTGGCCGGCACCTGATTGCTGGCGGCCAGTAGGGCGGTGGCAATGGCCAAGTCAAAACGCCCGCCATCTTTGGGTAGATCAGCGGGGGCAAGGCTGAGGGTAATGCGCTTTTGCGGAAAATTGAGGTTGCTGTTGAGAATGGCGCTGCGTACGCGGTCTTTGCTTTCGCGTACAGCGGTTTCCGGCAGGCCAACCAAACTGAGCGACGGCAGACCGCCCGATAGATGCACTTCGACACGCACGAGTGGCGAGTCAAGCCCAAGTTGGGCGCGGCTGTTGATAACGGCAAATGACATGGCTTCCTCCTTGAAGCGGGTGGGGCAGGTTTAGTGCCCGGGTGGGGGAGTATCTTGGCTGGCGAGTTGACGTTCGAGCTTGGCCACTTGCTGTTCCAGCTGTTCAAGGCGCTGGCGGGTGCGTTGCAGTACCAGCGTCTGACCGTCGAACTCGTCGCGGCTGACCAGATCCAAACGGGCAAACTGGCTGTGCAGCATTTGCTTGAGTTTGCCTTCTAGTTCGTTACGCGACAGCGGACCTTCGGCGTCGAGCAGATCGGCGGCACGGGCGGCCAGTGATTCAAGCAGGGGTTTGGCGGCAAGCATGGAAAACTCCAGTAAATGATGGCCGGCAGTTTAGCACGATAGCTGCGCTTTTCCAGACGCTGATGGCGCAGATGCCCCCTTGCATTGGGCGGGATGATGGCTAGACCTTTCCCTCAGTGCGTAATGTTTGCTTAAATAGCGGGGAAATTGCCATGCGGCAGCCTGTTATCCATTATTTCTGGGAGCCCGGAATGAAACTTGTCACTGCAA
Organism: Thiopseudomonas sp.; assembly: GCA_018384595.1. GTDB lineage: Bacteria > Pseudomonadota > Gammaproteobacteria > Pseudomonadales > Pseudomonadaceae > Thiopseudomonas. The sequence continues at coordinate 6,779 of JAHAYO010000060.1, forward strand.
TCATCAAACCGTTCAAGCTGGACGATGTACGCGAAGCCCTGTCTGAAATCGGCGTGCAGGGCATCACTGTCACTGAAGTCAAAGGCTTTGGCCGGCAGAAGGGGCATACCGAGCTGTATCGCGGTGCCGAGTATGTGGTGGACTTCCTGCCCAAGGTCAAGATCGAAGTGGCAATTGCCGACGGCCTGCTAGACCGTGTGATTGAGTCCATCAGCAAGGCGGCCAATACGGGCAAAATCGGTGACGGCAAAATTTTTGTCACAGCGCTGGAGCAGATTGTGCGTATCCGTACCGGCGAAACCGGCAGCGACGCCATCTAATACCGTCAAGGTCAAAAAAACGCCTGCCTTGTGCAGGCGTTTTTTATGGGCGACAGCCACAGTGACGGCTTTTGCGCTAGGCGCGCAGGCAACAAAAAAATGTATCGGTTTGGCCATGGTCATTTTTGCTTTTGCACACTAAAATGCGCGCCCTGAACTGCTCGCTGAGCACGATTTTGCAATTTGGAGACTGTGTGGCAGCTGTGTGCTGCGTACAAGGGTGACGCATGTTTGACGATGAAATAGAAGACGAAGAACTGGATAACCAAGAGGTTGCCGACGATCTGGAAATCGACGAGGCAGAAGAGGATTTTTCTGCCGCAGAGGGCGCGCTGGATGTGGACGAGGTGGATGCCACCGAAGATGAGGGCGAAGCCCCGGTGCGCAGCAAGGCCAAAGCGGTGACGCAAGAAGAAGAGCTGCCATCCGTAGAAGGCAAGCGCAAAGAGCGTGATGCGCTGGCCGATGCCATGGCTGCCTTTTTGGCGCGCGGTGGCAAAATTCAGGCAGTTGAGGCTGTCGAAGACTAAGAAACATCCCGCCCGCAGGCGGGATGTTTTGCTTTACTGGCTGACGGGCGCGGTTTGAATGGAGCGGTAACGGTCGGCCAGCTCAAGGCGAATTTCTCGGCGTTGCAAGGCATTTTGATAACGTCTTTTCTGATCGACCGTGACGGGTTCCAGTTTCGGTACCTCAATCGGTCGGCCATCGTCGCCCACGGCAACCATGGTAAAAAAGCAGCTATTGGTGTGCCGCACTGATTTTTCTCGGATGTTTTCGGTGATCACCTTGATACCGACTTCCATCGACGTGCGTCCGGTAAAGTTGATTGAAGCCAGAAAGGTTACCAGCTCGCCGACGTAAACCGGTTGCCGGAAGGTCACCTGATCCACCGACAGGGTTACTACGTAGCTGCCCGCGTAGCGGCTGGCGCAGGCGTAGGCCACCTGATCAAGGTATTTAAGAATGGTGCCGCCGTGGACGTTGCCGGAAAAGTTTGCCTGGTCCGGTGTCATCAGTACGGTCATTGAAAGTTTTGCAGAATCCAGTTCCATCATGCGCTCTCTTTTGATTGTTGTTGGTGTGTAAGAGGGCAATCTTTATACCTTGGTCGTAGGTGGGTCGCAAGCTAGCCGGCATCTTCCAGCCAGTAATCCCGCGCCCAGTGCCAGACCGATTCCCACTCCTCTTCCAGATAGTCGTTCTCGCTGACAGACCAGAGCACCACCAGCCCATCCGGCTCCACGGCAAAATAGCACTCGCCCTCCTGGCACAGCGGCACCAGATGACGCGGCAGGCCAAGGCCCCAGGCAGTGGCGGCGACTTCCGGCAGATAGGTGTGGCTCTGCGGATCACTTGCGGTGACCGGCTCTAAATGGCCGTACACCACATCACTGACTTCCTGCAGAAACTCGCGCAGCTCGTGCGGCAGGTGAATCAGTATCTGTTCCTGCACGTCCAGCAGGTCATCATCCGTGGGCAGCTCCAGCGGCACGGGAACCGGCTGGTTGTGTTCACGCAGCAGTTCGATGACATCTTCCATATTAGGCTCCAGAAAAGAAAACACCGCCGGGGTCGGCGGTGTTGGTCAGGCGGTAATAATCAGGCGTTCTGGCGGATGCCGGCAATCAGCCAAGGCTGGTTATCGCCGTGTTGACGCTCCATGCGCCAGCTTTCGCTGAAGGCTTCGCCGTTCGGGTCAAAACGCGAGGTTTTGCTGATGCCGCTGAAGCTAAGGGTAGCGACGGTGTACTCGCTCAGCTCTTCTATGCCGTCCAGCTGTACATCAAGATTGTCGATATAGGTTGACTGGTAGCCGTCACCCAGCTCGGCGCGCTCGCGCTGCAGGAACACCAGCATGTCGGGGGTCACGTACTCGGAGACCTTATCCATTTCGTTGGCATCCCAGTGCATTTGCAGCTGGTTGAAGTGCTCGCGAGCGGCGCTCAGGAAGCTGTCGGCGTTGAACCAAGCCGGTGCCTGTATAACCGGCGCTGCGCTGGCTGTGCTGCTGCCAAAACCGCCGAACGGATTGTTGTCAGCGGGCATCTCGCGCTGCATGGGCGCACCGGCACCGGCCGTTTGCATCTGCGTGCGGCGGCGGGCGCTAAACAGCTTGAACAGCAGGAAGGCGATGCCGGCAAACATCAGTATGTCCATGAGCTGCAAGCCTTCAAAACCGTCACCAAACAGCATGGAAGCCAGCAGGCCACCGGCTGCAATGGCCGCCAGAGGCCCCAGCCACTTGGCGGCACCGCTGGTGGCGGCGGCCGGCTTGCCGGCGTTCTGGCCCTGCTGCGCGGCAGGTTGTTGCTGTTGACGCTGTTGGGGTTTGGCTTGTTGATGCTTGGGGGCGGCGCCAAACGACTTGCCGCCACCGAAGCGGCGGGCTTCGGCGTCAAAGCTGAAGGACAGGCCGATAAACAGGGCCAGGGTTATGCTGAGAATGCGTTGCATGGCATAGCCTCGTGAGTAGGTGAAGGGAAAAATAGCCGCTATCTTGCCTGAATTGGCGGGTTGGAATCCAGTTGTTTTAAGGGCGGCGTTGCGCGGGGATAGGGGACGCGGTTGCTTGCTGGAGCCAAAGGGCCTGGGTTGACGGGTGCGGGTTGACTGCTTGACGCAGGTGGGCGCTAAGCAAACCGCCGGCGCATAGCGCATAGACGGTCTGCAGCGGCAGCTGGGTTAAAGAGCCGTTACAGCGGCTCCAACTTGGCAAACGACAGCATCAGCCACTTACTGCCTTCGCTGGCAAAGTGCACCTGCACCCGGGCCTGCGCGCCAGCGCCTTCGAAGTTAAGAATGACCCCCTCGCCAAAGGCCGGATGGCATACGGCTTGGCCGAGGGTGAAGGGGGTGTCCGGTACGCTGCTGCCGTGAAAAAGGCTGCTGCTGGCCGTTGTGCTGGCATGGCCGCTTGGGCTTTGCATACGCACCGCCTGTACCAGATCGGCCGGAATTTCGCGGATAAAGCGCGACTGCGGACTGCTGCTTTCCGAGCCGTGCAGCCAGCGCACTTCGGCGCAGGTCAGGTACAGTTGCTGCATGGCGCGGGTAATGCCCACATAGGCCAGCCGGCGTTCTTCTTCCAGACCGTCGGCGCTGTCCATGCTCATTTTGTGCGGAAACAGCCCCTCTTCCATGCCGGCCATAAACACCAGCGGAAACTCCAGCCCCTTAGCGCTGTGCAGGGTCATCAGCTGCACGCTGTCTTCGTGTTCTTCGGCCTGGGCTTCGCCGGCTTCCAGCACCGCATGGTCAAGGAAGGCTACCAGCGGCGGCAGTGCGTCTTCTGCGTCTGTCTCGTCATTGAAGGCCTGGGCGGCGTTGACCAGTTCGTCGAGATTTTCCACCCGCGACTGGCCTTTCTCGCCCTTTTCTTCCTTGTGGTAGGTGAGCAGGCCGCTGTGTTCGATGACATGGCGGGTGCAGTGGTGCAGCGCCAGTTCGGCGGTGGCGATTTCCAGCTGTTCCACCAGCAGCATAAAGGCCTGAATGGCATTGCAGGCGCGACCGGCCAGCAGCTTGTGCTCGGTCATCTGTTGCATGGCCTGCCACAGTGAACACTGCTGTTCACGCGCGTATGCGCGCAGCTGTTCCACCGTTTTCTCGCCAATCCCGCGTGGCGGCACGTTAATGATGCGCTCGATAGCGCCATCGTCATGGCGGCTGCGTAGCAGGCGCAAGTAGCCGAGCGCATTCTTGATCTCTAGGCGTTCGAAGAATTTCTGGCCGCCGTGGATGCGGTAGGGAATGGCGGCACGCAGCAGTGCTTCTTCCAATACCCGTGACTGGGCGTTAGAGCGGTACAGAATGGCAATGTCATTGCGGCTGAAGCCGTCTTGACGCAGTGCTTGCTCGATCACTTCGACAATGTAGCGCGCCTCGTCCTGCTCGTTGAAGGCCCGATAAAAACGGATTGGCTCGCCGTCGGCATCGCTGGTCCACAGGTTTTTGCCCAGTCGCCCGCTGTTGTTGTCGATCAGGGCGTTGGCCGCTTTGAGGATGGTGGCGGTTGAGCGGTAGTTTTGCTCCAAACGGATGGTCTGGCTTTGCGGAAAGTCCTGGTTGAACTGCTGGATGTTTTCGATGCGAGCGCCGCGCCAGCCGTAAATGGATTGGTCGTCGTCACCAACTATCATCAGGCTGCTGGCGTTGGCGGCCAGCAGGCGCAGCCAAGCGTATTGCACGGCGTTGGTGTCCTGGAACTCGTCGACCAGAATGTGGCGGAAACGGCGCTGGTAGTGTTCCAGCAGGCTGGCGTTGTCGCGCAGCAGCTCCAGGGTGCGCAGCAGCAACTCGCCAAAGTCCACCGCGTTGTTGCGCGCACAGGCGCGCTCGTACTCGGCATACACCTGCACCATGGTGGTCAGGTAGAGGTCGCCGGCGGGCTGGATGTGCTGAGGGCGAAGGCCTTCGTCTTTCTGGCTGTTGATAAACCATTGTGCTTGCTTGGGCGGCCAGCGCTTGTCGTCCAGCCCCTGGTCAGCCATCACCCGCTTGACGATGCGCAACTGGTCGTCACTGTCGAGGATGGCAAAGCCGTCCTGCAAGCCGGCCTCCTGCCAGTGGGCACGCAGCAGGCGGTGGGCCAGCCCGTGAAAGGTGCCGACCCACATGCCCTGCGGGCTGCGCTGCAGTAGCTGGCTGATGCGCTCGCGCATTTCGGCGGCGGCCTTGTTGGTGAATGTGACGGCCAGAATGTTGTGCAGGCCGGCGTTTTCGACCTGGCACAGCCAGGCAATGCGGTGCACCAGCACCCGGGTCTTGCCGGAGCCGGCGCCGGCCAGCACCCGCTGCTGGCCCAGTGGCGCGGCTACCGCCTCGCGCTGAGCATCGTTGAGGTCGTTGAGCAGGTAGGAAATATCGTCGTTCATTAAAGTTGCCGGTGATCAAGGGGTGGGGCGGTAAATTGCTTCACTATACGGATGAGGTGTTATCGACTTTTGCAGGCTTATGCTGACCGGCCGCTTTGTTTTATAGTCGGTATTCAGGCTGACACGTGCTCCTGGATTATAAAGACACAGGACGAAGCCGCGGTTCTCAACAGCCGCTTGTCAGCCGGTTACTATAGAAGGGGCGTTGCCAATACTCAAATGAGCACGATGAATGACGCTGAAGTTGCCGCAAGCCGACTCATGATTATGCGCGAACAGATGGAGCGGCTGTTGCGTAATGGCTGGTTGCCGCAGCTGGCATTGGCCTGGACTGCCCTGGCCGGGGCGCTGTTTCTGGAGCAGTCTTACGGCCCGTGGGCTCTGGGGCTGCTGTCAGGTGGCCTGGCCTGCATTGCGATCGGGCGCTGGCTGGCTGTGCGCGCCTATGCGCGTTTCGGCGAGCAGGTACTGGGGTATCACGGCTGGCGGGCGCTGCAGCTGGGCAGTGCGGTAATGACCGGTGTGCTGGCTGCCATCCTGATGCAGCTGTTCATGGCGCAGGTCGAGGACTGGCAGCAGATGCTGTTGCTGGCGTTGCTGGCTTCGGTGGTGCTATCTTGCTGGCTGGCCAGTGCCGGCTGCTTGTTGTCGTTTCTGTGCTATGTATCGCCGGTTGGCGCCATGGCGTTGTCGGTTTTTTTTTCGTCCAGCAGTCCGGCGCTGCAAAGCCTGTCTATTTTGTTTGTGGGTTTTATTGCTGTCGAGCTGGTGGCGGCCCTGCGCTTGTCGGTGGTCTACGACCGCAAGATGATGTTGCAGCAGTTGCTGATACAGACCCGTCGGCAGCGAGATGAAGAAATCCATGAACTCCAGCAAGAGTTGGGTCGCCTGCGCACCTGTGAACATGCGCTCAATTTGCAAATCAACAGCCTACAGAGTCATCTGGAGCACAACAGCTCCGAGCAAACCCGCAGCCTAAGTGGCACCCTCGACAGCCTGCGTACCAGTGAAGAACGCCTGCAGCGGGCGCTGGAAGCCAGTGGTCTGGCGCTGTGGGATTGGAACCTAGTGACTGGCAAGGTCTATCACACCGGATCAGAGCAATTACTGGGCCTCAAAGGCGAGCAGGCCAGCAAGTTGCTGGCCGATTTACGTCCGTTGATGCACCCAGACGATTTGCCGGTGCTGCGTGAGGCGATGACTGCGCACATGCGTGAAGAAACTCCGGACTATAGTGTCGAATACCGGATTCGCCATGCGGATGGTCACTGGATTTGGATTGAAGACCGTGGCCAAGCCATTGCCCGCGATGCGGGCGGGCGGGTGTTGCGCATGCTGGGTACGCGGCGCGATATCACGGCTCGTCGCCAGCATGAAGAAGAGCTGCAGCTGGCCTCAATCGTGTTTGAGACGGGCAGTGAAGGCATTCTGGTGATGGACCCGAGTTTGAATGTGTTGACCGTCAACACGGCCTTTACCCGGATGACCGGTTTTGCCCGCGAGTACATGGCACCTTTCCAGCAGCACTTTCAAGCCTCGCTGGCGGGTTGTGGCATGGAATCGGTGATGGATGTGCTGAAGGACGAAGGCAGTTGGCATGCTGAGCTCAGTGGCCTCAGTCTGGCCGGCTCCAGCTTTCCGATGCGGGTGCAGTTGCGCGCAGTCTATGAGCAGGCCAGTGGTCGGCTCAGCCATATTGTGGCCTTTTTCAGCGACCTGACCCCTTTCCGAGAGGCGCAAAAACGGCTGGATTACTTGACCCGCCATGACGCGCTGACGGGGCTGGCCAACCGTAGCCTGTTTATGCAGTACCTGCAGGATGCTTCGCATCAGGCGCGCTTTACGGACGATTACCTCGCCCTGCTACATATCGACCTCGACCGTTTCAAGCTACTCAACGAGTGTTTTGGTAGCCAGACCGGTGACGAAGTGTTGCGCATTGTTGGCCGTCGGCTGCAGCGCTTTGCCAATGCCGAGCGCCATTTGGCGCGGCTGGGCGGTAACGAATTTGTGCTGGTGGTCAGCGACCTCCCCAACCAACAGGACATCGAGCAGCTGGCCGAAGATGTGCTAAACGCCCTGCGCACCCCCTTTGCCATTGCTGGCCAAGAGCTGCTGCTCAGTGCTTCGGTGGGTATCAGCTTGGTGGGTAATGAGCAGTGCGATGCGCACATTCTGCTCAATCAGGCGGCGGTGGCGCTGAACCACGCCAAATACATGGGCGGCAACACTTGGCAGCTATACCGCGAACAGATGCCGGTGGGTGACGGCGAGCGCTTGCAGTTGGAGCAGCAGTTGCGCCGTGGCCTCAAGGAAGGCCATGTGGTGGCCTATTATCAGCCCAAATTGGGTCTGCAAGACGGCCGTATTTACGGCGTTGAGGCGCTGGCGCGCTGGCATCATCCCGAGCGCGGCATGATTTCGCCGGCCGAGTTTATTGCACTGGCCGAGCAAACCGGCCTGATTGCCGAGCTGAGCGAAAGCATACTGCGCCAAGCCTGTATCCAGGCGCGTCAGTGGATGGATGCCGGCAACCCGCTGCAGGTGTCGGTCAACCTGTCGGTGGTTCACTTGCGCCAGGGCAATGTGCTGGCGCTGGTGCAAACAGTGCTGGAAGAAACCGGCCTGCCTGCCTACCTGCTGGACCTAGAACTGACCGAAAGCCAGCTGCTGGACGACAGCGAACAGCTGCTGCAGACCTTCGCCAGCCTGCGCGAGCTGGGCGTACAGATTTCGGTGGATGACTTTGGCACCGGCTATTCGTCGCTGGGCTATCTCAAGCAGTTGCCGGTCAATAACCTGAAAATTGATCGTGGATTTATCTGTGATCTGCCGGACAGCAGCCCAGACGCCGCCATTACCCGTGCCATCATCAGCATGGCGCACGGATTGAACCTTAAGGTGGTGGCTGAAGGTGTAGAAACCTTAGAACAGCTTGATGTGCTGCGCGGCATGGGCTGCGACGCGGTACAGGGCTACCTGATTGCCCGCCCGATGCCGGCACCCGAACTGGAGCTGCTGTTGCAAAAACAGCTGCAACCGCTCAGCTAAAGCAGCCTGCCAGCCCGTGGCTGGCAGGCAACAGCTTACAGATTGCGCATCAACAGCGCGTATTGCAGATTAACGTCGTGCGGCACCGGCAGGTACAGCACATGGCCGTCACCGGGCGCAACATCGCGGCCCTTGCCGTTTTTGTCTTCCAGGTGCTTGAGGTTAAAGGTCAGGTTGCCCTGCGGGGTCATCAACTCCAGGCTGTCATCAATACCAAAACGGTTTTTGATGATGACCTCGGCCAGATCACCTTTGCGCTCGCCGGTCAGCTCGCCGACAAACTGCTGTTTGTCGGAAATCGAATGGCCGTATTCGTAGTTCTGGTACTCATCATGCACATGGCGGCGCAAGAAACCCTCGGTGTAACCACGGTGCGCCAGTGCTTCCAAGGTATCCATCAGCGACGTATCAAACGGCTTGCCGGCCAGCGCATCGTCCATCGCCTTGCGGTACACCTGCGCGGTGCGTGCCACATAATAGTGGGACTTGGTGCGGCCTTCGATTTTCAGTGAGTGCACGCCCATCTGGATCAGACGCTCGACGTGCTGCACCGCCCGCAAGTCTTTGGAGTTCATGATATAGGTGCCGTGCTCGTCCTCGTAGGCAGACATGTATTCACCGGGGCGGCTGGAGTCTTCTAGCAAAAAGACCTCTTTGGTCGGTGCGCCCACGCCCAGCACCGGCTCAACCTGCTGAACGCCGGCGATGGGCTCGTATTTGTGCACGATGTCGCCCAGTTCGTTCTCTTTTGCTTCGTGGGTTTTGTATTCCCAGCGGCAGGCGTTGGTGCAGGTGCCTTGGTTGGGGTCACGCTTGTTGATATAGCCCGACAGCAGGCAGCGGCCGGAATAAGCCATGCAGAGTGCGCCGTGCACAAACACTTCCAATTCCATAGCGGGCACGTTTTGGCGGATTTCTTCAATTTCGTCCAGCGACAACTCGCGAGACAAAATGGCGCGCGTCAGCCCCTGTTTGTGCCAGAAATCCACGCTGGCCCAGTTGACCGCGTTGGCCTGTACCGACAGATGAATATCCTGCTGCGGAAAATGCTCGCGTACCAGCATGATCAACCCAGGATCGGACATGATCAGTGCATCGGGCTGCATTTCGATGATTGGCTGAATGTCCTTGATAAAGGTTTTCAGCTTGGCGTTGTGTGGCGCAATGTTGACCACCACATAAAATTTCTTACCCTGCTGATGGGCCTCGTTAATGCCCAGCGCCAGATTGGCATGGTCAAAGTCGTTATTGCGCACGCGCAGGCTGTAGCGCGGCTGGCCGCCGTATACGGCATCGGCACCGTAGGCAAAGGCGTAACGCATGTTTTTCAGGGTGCCGGCGGGGCACAGCAGTTCGGAACGAAAAGGGCTGGTCATGGAGGGCTCGCACAAAAGGGATACTACAAAGGTCGGGTATTTTATAGGTTTTGTGCGCAGCTGTCTGTATATGTGGCCTACACCGCTGCGCCCGCCGCATGGCCACTTGACCAAGCCCATTGAAAATTAAAACCGCCCAGATGACCGGTTACATCCAGCACTTCGCCAATGAAGAACAGCCCCGCTTGCTGGCGCGACTCTAATGTTTTCGACGAAACTTCGTCGGTATTGATACCGCCCAGAGTGACTTCGGCGGTGCGGTAGCCTTCGGTGCCGGCGGGGGTAATCTGCCAGTGGCCCAGAGCGCTGGCGATGGCGGCCAGCTGTTTGCTTGAGTATTGGCGCAGGGGTCTGTTGTCCAGCACCCAATAGTCGATCAGGGCGGCGGCCAGTTTGCGGGTAAAGCGCTCGCCAAGCACGGTTTTCAGCTCACTGTCGGGGCGCGTTGCCTGTTGCTGCTCTAGCCAGTCGAGTGCGTCTTGCTGGCCAAACAGATTAAGGGTTAGCGGGTCGCCGGCATGCCAGAAGGATGACACCTGCAGCATGGCTGGCCCGCTGAGGCCACGGTGGGTAAACAGCAGGTCGTCGTTAAATTGAGTGCCGTTACAGCAGACGCTAACGTCGGCCACAGCAGTGCCGGACAGGCTTTTGCACAGGGCAGACAGGGCGGGGTCGGTGAGGATAAAGGGAACCAGTCCGGCACGGGTCGGCAGCAGGCTATGGCCAAACTGCTGCGCTATCTGATAGCCCAAAGCGGTCGCGCCCATGGTCGGAATTGACAGCCCGCCGGTGGCCACGACCAGCGACTGGCATTGCCAATGACCGTTATTGGTATTCACCTTAAAGCCGCCGCCGTCCAGCGCTTGAATGCTGAGAATACGGGTGTCGAGGCGTATCTCAACGCGGGCGGCGGCGCACTCGGCCAGCAGCATATTCAAAATGTCTTTGGCACCGTTGCGACAAAACAGCTGGCCGGGCTTTTTTTCTTCATGCTCAAGCGCATGGCGCTGGGTGAGCGCCAAAAAATCCCAGGGCGTATAGCGGGCCAGTGCCGATTTTACAAAGTGCGGGTTGCTGCATAAAAAGTCAGCGGGCGTGGCATGCAAATTGGTGAAATTGCAGCGGCCACCGCCGGACATCAGGATTTTTTTACCCGGTTTATTGGCATGATCCAACACCAGCACCGTGCGCCCGCGATGCCCAGCGCTCTGCGCACAAAACAGCCCAGCTGCGCCAGCGCCAATGATGATGACCTCGGGGTTTTGCATGCGGATTACCTTATAAAATGAGGGCTCGGGACAGGGCGCTAGCCCAATACGCGGCTTCAGCCCTGATGTAGGACAAATTGCCCAGTCAGCACTGCGCCATCAGCGCCGTCTGCCGTCAGCACGCGGCTGATAACCTGCAACCGCGCCTTGCCGCGTTTGTGGTAGGTGGTTAAAAACCGCTGCCAGCTGTGCGCATCCGGCGCTTGGCACAGGGCAATAATGCTGTCATGCATGATGGGGCGCGGGTAGTCGATCTGGCCGGACTGCACCACGATGTGGGTGCTGTCTGTGCCTTCTTCCTGCAGCGCCAGATGCAGCCAGCCCCAGCCGGCCAGCACCGCCGCGCAATACATGCTGCCGCCAAACATGCTGGCCTGATGGTTGCTATTGGGTGCCAACGGGAACTGCAGGCGCAGCTGGCGGTCTTGCCAACACAGTACCTGCACGCCCATGGCCTGGCTTAGGGGAATGTCGCGGGCAAACACCTGCGCCAGCCGTTCGATGGGTGAAGACATAGAAAAATCTCGATTACAGCAAACGGGCAAAAGTATAGCGGCTCGCACCGGCGGATTTGTCTGCAGGCCGAAAATTTTCCCAAAACGTACGGGTTGACAAGGTAGAATCGCCCATCAATCCCGTTTTTTAGCGGTGCTGGCAGTGAAAGCCGGCACCTAATGGTGTTTATGGAGTAGGTTTTGGATCTGTCTGCAACCAATAGTTGGTTTTTTGTTGGCGGCCTGTTGGTCGCCGTCAGTATTCTGGTCAGTACGGTTTCTTCGCGTATTGGTATCCCCATCCTGGTGATTTTTATGGGCGTCGGCATGATGGCCGGCACCGATGGCATTGGCGGTATTGTTTTTGATGACTACTCGCTGACCTATGTCGTCAGTAACCTGGCGCTGGCGGTCATCTTGCTGGATGGCGGTATGCGCACCCGCGTGGCCACCTTCCGTGTGGCGCTGTGGCCGGCGCTGTCACTGGCCACCTTTGGCGTCATCGCCACTGCGGTGTTGACCGGTTTTGGCGCCGCTTGGCTGTTTAACCTAACGCTGCTGGAAGGCATGTTGATTGGCTCTATCGTTGGCTCTACCGATGCCGCCGTGGTGTTCAACCTGCTCAATGGCAAGGGCCTCAATGAGCGGGTGGGCGCAACGCTAGAAATTGAATCGGGCAGTAACGACCCGATGGCCATGTTCCTCACCGTGACCCTGATCGGCATGCTGCTGGAAGGAAAAAGCGGCTTTGGTATTGAGTTTGTCGCCAGCCTGATTCAGCAGTTTGGTTTGGGCATTATTCTAGGCCTGAGCGGCGGCTGGTTGCTGCTGCAACTGATCAACCGTATCAGCGTCGCCGATGGCCTGTATCCGCTGCTGGCTGTCAGTGGTGGCATTATGGTCTACGCCATTGCCGGCCAGCTGGGCGGCAGCGGCATTTTGTCGGTCTACATTCTGGGCATGGTGCTGGGCAACCGCCCAATCCGTAATCGCCACGGCATTTTGCACATGTTTGATGGTTTGGCCTGGCTCAGCCAGATCGGCATGTTCTTGGTGCTGGGTTTGCTGCTGACGCCGCACGAGCTGTTGCCGATTGCCATTCCGGCGCTGCTGTTGTCGCTGTGGATGATTTTGTTTGCCCGTCCGCTGTCGGTGTTTGTTGGCCTGTTGCCGTTTCGCAGCTTCAATTTGCGCGAGCGGTTGTTTATTTCCTGGATCGGTTTGCGTGGCGCGGTGCCGGTGATTCTGGCGGTGTTTCCGCTGGTGTACGGCCTGCCCAATGCCCAACTGTTCTTTAATGTGGCGTTCTTTATCGTCTTGGTATCTCTTATTCTGCAAGGCTCAACCCTGCCGCTTGCGGCGCGCAAGGCCAAGGTGGAGGTGCCGCCGGCCCCTGAGCCCATTTCTCGTGCTGGGCTAGAAATTTACCCCACCAGCCAGTGGGAGCTATTTGTCTACAAGCTGCGCAAGGACAAGTGGTGCATTGGTGCACAGCTGCGTGAGCTGAAAATGCCCACCGGCACCCGCATTGCCGCGCTGTTTCGCCACAATCAGCTACTGCACCCGACCGGCAGCACTCAGCTGGAGATTGACGACATCCTGTGCGTGATTGGCCATGAAGAGGACCTACCCGCGCTGGGCAAACTGTTTAGCGAAGAGCCTGAGCGCGGTATGGATCAGCGTTTCTTCGGTGATTTTGTACTGGAAGGTACCGCGCAACTGGGCGATGTGGCCGCCGTCTATGGTCTGCAACTGCAAGCGCATAAGCCTGCTGAAAGCCTGTCCGATTTTGTGGCGGCAGGGGTAGGCGGCGAAGTGGTGGTGGGCGACTATATTGAATGGCAGGGCCTGACCTGGACCGTGGCCGAAATGGAAGGCGGCCGGGTCAGCAAAGTGGGCCTTAAATTTGCCGAGGACCGTGGCTGAGTTGGCTGCCAGCCACCAGCCTGGAGGGCTGCTATGAGACAACCGTTCTGGGTGTTGCTGCTGTGGCTGGGTATCTGCATGCCGGCGCTCGCCTTGCCAACTGCGGATTTGTTGAAAAGTAACCTGGCTGGGTTGGGCGAGCGCAAGCTGCCGGAGTCTGAACAACAGGCTGTGCAGCAGGCGCTGGAGCAGACGCTGGGCTGGCTGGAAAACAGCGAGCAAGCCAAAGCCAGCTTGCAAGAGCTACAAAAACAGGTGGCTGGTGCGCCGGAACAGATTCGCAAAAACCGCCAAGAGCTGGCGCGCCTGCTGCAACAGGCAGAACGCCGTCAGCTGCCCGCCAATCTCAGCCTGCCCGAGCTGGAAGGGCTGGTTATCGAACAGGGGCGCTTGCTGGCCGGCTGGCAAAATGAACTCAATGAAGCCAATGCCGCCATTGTGCGCACGCAAACCCGCCCAGACCGCGCTCAGAACGAAATCAGCACCAGCCAAAAACGCATTCAAGAGATTAATAACCAATTAAAAACCGCCAAAGAAGGGGGCAAACCCCTAATCAGCAGTGAGCGGGCGGATGCCCTGCGCGCCGAGATGCAGGCACTGCAGGTGCGCAACGACCTGCGCCAAGCCGAACTGGTCAACAACAGCGTCCTGCAGGACTTGGCCAGCAGTACCCGCGAGTTGCTGGCCACCCGCGTGCAAGCACAGGAAGACTACCTCGCCACCCTGCAGGGGTTGTTGAGCGAAAAACGCCAAGCGGCCTCCGAACTGGCCGTGCAAGAACAGTCGCTCAAGGTTGAAAAAGCCGGCGAAGACACCTTGCTGCTTAAAGAAAGCAGCCTGAACCTGCAAATTTCTGACTACCTGCTCGACATCACCGAGCGCCGCAACCAGCTGACGCAAAAAAGCCTAGAAGTACGCCAGCAGCTAGATAGCGTGCAGCAGGCTGAACAGGCCATGGACGAACAAATTGCCGCCCTGCAGGGCAGTGTGTTGCTGGCAAAAATTCTGTATCAACAAAAGCAAGCACTGCCCCAGCCCAGCTTTGACCGTACCCTAGCCGACCAAATTGCCGACACCCGCCTGTATCAGTTCCAGCTGCGTCAGTACCGCGAGCAGCTACAGCGCCCGCAGGACTATGTAGACACCCTGCTGCAGAACCAGCCGGACGACCAAGGCCAGGTGCGTGAGGCCATGCTGGAGCTGTTGCGCTTGCGCACCGCGCTGCTTGAGCGACTCAATCATGAGCTCAACGCCTACCTAAGCGAAGCCATCAGTGTGCAGCTCAACCAGAAGCAGTTGCAGACGCTGTCGTTGCAGCTGCGTACCCTGCTGGATGAGCACATGTTTTGGATTCCCAGCAACAAGCCGCTGGACCGCGACTGGCTCAAAATGCTGCCAAAGCGGCTGCAAAAACAGTGGCACAACTTGGATGCCGGCAGCGCGCTGGGCGAGCTGTGGCCGCTGTGGCGCGGCTACTGGCCGGCGTTTTTGCCGGCCTTGTGCTTGAGTCTGGCGGTGTTGTGGAAGCGGCGCACGCTCTATCAATCCACCGAGCAGACTCGGCCGAGCATCGGCCATTACCTGCACGACCGCCAGCGGTTTACGCCCATGGCCATTGGTGCGGTGTTGCTCTTGTCTTTGCCGGCATTTTTTTGGTTCGGCACAGCGGGCTGGTTGGCGCAGCTGCATACCCGTGGTGTGCCCTACGAGTTTGGCACCGCGCTGCTGCACACCGCCAAATTGGGGCTAGTGTTTTCCGTGGCTTACCGTCTGCTGGGTCGTCAGGGTGTGGCCGGTTTGCACTTTGGCTGGCCGGCTACGCAGGTGGCTTTTTTGCGCAAGCGTCTGGCTTGGGTGGCGCTGGTGGTTTGGCTGTTGGCGCTGGTGGTGCCGCTGGCGCAGGCCAACCTTTCGGTACTCAGCGACGATGTATTGGGCGTGGTGGTGCTGGGGCTGGGGCTGAGCGTGCTGGGCGGCTTGCTGATTAATGCCGCATTGCGTCAGTACGGAGCCGACAGCATGCCGCTGCTGGGGAAATTGTTGGCGCTGCTGCTGGGCGCTGCACCGCTGGCGCTGGTGGTGGCCCTGATTGGCGGTTATTACTACACCGTTTTGCAGATGAGCGAGCGCCTGCTGCTGAGCTTGGCGCTGGTGGTGATCTGGGTGCTGCTGCGGGCGACCATCGAGCGTGGCCTGAGCATTGCCGCCCGTCGTCTGGCTTGGGAGCGCGCCGAGCGTGCCCGCCTTGAAGGCAGCGAAGAGCACGACGCCGCCAGCGGCCAGCACGCGCTGGGCATCAGCGATGTGAACCAGCAATCCCAGCGCCTGCTGCGCCTGTTTTTGGTCGGCTTGCTGGCGGCGGGACTGTATTGGGTATGGGCAGACGTGATTTCGCTGTTCGCCTATCTGGACAAAGTGGTGCTGTATGAGAGCGCCGTCGGTGGTCAGCTGGGCAGCAGCGCGGTGGATGTCAGCCTGCGTGACTTTATCAATGCGCTGCTGATCGCCGGCATGACCATTATGCTGGCCCGCAACCTGCCGGGCTTGCTGGAGGTGCTGTTTCTATCGCGCATCAAGCTGGGGCAGGGCACGTCCTACGCCACCATGCAGCTGCTGTCTTACAGTATTTCCTCAATCGGCATTGTCGCCACTTTGGCCGCGCTGGGCGTCAGCTGGAGCAAACTGCAGTGGCTGGTTGCTGCGTTGTCGGTGGGGCTGGGTTTTGGCCTGCAAGAAATTTTTGCCAACTTTATTTCTGGGATAATCATCCTGTTTGAGCGGCCCGTGCGCATTGGCGATCTGGTCACCATTGGTGACATGACCGGAACAGTCAGCCGCATCCGCATTCGCGCCACCACCATCATCGAGTTTGACCGCAAAGAAAGCATCATCCCCAACAAGGTGCTGGTCACCGAACGGCTGCTCAACTGGTCGCTGAGCGATAGCGTGACCCGCATTACCCTGCATATTCGCCTAGCCTACGACACCGACCTCGAACAGGCCCGTAAGCTGATGCTAGAAACCATGCAAGAAAACTTGCGCGTGCTGGAAGACCCCGAGCCGGAGGTGCTGTTTTTGGATGTGGGGCCGAGCAGTTTTAACCATGAAATGCGCTATCACGTGGGCGAAATTAGCGACCGCAACCCGTCCATTGATGAGATTCACTGCCGCTTGGTTGAGCGCTTTCGCGACGCCGGTATCTGCATGGCCTTCCAGCAGATGGACGTGCACATTCGTAGCCGGCAGGGCGATGCGCTTAACTGGAGCGGCCCAGTCCCACTCGACGACTTAAAGCCGTGATGCCGCTGCTGATTGCCGACACGACCCAACCCGACCCACTCAGGAAATTCGGCCATGCAAGAGCTTGAATGGTGTGGCTTGCAGCTGCAGGCCGATGATGCCTATGCCCGCTTGGGGGCCTATTTTTCCGCACCGGTGCGGCCACGACCGCTGACCGGTGCGCGTTGGGTGGTGGCCAGTGAACAGGCTGCTGCTTTGCTGGACTGGCCAGCGCAGCTATTAAACCAGCCGCAGCTGCTGGCGCTGGTCGCCGGCCAAAGCCTGTTTGCTGGCATCGAGCCGCTGGCCATGGTGTATGCCGGCCACCAGTTTGGCGGTTACACCCCACAGCTGGGCGATGGGCGTGGCCAGTTGCTGGCGCAGCTGCGTAACCGCAAGGGCGAGCTGTGGGATCTGCACCTAAAAGGCGCGGGTCTAACGCCCTTTTCCCGTGATGGTGACGGTTGTGCGGTGTTGCGCAGCAGTATTCGCGAATTTTTGGCCAGCGAACATCTCGCCGCGCTGGGCATCCCGACCAGCCGTGCCCTGGCCGTGGTCGATTCGGACATGCCGGTACGCCGCGAACTGACCGAAACAGCGGCCACCCTGTTGCGACTGGCACGCAGCCATGTACGCTTTGGTCATTTCGAATTTTTCTACTACACCCGCCAGTACACGCAGTTGCATCAGCTGATGGACTATGTGCTGGAGCAGCATTACCCCGAGTGCCAGGCGGCGGATAATCCGATGCAGGCAATGTTTGCCGCCATCAGCCAGCGCACTGCCGAGCTGCTGGCCGGCTGGCAAGCCTACGGTTTTTGCCATGGCGTAATGAACACCGACAACATGTCGATTGTGGGCGAAACCCTCGACTACGGCCCTTTTGCCTTCCTTGAGCGCTACCAACCGAGCTACGTCTGCAACAGCTCAGACATTGGCGGACGCTATGCCTTCAACCGGCAAGTAGAAATGGCCGAATGGAACCTGACCGCGCTGGGGCAAACCTTCACCGGTCGGGTAGAGCTGGACGCTCTGCGTGACACGCTGACGGCCTTTACGCCCCTGCAGCAAGCGCTTTATGAGCAACGTATGCGGGCGCGGCTGGGGCTGGAGGGTGAGCAGGCTGGCGATCAGACGCTGATCGAGCGCTTGCTGCGCATTCTGCAAACGGCCGAGCTGGACTACAACGGGTTTTTCCGTCAACTGTCGGAGGCGGACGCCATTGAGCAGCTGCTACCGCTGGCTGGCGCCTGCGTGGTGCCGGCGGATTTGCAGCAATGGTTGCAGGACTGGTGGAGCAGGGCGATGCCGGCGGGACGTGATGGCAGCCAGCGCCAACAGGCGATGCAGGCGGTCAACCCGCTCTATGTGCTGCGCAATGCGCTGATTCAAGAAACCATCGAAGCGGCACGCCAGCAGGATTACGCGCCGGTGCAGCACTTACACCAGCTGATGTCCAGCCCCTTTGTTGCCGTGGCCGGCTGCGAACACTATGCACAGCCGACCGCGCCGGAGCGCCAAGGCTGGCCCTTGAGCTGCTCTTCTTAAACGGCTCTTGAAGTTTTCTTCAGCGTTTTGACCGCTAGCGTGCAGCCGCTACCAGCTGCGTAGCGTCCAAGACGGCACGCGCAGCTGGCGCTGGCCGTTTTCGCTGTTGTGGCCTTGCTGGCCGTCGGCGCGGCGCAGGTTATAGGCTTTGCCCTTGTCGGGCGTCACCTTGACCTCGTACACCTGACCCCGGTGCACGTGTTCCTCGATCAGCATGTCGCCGTCCCTGAAGGTGCGTACCTCAATGGGTGGCGTGTCCGCAATGGGTGTTTCGGCGGCGTGGAGCAGGGTGCAACTGCTGGCCAGCAGCGTGGCCGCCAGCAGGGAAAGGGGCAGGTTTTTCATGTCAGAATCTCGCTCAGTGGACAGGCTGCGCAACGCAGGCGGGGCAAACCCAGTATACTGCAGGCCGATTTTTCCTGCCTTAACGTGGATGCAATAACCATGTGTGACTTCCCTCTGGTGCTGGTGGACGGCTCGTCTTACCTGTATCGCGCCTACCACGCCCTGCCGCCACTGACCACCTCCAAAGGCCAGCCGACCGGAGCGGTGCGGGGTGTGATGAACATGCTGCGTGGCCTGCGCAAGGACTTCCCCAACAGCGTGATCGCTGTGGTGTTTGACGCCAAGGGCCCAACCTTCCGCGATGCGTTGTTTGACCAGTACAAAGCCCAGCGCCCGCCCATGCCGGATGACTTGCGTGCGCAAATCGAGCCGCTACACCAGTGTGTGCGTGCGGCCGGTTACCCGCTGCTCTGTGTGGAAGGGGTAGAGGCGGATGATGTGATCGGCACCCTAGCCGGGCAGGGCTGCAACAATGGCCAGCGGGTGGTGATTTCCACCGGCGACAAGGACATGGCGCAGCTGGTGACCGAGCGCGTTAGCCTGGTCAACACCATGTATAACACCGCGTCTGACATTGAGGGCGTGCGGGAAAAATTCGGCATTGGCCCCGAGCTGATTATTGATTACCTCGCGCTGATGGGTGACAAAGCAGACAACATTCCCGGCGTGCCAGGCGTGGGCGAGAAAACCGCGCTGGGTCTGCTGCAAGGGCTGGGCGATATGGACAGCATCTATGCACGGCTGGACGAAGTGGCCGGCTTGCCGATTCGTGGCGCAAAAAGCCTAGCGGCCAAGCTGGAAGAATACCGCGAGCAAGCCTATCTATCGCGCCTGTTGGCGACCATCAAAACCGATGTCGAGCTGGATATCAGCGCCGCCACACTGGCCATGAACGCGCCCGACTATCCGCGCCTGCTGCAGCTGTATCAAGAACTGGAATTTAAAAGCTGGCTCAATGAAACCGAGCGGGCGGCGGCCAGCACCGGTGCGCAGCTGCCCGCCTTCCAGCCAGAACAGCCAGAACAGCCAGCCGCCCAGTACAGCTGCATTCTGGACATGGCCGAACTCAAAAGCTGGCTGCAACGCCTGCAGCAGGCCGGCAGCTTTGCCTTTGATACCGAAACCACCAGCATTGATGCCCAGCAGGCGCAGCTGGTCGGTTTGTCGTTTGCCATCGAGCCGGGCGCAGCCGCCTATGTACCGCTGGCGCACAGCTACATGGGCGTACCGCAGCAGCTGCCGTTTGACGAAACGCTGGCGCTGTTCAAGCCGCTGCTAGAAAACCCAGCCATCAGCAAAATCTGCCAAAACGGCAAATACGACATCAACGTGCTGCAGCGCCACGGCATTTGCCTGCAAGGCGTCAACCACGACAGCATGTTGGCGTCCTATGTACTCAATGCCACCGCCACCCGCCACAACATGGATGACTTGGCGCTGCATTATTTGCACCGCACCACCACGCCCTTTGAAAGCATCGCCGGCAAGGGCGTCAAACAGCTCACCTTTGATCGGTTGCAACTGGAGGTGGCAGCGCCCTACGCCGCCGAGGATGCCGACATCACCCTGCAGCTGCACCAGAATTTGCAGGCGCAACTGCAACAAATCCCCACGTTGGCCGACGTTTACCAGACGATTGAAATGCCGTTGATGCCGGTGCTGGCGCGCATTGAACGCACCGGTGCGCTGGTGGATGCCAACCTTTTGGGCCAGCAGAGCCAGGAGCTGGGCAACACACTAACCGCCATTGAACGCCAAGTGTTCGAGCTGGCCGGTCAGCCGTTTAATCTGGCCTCGCCCAAGCAGCTGGGCGAAATTCTCTACGACAAGCTGGGCCTGCCGGTGCTGGCCAAAACCGCCAAAGGCCAGCCCAGCACCGCCGAAGCCGTACTGCAGCAGCTGGCCGACGAAGGCCACGAATTGCCGGTACTGCTGATGGAGTACCGCAGCCTGAGCAAGCTCAAAAGCACCTACACCGACCGTCTGCCGGAGCAGATCAACCCGCGCACGGGCCGTATCCACACCAGCTACCATCAGGCGGTCACCGCCACCGGACGGCTGTCCTCCAGTGATCCCAACCTGCAGAACATCCCCGTACGCACCGCCGAAGGCCGCCGCATTCGCCAGGCGTTTATTGCCCCGCCGGAGCATGTGCTGGTGTCTGCCGACTACTCACAAATTGAACTGCGCATCATGGCGCATCTAGCACAGGACCCGGGCCTGCTGGAAGCCTTCCGCAACGACCGTGACGTGCACAAGGCCACCGCAGCCGAAGTGTTCGGCGTGCCGCTGGAGGACGTTACCAGCGACCAGCGCCGCAACGCCAAGGCGATCAACTTTGGCCTGATCTACGGCATGAGCGCCCATGGTCTGGCCAAACAAATTGGCACCGACCGCACCCAAGCACAGGCGTACATCGACCGCTACTTTGTGCGCTATCCGGGCGTGCTCGACTACATGGAGCGCACCCGCAAGCAAGCCAGCGAGCTGGGCTATGTCGAAACCCTGTTTGGCCGCCGCCTGTACCTGCCTGACATCAAAGCCAAAAGCCCGATGATTCGCCGCGCCGCCGAGCGCACCGCGATCAACGCGCCCATGCAGGGCACCGCCGCCGACATCATCAAGCGTGCCATGATCGAGGTGGATGCCTGGCTGCAAACCTCCGGCCTGCGTGCCCAGGTGGTGATGCAGGTGCATGACGAACTGGTGCTGGAAGTGCACCGTGATGACGTACAGGCGCTCAAAGACGGCCTGCTACCGCGCATGAGCGCCGCCGCCGAACTGGACGTGCCCCTGCTGGTAGAGGCCGGCGTGGGCAACAACTGGGATGAGGCGCACTAGCGATGAAGGATTTGGGGCCGAGGGGGCGTAAGCCGAGCGCGTATGAAAAATCCGCGTAGCAATGAACTTTCTACCAAACAGTCACTCTGATACACCGATTGCTTTTTTGCGAGCTTTCTCTCCGAGTGTATTGCTGAATACAGGTTGGCAGATCCGCAGTGTTTTCCCTGTCACTGCGGCCTTGAACTCCGGATACGGCTTTTTTGGCCAGATCCGGAGTTTTTTTTGCCCAAAACGTACCGGTAGCCTGCAACAGATTACCTCTGTATTTTTTTTTGCGTTCATGTAGTATGAGTCACTTTGCACTACATGGCTTTCGGGCCATGTTTTTATTCAGGCTTTTCAAGCAGAGTGAGACAACAATGACCGAACGCGTACAAGTAGGCGGCCTGCAAGTCGCCAAAGTTCTTTATGACTTCGTAAACGAGCAAGCCATCCCGGGCACTGGTGTCGATGCCGGCAAGTTCTGGGAAGGTGCAGCCAAGGTATTCAATGAC
>JAHAYO010000065.1 GCA_018384595.1 Thiopseudomonas sp.
CCCCTACCACCACCAAAACATAAAGCCCCACGCGGCATTGACCCAAGCCAGTCCGGCCAGCACCAGCGCCATGGCGGGCAGTTGTCGCCAGCCGCTGATCCATTGGCGGATGATGCGCACGGCCAGATACAGCACGGCCAGACTGGATACCGCCAGCAGGCCCAGCCGCAGGTCGCTGGCCCAGCCAGTTGGGATGCCTTCGTGGCGGATCAGGCTCAGCGTGGTGGCCGACAGGCCTTCTGGCTTAACCCTGTGAGCGGACACATAAAAACCGGCGCATCCCAGCACCGGTTATCAGCAGTCTGCTGGTATTACAGTTTTTTCAGCTCGCTCACCACCTGCATGTATTTCTTGCCTTCCTCGGCCAGTTTCTCCGGCTCGGAGGTTTCGGACGCCACATGGATCTCTTCCAGGGTATCTGCCAGCGCTTTCACTTCATCGCTGATTTTTTCCAACGCCACTTCTAGGGTGTAAGTGAGCTGATGGATGTCGGCTAGGGCTTGTGGGGTCAGTTCGCCATCCAGCTCCTTGGCAAGCAGATCATTGTATTCGCTAAAATTTTTTACGGCAGTGGCTAGGTCAGGGGAGGGAACGCCCTTGAAATGTTCGACACGGTCAGTGGCAAAACTGTTTGCGGAGAATGCCAGGGCGGCTGCCATGGCCAGGGCAGAAAACCGAAGTTTCATGGTTTGGTCCTTAATGAGAATCAATTGCGAGTGCGTAATTTAACAGTGCTCCCTGTGCTTTTCAATACCTGTTCAGCGGATGCCGGCGCATGACGGGCAACCCGATAAACGCGCGCATGCGTATTACACACGGCAAAAGAAAAGACAATCGTACGTTCTTACGAACAAGAATGATTCGCATTAAGGTTTACATGTGCAGGCTTGACCCCTACCATGTGGAGCCCCAACAAACTGAAAGGAGACATCAGGATGCGAATTCCGTTCACCCGTTCCGTACTGGCTTGCGCCGTGCTCGGAGCAAGCTCTTTGGTACTGGCAGACACACCTGCCCAGCTCGACTCCATGGTCGTCAGCGCGGCGGGTTATGAGCAGAAGATTACTGATGCTCCGGCCAGTATTTCCGTGATATCCCAGGAAGAGCTGAAGAAAAAGCCTTACACCAACCTGCTGGATGCGGTGAAGGATATTGAGGGCGTTGACATTGGCGAGACCAATGACAAAACCAACAATGGGCAGATCAGTATTCGCGGTATGGGTGCCGACTATACGCTGGTGTTGATTGACGGCAAGCGCCAGAACAACAACGGTGAACTGTATCCGAACAGTTTTAACGGCGTCCAGTACGCCAGCATCCCGCCCCTGTCCATGGTTGAGCGCATTGAAGTTATTCGTGGCCCTATGGGTACCATTTACGGTTCCGATGCCATTGGTGGTGTCATCAACATCATCACCAAAAAAGTTTCCAATGAATGGGTTGGCTCCATTGGTTACGCCAAGACTTTCCAGACCGATAGCGATTATGGCAACAACGACAATGTGGATTTTTCGGTGATGGGAGCGCTGATTGAAGATACCCTTGGTATCAGCGTTCGCGGCAGTTTTTATGAAGCCGAGCTGTCAAACCCCGAGTTTAAAAAGCTTTGGCACAATGGCATTGATGTCAGCAAGAGCAACGACAGCTTTGGTGCGGGCAAGGGTAACGTCAAGAATGAAGCCTCGACCTTTGGTGTTGGGCTGACCTTTACGCCGAACAAGGATCACACCATCAAGGCTGACTATGATATTGCCAAGCAAAAGTATGATAACACCCCCTATTTGACCAAATCTGGCAACACGGTTGATCCGCTGGGTACCAATGACACTTACAGGGCGTTATTGCAGTCAAGGGCTGGCTATAAGGACGAGCTAAGATTTGAAAGAAGCCAGTACTCGCTGTTCTGGGAAGCGGACTGGAGTCTGGGTAAAAGCACAGTGGGCATCCATCATATAGATTCCAGGAATGAGGGCCGTACGCTGCCGCCTACTCTGGGTGAGCGGGAATATATTAAAGCTCAAGGATGGGGAGTAAATGATCTGGCTGCTGCCATGCAAGATCCTGTTTTTCTGGCTATGCTGCCCCGGCCTGACCGCCCGCTAGAGTCCACCAACACCACCTACAGTGCCAAGTATGAAGTTCCTCTGGCCAACCACTTCGTGGTGGCGGGTGCAGAATACCAGGACTCCGAGCTGAAGGACGGGGTGTTTGGCATGGAAGGTGGCAGCCAGGGGGAGGTCAAAAAATATTACCAGTACGCGCTTTATGCCGAGGATAACTGGAACCTCATTGACCCGCTAACCCTGACCTATGGTGCCCGCTATAACTACCACGAAGATTTTGGCAGCCACACCACGCCCCGGGTCTACCTGACTTATGGGCTTAATGATAGCTGGACATTCAAGGGAGGCGTGTCCACAGGTTATAAAACGCCCAAGGCCACCGATTTGTATGACGGCATTACCGGCTTTGGCAGCCAGGGTGCCAACCCGATGATTGGTAACCCCAGTCTGAAGCCTGAAAAATCAGTCAACTACGAAATTGCTGCTTATTATGAGCATGCCGATAAGCATAACTTCAATGTCACTCTGTTCAGGAACGAGTTCAAGGACAAGATTGAACGCTCCGAGCTGAAAGGTAGCGCAGGTGATCGTTGGGAGGCTTTGCGTGCAGCAAATGGCGACCTGACCAAAATGGACAACGTAGACAAAGCGACCATCAGTGGTGTTGAACTGGCGGGGCGCTATTACATTGTTGACAATTTGTTTGTCAAAGGTAACTGGACTTACCTGGATTCCGAGAACAAGAAAACCGGCAAGCCTTTGCGCAGCTCTCCCAAGCATATGTTCAGTGCCACGCTGGACTGGCAGCCCACTTCCAGGCTGAACACCTATCTGCAGTACTCAGGAAATATTGATCGCTATCGTTCCACCTACACAAGCTCTGTGGGTAGCTCGAAGGATCTGTACTACAAGGATTACTCAACCTGGAATTTGGGTGCTTCCTACCGGTTCAGTGACAACTTCACGCTGATTGGCCGAGTCAATAACCTGTTTGACAAGGATTACCTTGAATACAGCCTGGCTGACAGGGTGGGCACCACCAACTACTACAATGAGTACAACAACAAACCTGCTGGTCGTAATTTCTGGCTGAGTGCCCGTTATGACTTTTAAATCAGAAAAATCTGCCTGCCAGTAGCGCCTCTCCTTGTGAGCGCAGAGGTGCAGTGTCTTGCTGACACAGGCAGCACTTTGGAAACCGGTGATTGTATATAGATGGCCAACTTCCTAACCCGCTTCGGCACCCTTCGCCAATGGCACTGGATCAGTTCAGCGTTATGCCTGGCCGGCATGCTGCTGTTTGCCGTCACCGGCATCACGCTAAACCATGCCGGGCAGATCGAAGCTCGGCCCAGCGTGCACACACTGGAGAAGCAAATGCCGGAGGCGCTGCGGGCGCAACTGGGTGCGCCAGCAGACGCCTTGCCGGTTGAGGTGCGGCGCTGGCTGGAGCGGACAGTGGGCAAGCGGCTGAACTGGCACAACCTGGAATGGAGTGACGACGAGCTGTATCTGCCACTGCCCCGCCCAGGCGGTGATGGCTGGCTCAGCGTCGACCTGGACAGCGGCGCGCTGCTGTACGAAGTCACCGATCGTGGCTGGATTGCCTATTTCAATGACCTGCACAAGGGCCGTCATACCGGCGTGCTCTGGTCATGGTTCATTGACTTGTTTGCTGTGGTGTGTGGGGTGTTCAGCCTGACCGGGCTGTGGCTGCTGATGCGCCAGGCCGGCCGTCAGGCCTGGACCTGGCCGCTGACCCTGGCCGGTGCGCTGATACCGCTATTGCTTATGTTGCTGTTTATTCATTAAAGGATGATTTATGCGAAAACTGTTTTTACCGCTGGTGTTGTTGACTGCCAGCCCGCTGCTGTCGGCAGCACAGATGGATATTGAGGTCGAGATTCCGCGGCTGGAAGTAGCGGAATACCACCGGCCTTACGTAGCGTTATGGCTGGAACAGGACGGCCAGCATGTGGCCAACCTGAGCGTCTGGTACGACATCAAAATGAAGGACAACGAAGGCGAAAAATGGCTCAAGGACATGCGTCAGTGGTGGCGGCGCAGCGGCCGCACGCTGGAGTTTCCGGTGGATGGTGTCAGTGCCGCCACCCGTGCGCCGGGCGTGCATACCCTGACCTTCAGCGCCCGTGATGAAGCCCTGAAAGGCTTGCAGGCCGGCGAGTTTCAGCTGCTGGTAGAGGCTGCCCGCGAAGTGGGTGGCCGTGAACTGTTGCGTATTCCGCTGCACTGGCCGATCAGCCAGCAGCAGACCGGCGAAGCCCGCGGCTCCCACGAACTGGGCCGGGTTGCGGCCACCCTGACTCCATGAGGATTGGAACGATGAAAACCTTTACCAAACTGGGCCTGCTGACGCTGGCCACCTGCCTGTCATTTTCAGCCCATGCGCACCGTTCCTGGATGCTGCCGTCGGCCACTGTTTTATCCGGCGATGCGCCCTGGGTGACCGTGGATGCAGCGGTGTCCAACGATATTTTTTACTTTGAACACTTTCCGCTGCAAATTGAAGGCGTAGGCCAGCCTTTTGTTCGCCCTGGTGCACAGCCCCCGGCCACAGCGAATGGCAAGCCGGCTCCGCAGCCGATGCAGCGTCCACGTGCCAATCTGCAGATTCAGCGCCCGGACGGCAGCCTAGCCCAGCCGCAGTTTGGCAACACCGGCCGTTATCGCAGCACCTTTGATGTCGAGCTGGACCAGAAGGGTACCTGGAAACTGGCGATTGCCAATCAGGGCTTGTTTGCCAGTTACGAGGAAAATGGCGAGCGCAAACGCTGGTCCGGCAAGCTGGAAGATGTCAAAACTGCAATTCCGGCCAAGGCGGACAAGCTGCAGGTGACCCAGTCATCCAGCCGTATGGAAGTCTTTGTCACCTCCGGTGCGCCCACCGAACAGGTACTGAAACCTGCCGGCAAGGGTCTGGAGCTTGCGCCCGTCACCCACCCCAATGATCTGGTACATGGGGAAGCTGCCCGGTTCGTATTCCTGCTGGATGGCAAGCCGGCAGCCAACGTCAAGGTGACGCTGATTCGTGAAGGCATCCGCTATCGTGACACTCTGGACGAGATCGAACTGACCACCAACGACCAGGGCGAACTCAGTGTCGACTGGCCACAGGCCGGTATGTACTGGATGGAAGCGGTCAGCAGCATGCCGGTCAAGGATGACTCTCCTGTCACCCAGCGCCGCGACAGCTATACCGCCACCCTTGAAGTAATGGCTCCCTGAGCTTCATGGATCAGCTAACCGCCGAATACAGCCGCCTGCTCTGGGCGGCTGTTGTATTGCTGGCCTATCTGGCGTTATGTGGCCGCATCTGGCTACGCCAGCGCAGGCAGGCTGTGAGCGACGCGCCGCTAGCCGACTGCATCCTGGTGGGCTGGGCCAGCCAGGGTGGCGCGGCACAACAGCTGGCCGAACAGTTGCAACACCCGTTGCAGGCTGCCGGATATCAGGTTCATTGTGCGGCGCTGCATCGTCTTAGCCATGAACAGCTGCAAGCCAGTCGCACATTGCTGTTTGTGGTCAGTACGTACGGTGAGGGCCAGCCGCCGGAGCATGCGCGTATGTTTTTGCATGCGCTGCCAGCAAGATTGGACTTGTCGCACAGCAATATTCAGGTACTGGGGCTGGGTGACCGGCGTTATCCGCTGTTTTGCCAGTTTGCTCGACAGCTGGAACAGGCGCTGCTGGAACGTGGTGCCCAGCTGGCCTGGCCGCTACTGACGGTAGATAGCCTGCACCCGCAAGACATTGCCGCCTGGCATGCCAGCCTGACACAGCGGTTTTCCTTGACGTTTAGCGATACGTTCGCCACGCCAGACGCGTTCAGCGCCACCCTGGTTGAGCGCATTTGCCTCAATCCGGACAGCACCAGTCCCAGTTTGTTTTTGCTGCGTTTTAGTGTGCATGATGCCCGCTGGCAGGCGGGTGACACTCTGCGCTTGCGTCCCTTTAATAACCCGCAACTGGCCGTGCGCGAATACTCGATTGCCAACGCCTGTGGTGAGACGCTGGAGTTGATAGTGCGGCAGGCAGGCCAGTGTTCGGGTTGGTTGTGCCAAACGCTGGCCGCTGGTGAGCAGATCGTGTTTCAGGTGTGTGCTAAGCCGGATTTTTATGCCGTACCGGATGCGCCGGCCATCTTGATCGGGGCCGGCAGCGGGCTGGCCGGTTTACGGGGTCATCTGCAGGCCCGCCCTGCAGGTAGTCATAACTGGCTGGTTTTTGGCGAGCGCTGCCCAGACACCGACCGGGTTTTGGCCGAAGAAGCCGAGAACTGGCTGATGGGCGGGCACCTGCAATACCTTAATCTGGCGTTTTCCCGCGACCCACAACAGCCCGCCTATGTGCAGGACTGCCTGCACACCCATCAGGCGCGCCTGCTGGAGTGGCTGGACAATGGTGCAGTCATTTATCTGTGTGGCAGCTTGCAAGGCATGGGCCGCAGTGTCGAAAGCCTGCTGGCTGAGCTGCTTGGTGTCCGCGGATTCAAGGCGTTGAAACAACAGGGGCGTTACAGGGCGGATTTGTACTGAATAGAGTGCAATACAGGATGTGTCGTGTTGATGCCGGTGTGCTGGCAGCACAGCAGGTGCTGGGTTTCCTGCTGCTGGCGCTGGCCTTTGTGTTGCCGGCGCTGCGCCATGAATTGCCGGGTGGATGGTGGCAGGATACCTGGCTGCCCTATGCCGGACTGATGCTGCTGCTGATGCTGGGCCAGATGTGTGTGCAGCCGCTGGCGTTGTCACTGGTGCCGCACTTTGCCGCTTACCGGCAGTTACCGCTGCACTAT
>JAHAYO010000082.1 GCA_018384595.1 Thiopseudomonas sp.
TTGGTGTTTACCGGCCGGCGCCATTCCCGCCACTCCGCGGGGGGCCCCCGCCCCCATCACACCGCGCGCCGGGACTGGCTATCCGCCCACTCGGGGCGCGCTTCTCGGCCGGTTAGGCAAGCCTGAATTTTCCTGAGGACCCACTATGAACATTCTGATTATTGGCAACGGCGGACGCGAGCACGCGCTGGCCTGGAAAGCCGCTCAAGACCCGCGTGTGGCCAAAGTATTCATTGCGCCCGGCAATGCCGGTACCGCCACTGAAGCCAAGTGCGAAAACCTTGATATTGGCGTGCTGGAGCTGGATAAACTGGCCGATTTTGCCGAACACAACCAAGTTGCGCTGACCATAGTCGGCCCCGAGGCACCGCTCGTGGCCGGCGTCGTTGACGCTTTTCGCGCCCGCAACCTGCCGATCTACGGCCCTACCCAAGCCGCCGCCCAATTAGAAGGCTCCAAAGCGTTCACCAAGGACTTTCTGGCCCGCCACAACATCCCCACCGCGGGCTATGCCAACTTCACCGAAGTCGAGCCGGCGCTGGCCTATGTGCGCAAAAAAGGTGCGCCTATTGTGGTCAAGGCCGATGGTCTGGCCGCAGGTAAAGGCGTCATTGTCGCCATGACCCTGCAAGAAGCCGAAGACGCCATTAACGATATGCTGGCTGGCAACGCCTTTGGCGATGCTGGCTCGCGCGTGGTGATCGAAGACTTCCTTGATGGCGAAGAAGCCAGCTTTATCGTCATGGTGGATCACAACGGCAACGTACTGCCCATGGCTACCAGCCAGGACCACAAGCGCGTCGGCGATGGCGACACCGGCCCCAACACCGGCGGTATGGGTGCTTACTCCCCTGCCCCTGTGGTAACTGAGGCTGTCTACCAGCGCGTGCTGGATCAGATTATCTACCCAACCGTGCGTGGCATGGCGGCCGAAGGCAATGTCTACACCGGCTTCCTCTATGCCGGCCTGATGATCGACAAACAAGGCAATCCACAAATCATCGAGTACAACTGCCGCTTTGGCGACCCAGAAACCCAGCCCATCATGGTGCGACTGGAGTCCAGCTTGGTACTGCTGCTGCAAGCAGCCATGGCCGGCTCACTGGACAAGGTCGAAGCGCTATGGGACCCGCGCCCAAGCCTAGGCGTGGTGTTGGCCTCCGGCGGTTATCCGGCTGATGATTACCTAAAAGGGCAAGTAATCAGTGGCTTAGACGAAGCCGCCAAGCTGGACGGCAAGGTATTCCAAGCCGGCACCAGCCTACAGGGCGGCTCGATCATCAACAGCGGCGGGCGCGTACTGTGCGCCACCGCACTGGGTAATACCGTGGCCGAAGCACAGGCAAACGCCTACAAGCTGGCAGAAAAAATCAGCTGGCAAGGCTGCTTTTACCGCAAAGACATCGGTTATCGCGCTATCGGCCGCGAATAATCCTCGTCGTGTTGCCAAAAACCTGCAACGGCGTGCCGCTGCAGGTTTTTTTATGCCTATACCCTACGTTTTATCGCTCATGTATCTATACATTAGATAGGTTTTAGACAGGGTGTTTTTATTGCATACTGCCAATAGCTTAAAACCACTGAATAAGTAAGGATAACCGTATGCAATTTATGCCATGGTCACAGGATTTGGAAATAGGAATAGGCGAAGTCGATGAGCAGCACCAGTGGCTCGTCAACCTAACCAACCAGCTCCACGCACAGATGAACGATGGACAGCTCAACCCTCAGCGCATCGGCGACACGCTAGAGCAGCTGATGGACTACACCATGAACCACTTTATTGCCGAAGAAGAGCTCATCAAGCGCCACGGCTACCCAGGGACTGACGAACATATCCGCCAACATAACGCCTTTTGCCAGCAAATCATGGCGCTGCAGGACCGCCATGAAGCCGGCGAGACTGTTGGCAACGAAGCGGTCGATCTGCTAAAAAATTGGCTACTCAACCACATCACCCGGATTGACAAAGACTACGTTGATTATTTTAAAGCCAACAATATCAGCGTTTAGTCGTCATCAAAGTCGTAGTTGCCCGGCGCCAAATTGTCAAAACGGGTGTAGCGGCCATGGAACATCAGCCGCACCGTGCCAATGGGGCCGTTACGCTGCTTACCGATGATGATCTCGGCGATGCCCTTGTGTTCGGTTTCTGGGTGATAGACTTCGTCGCGGTAAACAAACATGATCACGTCGGCATCCTGCTCGATCGCACCGGATTCACGCAAATCCGAGTTGACCGGGCGCTTGTTGGGCCGCTGCTCCAGCGAGCGGTTAAGCTGCGACAGGGCCACGACTGGGCACTCAAATTCTTTAGCCAATGCTTTCAACGAGCGCGAAATCTCGGAAATTTCATTGGTACGGTTTTCGCTGGCACTGCCACCCACCTGCATCAACTGCAGGTAGTCCACCATGATCAGGCCAATGGCCCCGTGCTCACGGGCCACCCGCCGCGTGCGCGCACGCATCTCGGTTGGGCTAATGCCGGCGGTGTCATCAATATGCAGCTTGGCGTTTTGCAGTATCGACACCGTTGATGTCATACGCGCCCAGTCTTCATCGTCCAGCTTGCCGGAGCGTACCTTGCTCTGGTCGATACGCCCCAACGAAGACAACATCCTCATCACCAGCGATTCAGCCGGCATCTCCAGCGAAAACACCAGCACCGTCTTGTCGCTGTTCATTACCGCGTTTTCCACCAAGTTCATGGCGAAGGTGGTTTTACCCATGGACGGCCGGCCCGCGACGATCACCAGATCAGCTGCCTGCAAGCCGCTAGTTCTTTCGTCCAGATCTTTAAAACCAGTCGTCAAGCCAGTGATCTGCGAATCGCTATGAAACAGCGTATCAATGGTATCCACAGTTTTAAGCAACACATCGCGCAAGGGTACCGGTCCGCCACTTTTGGGCCGTGCTTCCGCGATCTGAAAAATTTTGCGCTCAGCCTCATCCAGTATCTCTTCACCCTGACGCCCTTGCGGAGCGTAGGCCATGTCGGCAATTTCATTGCTGGCACTAATCAACTGGCGCAGTGTAGCCCGCTCACGAATAATGCGAGCATAAGCCTGAATGTTGGCAATCGACGGAATATTACTGGCCAGCTCGCCCAGATAGGCAATCCCACCCACCTGTGCCAGCGCACCCTCGTTATCTAGGTGTTCAGATAGAGTCACCACATCAAACGGCTGATTGCGTTCAGCTAAAGTAAAGATGGCACGGAAAATCAGGCGATGGTCATGGCGATAAAAATCCGAGGCAACCAGCTGGTCACCCACCCGCTCCCAAGCGTAATTGTCCAGCATCAGGCCACCTAATACCGCCTGTTCGGCCTCAATGGAGTGCGGCGGCACCTTAAGCGCTGCTGTTTCCAGATCATATTGTGGATTCACTTCACTCTCTTGCATGACTCTATCCGTTCTCCATCGGCGTTTCGGTTAGACCCGAGCGGAAAAAAAAGGCACCTGCCGATCCGACAGATGCCTTTGATACTGTCAGCCCGAAGGCTGATCAGTAATTACTCGCCTGCTACGATCAGCTTAAATTCAGCTGTCACTTCGCTGTGCAACTGCAGCTTGATGTCGTACTCGCCGGTCTGACGAATAGTGCCCTCAGACAGACGCACTTCGCTCTTGGCCGCTTCGATGCCGCTGGCGGTCAGGGCATCGGCGATGTCCTGAGTACCAATGGAACCGAACAGCTTGCCTTCCTCACCGACGTTGGCAGTGATGGTCACAACCAGTTCGTTGAGTTGGGCGGCGCGGGCTTCGGCTGCTGCACGCTTCTCGGCGGCAACACGCTCCAGCTCGGCACGGCGGGCTTCAAACTCGGCAATGTTTTCCGGGGTTGCAGCGGTGGCCTTGCCTTGTGGCAGCAGGTAGTTACGGCCGTAGCCGGCTTTAACAGATACTTTGTCGCCCAGGTTGCCCAGGTTTGCGACTTTTTCCAGCAGGATGACTTCCATTTGGGTTTCACCTCTTGAAGATATTATTCACCGTTGTCCGTGGAATCGGCGTTGTTTCTAGCCAACGCCCTAAGCCCACGAAAATCAAACACACTATCAGCCAAGGCCAGGATCACCAGCAGCGGAAACAGCAGCTGGCTAAACAGGAACAGACTCAGGTAAAAGCCCGTCAACAAAAACCGACTCACTTGGTAGCGGGCAGCCAGTCCATGCACAACAGCCAGTCCGGTTAGCCCCAATACAACGGCACAGAGCGGCATAAGTATGCCTGCCTGCACGCTCAGTCTGGGAGCCAGCAAAATACCCATAACCAGCAAGGCTGCCACCGCGACCGGCAAGCGGATAGCCCGAAACTCCTGACCCAATCCGCCGGGGTTGTACAGTGCTGCCTGCCAGTAACGGGCCAAAACCAGTGCTGCCAAAGCCAGCATTTGCACCACTGCCGCCATCAGCCCCGTGAGTACGGGTACCAACAGCTCCAGCAGTCGGGCTTGTTCGTCCTCAGCCAGCTCTTGCCAAACTGCGGCAAATACGCTCGGCAGTGCATTACTCAACACCTCGCCCAGCTGGGCAATAGATGCGGCAAATGCCACTGACAGCACCCCAGCCGCGCACAGACCAACCAGCAGGCTGGTCATCAGCACATTGAGCCAAGATGTACTCGTGCGTAACACATGGGCTAGCACCAAGCTACCCGCCACGGCCAGCAGCACAAACGGGTCACCATACCAAGCCCACAGGCCAGCTGGCACCAGCGACCAGACGATCACGCCCAATGACTGATTAAGCCCTTTGCGCAGCAGCACCAAACTGGCACCTGCCGCGCTGATCCAGAACAACATCGGCAATGCCGCCGTCAGACCCACCACTAGAGTTGCCTGAGCGCGACCACGCATGATGTATTCAGCCAGCGCGCGCATACCTGTCCCCTGTTTTACCCAGCCGTTAATTAACGATCGTGGCTGTCGGTGTACGGCAGTAGCGCCAGGAAGCGCGCGCGCTTGATGGCAGTTGCTAGCTGACGCTGATACTTGGCTTTAGTGCCGGTAATGCGACTCGGTACAATTTTGCCGGTTTCGGAAATGTACGCTTTCAGGGTGTTGAGATCTTTGTAATCGATCTCCTGAATGCCTTCAGCGGTGAAACGGCAGAACTTGCGACGACGGAAAAAACGTGCCATGACTGTTACTCCTCAATATGTCCAGTGATTACTCGTCAGCGTCATCGCTGTCGCTGTCGTCATCACCTTCGACTTCGTCGTCGGCATCATCGGCAGCTTCTTCGGTACGCTCGCGGCGCTCGCGACGCTCGTTGCGACCTTCTTCGGCCTTGAGCATTTCGGACTGTTCGGTAACAGCCTCGTCGCGGCGAATGATCAGGTTGCGCAGTACGGCGTCGTTGTAGCGGAAGCTATCTTCCAGCTCGGCCAGTACTTTGCTGCTGCATTCAACGTTGAGCAGGACATAGTGGGCTTTGTGAATATCGTTGATGGAGTAAGCCAGCTGGCGACGGCCCCAATCTTCATGGCGATGAACCTTGCCACCGTCTTCTTCGATCAGCTTGGTGTAACGCTCGACCATGCCGCCGACTTGCTCGCTCTGGTCAGGGTGGACCAAGAACACAATTTCGTAATGACGCATAGATGCTCCTTACGGGTTGTAGCCTGCCGGACAATCCGGTCAGACAAGGAGTGGATGAAAGTCTTGCTGCCCCTGTTTTTTCATGGGCAACAAGGGCGCGTATTCTACCCGAAGGCAATAACAAGCGCAATTCAAAGCCAGCACGGGAATCCGAAGTGCACCACACGCCTCTCAGCAGTCTGCGCACTCACCGTTTGGCGCACACGACTAGAAACAGGACAGCCCGTGATCGCGGCTAAAGCCGCGCGCACGCTAGCGGGTATAGCTGCCCAAGCCGTTGTTATTCAAACACTGCGCTGACGGCGGATCTCGAACAGGCAGACGCCCGTAGCCACCGACACATTCAGGCTGCTGACCGAACCCAGCATGGGCAGCTTGACCAGGTAATCGCAATGTTCGCGGGTTAGCCGACGCATTCCCTTACCTTCAGCTCCCATCACCAAGGCTAGCGGGCCAGACAGGTTCTGCTGATAGATGCTGACCTCGGCTTCACCGGCGGTACCAGCAATCCAGACGCCCTTCTGCTGCAACTTCTGCAAGGTGCGCGACAGGTTGGTGACCGCCACCAACGGCACCACCTCGGCCGCGCCGCAGGCCACCTTGCGCACCGTGGCATTAAGCGTGGCGGATTTGTCTTTGGGAATAATCACAGCATGCACGCCGGCGGCATCGGCGGTGCGCAAACAGGCACCTAGGTTGTGCGGGTCGGTCACACCGTCCAGCACGAGCAGCAGCGCCGGCTCGTCTAGGCGGTCCAGCAGCTCATCCAGCATGTTCTCACCCCAGATCTGGCTGGGGCTGACCAAAGCCAATACGCCCTGATGCACGCCTTCAACCTTTTCGTCCAGTTCGCGGCGTTCAATATCACGAATTTCGATACGCGCGGCGTGCGCCTGTTCGCGCAGCGCATCCACGCTGGCGTCCTGGCGGCCTTTGACCAGCCACAACTGCTTGACCCGCTTGGGGTGATGGGCCAGCAGCGCGCTGACAGCATGAATACCGTAAACCTGTTCCAGATCACTCATAGTGGCCCGACTTCCTCGATTTGCTGACTGCTTTGCGTTTTTCGCTCTTGTCCTTGGCGGACTTGGCTTTCTTGCTGGTGGTTTTTTTGCCGGATTTTTCCTCACCCTTTGCAGCCGATTTCTTGCTGGGCTTGGCTATCTGTGGTGTAGCAAGGGCAGTTTTGCGGGTCACCGGTGCGGCATGTTCTGCAGCGCTCAATTCAAAATCAATCTTGCGCTCATCCAGATCCACCCGCGCTACCACCACCTCAATGGTGTCGCCCAGACGGTAGCTACGCCCGCTGCGTTCGCCCACCAAACGGTGATAAACCGCTTCGAAATGGTAGTAATCCGCTGGCAGCGCAGTGATGTGCACCATACCTTCAACATAAATGTCGTCCAGCTCAACAAACAAACCAAAACCCGTCACCGAGGTGACCACGCCGCTAAACGTCTCACCCACGCGCTCCTGCATGAACTCGCACTTAAGCCAGGTCACCACATCACGGGTGGCCTCATCGGCACGCCGTTCGGTGCCCGACACCGCCTCACCAATGGCCTCCAGCCGTGGCAGGTCATAGGGATAGATTTTCGCCTTGGCCAACGGTCCTGCACCGGCACGCTCGATATGCGGCGACTGGCGACGCGAACGAATGATACTGCGCACGGCGCGGTGATTCAGCAGGTCGGCGTAGCGGCGAATGGGCGAGGTAAAGTGGGTGTAGCTGTCGTAATTCAGGCCAAAGTGACCAATATCTTCCGGGTTGTATTCAGCCTGACTGAGCGAGCGCAGCATAACGGTCTGGATCAGCTCGAAGTCGGGACGCTCGCGGATTTGCTCCAACAAACGCAGATAATCCTTGGGCGTAGGCGGCTGCCGCCCCTTGTTGATGCTCATGCCCAGCGTAGCCAGAAAGCCTTGCAGTTTTTCCAACTTGGCCTCGGGCGGGCCATCGTGAATACGGTATAGGCCCGGCAGTTTGTGGCAATGCAGAAAGTCTGCCATGGCCACGTTGGCGCACAGCATGCACTCTTCAATCAGCTTGTGCGCGTCATTGCGCTCGGTGGGCAAAATTTCGGCAATTTTACGGTCTTCACCGAACACGATATAGGTTTCGCGGGTTTCAAAGTCGATGGCACCGCGCAGGCGACGCTGCTTGGCCAAGGCATGATACAGCGCATACAGCTGCTGCAGGTGCGGCACCAACGCTTTGCGCTGTTTGCTGGCGGCCTTGCCTTCGGCGCTGTCGGGATGCTCAAGAATGGCGCTGACTTCATCATAGGTCAGCCGCGCATGGGAGCGGATCACGCCTTCAAAAAAGCAGTAATCCTGCATCTTGCCGTTACGCGACAGCTCAACACGGCACACCATCGCCAGCCGGTCTACATTGGGGTTGAGCGAACACAGGCCGTTGGACAGCTCCACCGGCAGCATAGGAATCACCCGCTCAGGGAAATACACCGAATTGCCGCGCAAGGCCGCCTCGGTATCCAGCGCCGACCCAACCTGTACATAGTGGGATACGTCAGCAATGGCCACATAAAGGTGCCAACCGCCTGTGATCGCTTCCGCATAAACCGCATCGTCAAAGTCACGCGCATCCACACCATCAATGGTGACAAAGGGCAGCTCGCGCAGGTCGACGCGCTTGAGCTTGTCCTTGTCGGCCACTTCGTCCTTGAACTTGCCTGCCTCTTTCAGTACCGCTTCCGGCCATTCGTGAGGGATGTCGTAGTTGCGCAGCGCCACATCAATTTCCATGCCCGGCGCCATATAGTCACCCAGCACACGGGCCACTCGCCCTTGGGCAGGCATGCGCCCCGTTGGCCAGTGGGTGATTTCCACCTCGACCAACTGACCTACAGTGGCTCCACCGGACATGCCGGGGCTGATGATAATTTCGTGCTGCATGCGCACGTTATCGGGAATAACAAAGCCCAGGCCGTTTTCTTCGTTGTAACGACCGACCAAGCTGTCACGGGCGCGTTCAACCACCTCAGCAATCACGCCTTCCTTGCGTCCTCGCTTATCCAGCCCGGTAACCCGCACCAGCACGCGGTCACCATGGAAGACGCCGCGCATCTGCACGGGGCTAAGAAAGATGTCTTCGCCCTCACCTTCTGGCAGCAGCCAGCCAAAACCATCACGGTGGCCCTGCACACGGCCAGCGACCAAGTCCAGCTTATCAATCGGCGCATAGGCACCACGGCGGGTATAGACCACCTGGGCATCACGCTCCATGGCGCGCAACCGGCGGCGAATGGCTTCAATATCATCTTCAGTGCACAGGCCAAATTCTGCGCACAATTGCTCTCGGGTTGCCGGCGCACCGCGCTCGGCCAAGTGCTGCAGGATCAGCGTCCTGCTGGGAACGGGGTTGTCATACTTTTGCGCTTCAAGCGCGGCTTCGGGGTCTTGCCCCTGCCATTTGGATTTCAAAATTGCTTTGTCCTTTTAATGAAAAAGCCGGAGATCTGAAGATTTTTTAGCACGGGGCTTTACAAACGATTTCCGGAGACGTATATTCTCGCCCGCACCACGTCAGCGTTGCAATGAAAATTGTAAAAATGATTGATGTATGTGCCCAGGTGGTGGAATTGGTAGACACGCTAGTTTCAGGTACTAGTGGCTTAACGGCTGTGGAAGTTCGAGTCTTCTCCTGGGCACCATACATTAAAAACCCTCAAGTTTCGGCTTTGAGGGTTTTTTATTGTCTGCGTTTTATTTCTAGAATCCGTTGATTCACATGAAAATCTCTATTGCAACGTAAAGCCCTGACCCGATGCCCGATAAGCCCCGCGTATTTCAATGCGGTTTTTCGTGCAAGATTGCACTACATTTGTAACACAAGAGGGCATGCCATGCGTAATGCCACTTTTACCTTCAGGGTTGAGGAAGCCCTCAAAACAGAGTTTTCAACTGCAACCAAGGCCCGCGACCGTAGCAGCGCCCAGCTTCTGCGCGATTTCATGCAAGATTTCGTTCAGCAACAAAAGGAAGATGCGTCACAGGATGCCTGGCTCCAGCGCCAGGTGCAGGCTGGCTTGGACTCGGCCAATAGTGGTGATGTACTTTCAGCGCACGAAGTAGAAGCTGAAGCAGAAACCTGGCGAGCAGAAATGCGTAAAAATGGCCAACAGCGTTGCTGCATCGTGAAATTAGTTTGAACACGACCAGCCGACACCGATAGACAGAAAATACGCGAGCATATTGCGCAGAACGCACCGGCTACCGCATTAGCCCACGATGAGGCGATTGCAGAAAAAGCCAATCCCTTGCCGGATCATCCCAGCCGAGGTAAGGCTGGCCGAGTGCGCAGCACTCGTGAGCGCGTCGTACACCGAAATTACGTGTTGGTTTATGACACAACCAGCGATCTGGTGCGGATTCTGCGCGTGCTACACGCTGCTAGGCATTGGCCAGCAGAAGAGCACCAATGAACGGACTTGGACAAAACCACCCCTAGGCAGAAAGTTGGCGCGCTGATTCAGCCAGTCTTAACCTGATTGGTCATGATTCAGCTAGCAGCCTAGAAGTTGATTTACAGTCATACACAGCAGCACCAACATCCCAAACAAAAAAACCGGCCCCTACAGATGCAGAAGGCCGGTTTGCTCGCAGTGCCATGCGGCCTCGAGGACCGCAGCGCGTTAGGCGTAAGGGTGACGCAGTACGATGGTTTCGTTGCGGTCAGGGCCGGTAGAAACAATATCAACCGGCGTACCCACCAGCTCTTCCAAGCGTTTGACATAGGCCAGCGCAGCGGCAGGCAGTTGCTCCATGCTGGTCAGGCCAACTGTGGATTCGCTCCAGCCGGGCATTTCTTCGTACACCGGCGTCAGGTCGTTGTAGCTGTCGGCTTCGGTGGGTGCCTCGGTCAGCACCTCGCCAGCGCGGGTCTTATAGCCTACGCAAATTTTGACTGTTTCTAGGCCATCCAACACGTCCAGCTTAGTCAGACACAGACCGGAGATGCTGTTGATTTCGGCTGTGCGACGCAGAATCACCGCATCAAACCACCCGCAACGGCGGGCACGACCGGTGGTAGAGCCAAATTCATGGCCTTTTTCCGCCAGACGCGCACCAATGTCATCAAACAGCTCGGTCGGGAACGGGCCCGAACCCACACGGGTGGTGTACGCCTTGGTGATACCCAGAATGTAATCCAGATACAGCGGGCCAAAGCCAGAGCCGGTCGCCGTACCACCAGCGGTGGTGCTGGAGCTGGTGACATAGGGGTAAGTGCCATGGTCGATATCCAGCAGCGCACCCTGCGCGCCCTCAAACATAATGCGGGCACCCTGCTTGCGCAGCGCGTGCAGACGGGCGGTCACATCCTGCATCAGCGGTTTGAGGATTTCGGCATACGACAGTGCATCTTTCAGCACGGTTTCGTAGCACACCGGCTCTACCTTATAGAAGTGCTCCAGTGCAAAGTTGTGCAGATCCATTACTTCTTTCAGTTTGGCTGCAAAGCGTTCGGCATCAAACAAATCCGCGACGCGCAGGCCACGACGAGCCACCTTGTCTTCATAGGCCGGACCAATGCCGCGACCGGTGGTGCCGATTTTGCCTTCGGCACGCGCCGCTTCGCGAGCCTGATCCAGCGCCACGTGATA
Organism: Thiopseudomonas sp.; assembly: GCA_018384595.1. Taxonomy (GTDB): domain Bacteria; phylum Pseudomonadota; class Gammaproteobacteria; order Pseudomonadales; family Pseudomonadaceae; genus Thiopseudomonas. Next base: position 11,226 of record JAHAYO010000082.1, read on the forward strand.
CGGCAGGATCAGTGTACAGGACGGGCTAATGCGCAGGCGTTCACGCACCGGAACGCCCTTTTCTTCCAGCTTGATGACTTCTTTCATCAGCGCATCGGGTGCCAGCACCACGCCGTTGCCGATCATGCACTCGACGTTGTCGCGCAGGATGCCCGACGGAATCAGGTGCAGTACGGTTTTTTCACCGTCAATCACCAGCGTATGGCCCGCATTGTGGCCACCTTGGAAACGTACAACAGCCTGTGCCTGATCCGTTAGCAGGTCAACAATTTTGCCTTTGCCCTCGTCGCCCCACTGGGTGCCGAGAATGACCACATTTTTACCCATCGGTAATTGCCCTCTTCGCGAAAAACCCGCACTGCCACCACGCTGGACGGCAGCACCCTTTATCCAATCTGTTGTGTAACCCACTGATCGTTTATCTGCACCAACTGCCGGTTGCAACCGGCACGGGCCGCATCGCCTTCGTCCTGACCGGACAGGGCCTGGATCACGGTTTCGCCCTGCGTCCGCAACTGGCACACCGCTTGCCACAGGCCGGAATCAGCACTGGCGGGCGCCCAGATGGCCCCTACCTGCGTTTGGCCAGCTGGCTTGCCGAGGCTAACCAAGGTTTTAAGGTCGGTGGAAAATCCGGTAGCCGGGCGCGAGCGGCCAAACACCGCGCCAATGTCGTCGTAGCGGCCGCCCTGGGCAATAGAATGGCCCACGCCCGGGACAAAGGCGGCAAACACCACACCCGTATGGTAGTTGTAACCACGCAGCTCACTCAGGTCGAAATAAACCGGAATCTGCGGGTAGCGCTGAGTCAGCACATCGGCCACTTGCTGCAGCTCGTCCAGTGCAGCACGCACTGCCCGTGGCGCGCCGTCCAGCACTTTGCGTGCCTGCTCCAGTACTTCATAGCCGCCACACAAGCTGCACAGCGCCTTGAGCATACCGGCCAGCTCGGCGGGCAGTTCGGCGGCCAACTCGGCCACATCGGTCACTGCCTTGCGTTGCAGCGCAGCAAACAGCTGTTCTTCGGTGTCGGCATCCAGCCCACCGGCACGCGCCAAACCACGGAAAACGCCGACATGGCCTAAATCCAAGTGTAATTTTTCGATACGTGCCTGCTGTAGGGTTTCTACCATCAGGCTAATGATTTCAATATCCGCAGCGGGACTGGCATCGCCAAACAATTCGGCACCCAGCTGGATCAGGCTGCGTGAAGTGGACAGCGCCCGTGGCTTGGCATGCACCACACTGCCGGCATAACACAGGCGGCTCGGACCTTCTCGACGCAAGCTGTGCGCGTCCATACGCGCCACTTGCGGAGTAATATCGGCACGAAACCCCATTAGCTGGCCGCTCATCGGATCGGTCACACTAAAGGTACGCAGCGCCAGCTCACGCCCAACGCCGGTCAGCAGCGAGCCCAGAAATTCGATATGCGGGGTGACGACGAATTCGTAGCCCCAGCCAGCAAACAGGTCCAGCACTTGGCGGCGCGACTGCTCCACCTGTGCAGCCAACGGCGGCAAAACTTCTTCAATACCGTCGGGCAGTAACCATCGTTCCAGGGTAGCCATCTGCTTTCCTCATTAACCCTTAGCATGTGACCGGCAGCCGGAAAACCGCCCTGCCTAGCCAGAAAATTCATAATCGCACACGTAAAAAAACCGGGAGATTCCCGGCGTGTTCTGTGGGCTAGCCTGATTACGGTGCAGGCCCGCTAAATGGATTGGCCTGCCGTCCGCGCACGATGCCGGAGTGTAGCAAAAGATGCAGAGCGTTTACAGTCTTTTACCACGCCACCGTCAACCTGCAGCGCCTGTCAAGTCTGGCGTAACCGCACAACGGCCGGTTACGCCAGAATCAGCCGTTAAGGACGTGCTTCCTGCATGAAGCGGAAAAACTCGCTATCCGGCGTCAGCACCAGCACATCACTTTTGCTGGAGAAGCTGTCACGATAGGCCTGTAGGCTCCGGTGAAACGCATAGAAATCCTTGTCCTGACCGTAGGCTGCCGCGTAGATAGCGGTCGAGCGGGCATCGCCCTCACCTCGAATTTCTTCGGCTTCGCGGTAGGCTTCAGCCAACAAGACACGGCGCTGACGATCCGCATCGGCGCGGATACCTTCAGCCAGTTCCTTACCTTTGGCGCGGTGCTCACGGGCTTCGCGGGCACGTTCTGAGCTCATACGTTCAAACACACTGCGGTTGACTTCACGCGGCAGGTCAATGGATTTGACGCGCACATCAATCACTTCGATGCCCAGCTCTTTGCGTGCCGACTTGTCCAGCGATGTGGTGATGTTGGCCATCAGCTCATCACGCTGGCCGCTGACCACCTCGTGCAAGGTGCGCTTACCGAATTGGTCGCGCAGGCCGGCTTCTAAACGACGCGCCAGACGCTCATCCGCCACCTGCTTGATGCCCGAGGTAGCAGTGTAGTACTGGTCAGCATTGGCGATACGCCATTTAGCAAAGGCATCCACCATCACCGCTTTCTTTTCCAGCGTCAGGAAGCGCTGGGTCGGCGCATCCAGCGTCAGCAAGCGGCCATCAAACTTACGCACTTGGTTGACGTAAGGGATTTTCATGTGCAGGCCAGGCGCAACGTCTGACTCGGACACCTTACCAAACTGCAGCAAAACCGCACGTTCGGTCTGTGCCACGATGTAAAAGCTATTCCAGGCCACCAGCGCCAGCACGGCACCGGCAATCAGGGTAAAAAGTGACTTGTTGCTCATTATCGACTCCGGCTACGCAGGGTACGTGACAGGGTTTCGGTGCTGACCGGCGCTTCGCTTCCAGTCGCCGCAGCGGCCGGCTCTGCAGTGCGTGCAGGCGCAGGCACCGTACTGCGTCCTTCCATCAGTTTGTCCAACGGCAGATACATCAGGCTGTTCTGGCCTTTGTCGCCACTGAGCAGCACCTTGCTGGAGTTGCTGTACATTTCTTCCATGGTTTCCAAATACAGACGCTGACGGGTAACCTCCGGTGCTTTTTTGTATTCAGCCACCAGCTTGCTAAAGCGCTTGGCCTCACCCTCGGCACGGGCGATGACCTCATCGCGATAACCGTTGGCTTCTTCCAGAATACGCTGAGCGGTACCTCGGGCTTCAGGCACTACACCGTTGGCATAGGTTTCTGCGTTGTTCTTTTCACGCTGCTCATCTTCGCGGGCGCGGATCACGTCATCAAAGGCTTCCTGCACTTCACGCGGCGCTTGGGCGTTCTGTACGTTGACCTGAGTCACCGCAATACCGGTGCGGTACAGATCAAGGAAACGCTGCAAACGCTCTTTGACGTCAACTGCAAGCAGTTCACGCCCTTCGGTCAGCACCTGATCCATAGCCGTCGAGCCCACCACATGGCGCAGGGCGCTTTCGGTCGCATGCTGCAGGCTGACTTCTGGGCCTTCCACGTTCAGCACAAAATCCTGCAGGTTGCTGATCTTGTACTGCACGGTTAGCGGTACTTCGATGATGTTTTCATCTTCGGTCAACATCGGCCCTTGGCGGCTGTAGGCACGCTCACGGGTGACGTTGTGCTGGAACTTGCTCTCAATTGGCGGGAAGTAGATATTCAGACCCGGCCCCACCGTCTCGTGGTACTTACCGAAACGCAAAATGACCGCCTGCTCCTGCTCGTCCACCACATAGATGGCGTTGTACAGCCAGAACGCACCCAGCACCAGCAGCGCCAGCGCGATTACGCCGAAGCCGCCACCTTGACGGTTGTTAGCACCACCGCCCTGACCGCTGCCTTTTTTCTTACCGCCAAAAATATCGTGGATATTGTTCTGCAGCTTGCGCAGCGCCTCATCCAAATCCGGTGGCCCCTGCCGGTTACCGCCTTTATTGTTGCGGTTGCCCCAGGGGTCCTGGTTGTTCGAGTTGCCACCCGGCTCATTCCAGGCCATAGCGTTCTCCATTGGAAAAATTACAAAACGCCGGCTGGCGTTTCCTGTTGATGTTTTTGGCGAGCATTGTAAAGCAGCCGCCCCCTGACGTCATGGTGCAAGGCATCCGAGCGGTCAAATTACATACTGCCGCCCAAACTCCTCTGCATTCAGCCCTTCACGGCTTAGCAGGCGATTAAGCTCTATTTGTTGCAAGCGCACATCCAGCAGGATTGCGCCCTGCTCATCGTGACTTTCAGCCTGCACGGCATCCAGCTCGAACAGCCGAGCACGCAAGCGTGCCATGGAATGGGGCAACCGCAAACGCTGCTGAAACAGCTGTCCGCCCAAGCACTCATTCATTGCTTGCAACAGCAGATCAAGTCCTTGTCCGCTGGCAGCAGAAAGCCAGACTCGTACCGGCTGGCCATCAGCGTCACGCTGCACGTGAGGCTCTACCCGCTCCAGCAGGTCGATTTTGTTATACACCTCCAGCGTACGGATATCGCCGGCACCAATATCGCGCAGCACCTGCTCAACCTGTTCCACCTGCTGGTCACGCTCTTCGGCTGCGGCGTCAATGACGTGCAGCAGCAGATCGGCGTTGGCCGACTCTTCTAGGGTAGCGCGAAATGCCTCTACCAGTTTGTGCGGCAGGTGACGGATAAAACCGACGGTGTCCACCAAGGTGACCGGCCCCGCATCCTCAAGCTGCAGGCGGCGTACTGTAGGGTCGAGGGTGGCAAATAACTGGTCAGCCGCATACACCTGCGCTGTAGTCAGTTGATTGAATAGGCTCGACTTACCGGCGTTGGTATAGCCAACCAGTGACACCGCCGGTACTTCGGCACGGCGGCGACCGCGTCGCGCCTGTTCGCGCTGGTTGCGCACCTTTTCCAGCCGGCTACGAATCTGACGCATACGGATGCGCAACAAACGACGATCGCTTTCGAGCTGGGTTTCACCCGGCCCGCGCAAACCGATACCGCCCTGCTGACGGCTGAGGTCAGTGCGACTACGAATCAGACGGGTACTAATGTGTTCTAGCTGCGCCAACTCAACCTGCAGCTTGCCTTCATGGGTGTACGCACGCTGGGCAAAAATATCCAGAATCAAACCGGTACGATCAAGTACGCGACACTCCAGCGCACGCTCAAGGTTGCGTTCTTGGCTGGGGGTAAGGCTCTGGTTAAAGATGACCAGCTCGATTTGCTGATCCACAACCTGTTGTGCCAGCTCGTCCACCTTGCCGCTGCCAATCAGATAACGGGCGGTCGGCTGCTGGCGATTAACCCGCACCATGGCAACTACCTCGGCACCTGCCGAGCTGGCCAGCTCCATAAACTCGTCCGGGTCTTCACGCTCGTCCGAGCGCACCGCTTCCAGATGAACCAGCAGCGTGCGCTCGGTAAAGCTTTTTTGCAGATTAGTCAATGCGAGGCTTATTCGTCGGTTTGACCACCCTGCTCGTCATCCAAACTTGGCAGACGCACCGGACGGCTTGGCACAACGGTGGATACCGCATGCTTGTACACCATCTGGCTGACAGTGTTTTTCAACAGAATAACGAACTGGTCGAAGGACTCAATCTGGCCCTGCAGCTTGATGCCGTTTACCAGATAGATGGATACGGGGATGCGCTCCTTGCGAAGCAGGTTGAGGTAAGGGTCTTGTAAGCTGTGCCCTTTTGACATGGCTATTTACTCCAGATAGGGATAATAAACTGCGCTGGTTTTCGGCCATCGCGCAGCGTGTTGTCACAGCCACCACTATGGTGGCCGATTATAGTTTTTTCAAGACATGCTGCAGCCGGTTTGGTTCCAAACTGTCGATCCATTCGAGCGCTTGCCAGCTGCGCAGCCAAGTCAGCTGCCGCTTGGCCAGCTGCCGTGTAGCGGCAATACCCTTGTCACGCATCTCTTGATAACTGCCATTGCCGCCTAAGTAGTCCCAGGCCTGACGGTAGCCAACCGAGCGCATCGAAGGCAGCTCTGCGTGCAGGTCGCCGCGTTCTCGCAGCTGCTGCACTTCAGCCAAAAAACCCTGCTCCAGCATTTGCTCAAACCGCTGGGCAATCCGCTCGTGCAGCACGGCGCGTGACGCGGGGGCCATGGCAAAGGCGTGCACAGTATAGGGTAACGCCTGTCCCGCTGCCTGCTGTTGTTGGCGCAGGCGGTGCGCGGTCATGGTTTCGCCACTGACCAGCCACACCTCCAGCGCGCGCAAAATACGCTGAAAATCATTGGCATGAATCCGCTGTGCCGACACAGGATCAACCCGTTGCAAGTCTGCATACAGTGCTGCCAGCCCTTCCTCTGCCTCACGCTGCTCCAGCTGCGCGCGCACCGCGGCATCGGCAGCCGGCATGTCGGCCAGCCCTTCCAGCAGCGCCTTGTAATACAGCATCGTGCCGCCGACCAGTACCGGCAGGCAGCCGTCGCGCACCGCATCCGCCATCAGTGCCCGCGTATCCGTACAAAACTGGGCTGCCGAATAGCTTTCAAGCGGATCAAGAATATCCACCAGCGCATGCGGGTAACGGGTCAGTACCTGTGCATCCGGTTTTGCCGTACCGATATCCATCCCGCGATAAACCAACGCCGAATCAACACTGATCAAACGACAGGGACGCGCATCGGCCAACGCTAGGGCAAGATCAGTCTTGCCCGAAGCGGTCGGCCCCATCAGCAACACCGCAGCGGGTGCATCTTTCATATTAGCGAGCCAAGAAGTCGCTGATGCTGGGGTCCTGAAACACCCGTTGCAACGCATCGCTCATGACCATGCTGACCAGCCGGTTATTGGCCGCATCAGTCGGTGGTTTGACAAATTTCTTTTTTAGCTTGGCGGTATAGCTGCCTTCGAAGTTGCGACCTTCCTTGCGCAGGCGGACTTGGTAGGTGGCGCTAAGCTCAACCTCGCCCAGCACGGTGCGGCTTTCAAGCACTTTATAGGTTAGGCCAGTGACCTGTAAATCAAAGGTTGCCGGTGCCTGTCCCTGTGGCGCAATGTCAAAACCGCGCATGCGCAGCCCTGCCTCGGTTTCTGCCTGCAAGCGAGGCAGGAAGCTCTGACCCTGTACCGTTAGCGCATTCGACTCGTCATACAGGCCGCCGCGATAGCCGAGCACTTGGTCTGGGCGTGCGTCACCAATCTGCACGCTGACCCGCTGACCCTGCGCGACCGCCTTGAGCTGCCCGCTCAAGCGCGGCTCGGGCCGTGCCTGCTGCGGACTCAGTCCGCAGCCGGACAGCATGGCAACCAGAGCCAAAGCTCCCAAAATTATCTTAACCGGTTGTTGTAGCAGCATAGTTCCTCCCGGATCTGCGCTTGGCTTAGTCACGAAAATTGTTGAACTGCAAAGGCATGCCCAGTGACTGCGCGCGCAACATGGCCATCACCTCTTGCAGGTCGTCACGCTTCTTGCCGGTAACCCGCACCTGCTCGCCTTGAATGGCCGCCTGCACCTTAAATTTGCCTTCTTTGATCAAGCCGACAATTTTCTTTGCCAGCTCCTTGTCGATGCCCTCGCGCAGTGTCAGCTCCTGCTTGACCACCTTGCCAGAGGCGTAATGGTCTTTCTGTTCGATACACTGAATATCAAGCTTGCGCTTTACCATAGCCAAGTGAATTATTTCAATCAGTTGCGGCAACATAAAGTCGGCGTCGGCCGTCAGAGTAACGGTTTTGTCATTTATTTCGATTGTTGCCTTGCCACGCAAATCGTAGCGCCGTTCCAGTTCCTTGGCGGCGTTATCTATGGCGTTGGTAACCTCGTGCTTATCAAGCTCTGAAACCACATCAAAGGACGGCATGGTGCTCTCCATCAATAAACTGTCAAACGGGCCATTACATCGCCGTGGCAGCTTGCTATTATGCGCATTCGTGACCGGCGAGTATTTGAACGGGCGTCAGTATAGCAAACCTGATTCAGGTTCTGTCTGCCTGTCACAGCCCACTGCACAACTGCCACCCCGGCTCAGGTCCGGCCTTGATACAGGTGTCCCATGCCCAGCTCCAGCCTTAGCATTCTCGTTGTCGATGATACGAAATTCTCCAGCGTCATGATTGGCCGTGCGCTTGGCCAGGCCGGGTACCAAGACATCCGTTACGCCAGCAGCGGGCTTGAAGCGCTGGAGCAAATCAGACAACGGCCTGCCCAGCTGTTGCTGGCCGACTGGCTGATGCCACAGATGGACGGCCTCACCCTAACCTCCAGCGTGCGCAGCCTCGACGAACAGTCCGGCAACTACACCTACGTCCTGCTGCTCACGGGCAAGGAAGGCAGCGCCGCGCTGGCCCAAGCCTTTGAAAAGGGCGTGGACGATTTCATCAGCAAAACCGACATGAACGAGCAGCTGGTGCCGAGAGTGCGCGCCGCCGAGCGCATGTTCCGCCACCTGCAACAGCTGCAAGCCAGCAATCAGTCCCTCAAGCACAACCTGCAACAGCTGCAGACCGTCAACACGCTGGACCCGCTCACCAGTCTGGGCAATAAAAAATGCCTGATACGCACCCTAGAAAAGCATCTCAAACAACTGGAGGCTCGCGGCGGCGTACTGGGTCTGCTGCTGTTCAGCATCGACAATATGGCGCAGCTGCGCCAGCAATATGGCGTCGAAGTCCAAAAAGAGCTGCTACGCACCGCCGGCCATCGCCTAGAGCAATTGGTGCGCCCGCTGGATTATCTGGCCCGTTTGGATGGTAATGAGTTTGTCCTGCTAACGCTGATGGAGCCTGGTGCCCCCTGTAACGGCAACAGTTTTAAGCGCCTGTATGACGCGGTCAACCTCAAATCCTGCAAGACCGGAGCCGGCTTTATCAACCTCAAAACGGCGGTCAGCATGCTTACTCTAGAGCCCACCGCCCTGCCTACTAACACCAACCGCCTGCTCGAAAAGGCCCGCACTCACCTGCCCAATTCTCGTACTGAAAACCGGATTGCCCATACGCATCTCCAGCACCCATTGACATGACTTGGCACATTCTGGGCGGCGGCAGTCTAGGCTGCCTGTGGGCCGCCCGCCTGCAGCTAGCAGGGCAGCCAGTGCGACTCATCCTGCGCCCTGCTGCCCTTGAACGCTTTCAGGCCGGCGCCAACCAGCTGCTTTTTACCGACCTGCAGCAACAGCAACACGCCCTTACCCTACCCGCCGAAAACGCAACCGCCAGCCCACCCATTCAGCGTCTGATTGTCGCCACCAAAGCCCATGCCGCCGCCTGCGCGGTTGCCGACATCCGTCACCGCCTGCACCCAAGTAGCCAGATCGTGCTGCTGCAAAACGGCATTGGCAGCCAGCAGGAAGTGGCCGCCTTGGTGCCAGACCTGCAAGTTATCATCGCCAGCAGCACCGAAGGCGCTTGGCTACAAGCACCTTTTAACTGTGTGCATGCCGGCAACGGACACACGCAGATGGGTAGCCTGCACAGCCACGGCACAGCGCCTGACTGGTTGGCAACTTTGCAACAGGCTGACATCGCCTGCCAGTGGCAGCACGCTATTCTGCCTGTACTCTGGCGCAAGCTGGCCATCAACTGCCTAATCAACCCACTTACGGTGATTCACCAGTGTCGCAATGGCGAACTGGCGCAACACGCCGAACACATCAACCTGCTGGCCACCGAACTGCAGCACTTACTGCAAGCGGTCGGTCAGTCAGAGGCAGCGCAAGACCTACCCACCACCGCCTTACAGGTGATCCACAACACCGCCGCCAACCACTCCTCCATGTGGCAGGACACACAACAGGGCCGGCGCACTGAAATCAGCTATATCACCGGTTTTGCCTTACAGCAGTGCCAACTGCAGGGTCTTAACTGTCCGCAACTCACGGCACTCCATAGGCAGCTGCAACAGCACCTGCGCCAACGGGGCCTGCCTGATCATTAAAGCAAATTTGTCCCCAACGCCTGCCCGTGGCAAGCTGTGCCCTTTTTCAGCGCTCAAGGAATCAGCATGGGCAATCGCATCACCAAGGTATACACCCAAACCGGAGACGACGGCCTCAGCGGACTGGCCGATGGCAGCCGCCTGCCCAAAAGTCACCCACGTTTCGAGGCCATGGGCGCACTGGACCAGCTCAACAGCCAGCTGGGCGTGCTGCTGGCCGGCCTACAGCACGAACAGACTGCCAAACCTGCGCTGCAAGCCGTCACCGACGCCCTAGCACCTTGGCAACATCTATTGTTTGACCTGGGCGGCGAGTTGGCCATGCCGCAATATCAGGTCGTGCAGGCCGCCCATACCGCGCAACTGGAACAACAAATCGACCAGTGGACGGCACAACTGCCGCCGCTGAAAGACTTTATCCTGCCCGGCGGCTCGCTGCTGATTGCCCAAGCCCACCTGTGCCGCTGCGAGGCGCGCACCGCCGAACGTCGCTGCCAACAACTGCACCAGATCGAGCCGCAACGCCGCGAGGTGCTGGCCTTCGTCAACCGGCTGTCTGACCTGTTCTTTGTCGCCGCCCGCATCATTGCCCTGCATCAGCAGTGCCCTGAAGTGCTGTGGCAAGCGCAACCCAAACCGGAGCCTGCCTCTTGAGCAAACGCATCCATGTAGCGGTGGCTGTTATTGAAAACGCGCACGGGGAAATCCTGCTTACCCAGCGCGCCAGCGACAAGCACCAAGGCGGATTATGGGAATTTCCGGGCGGCAAATGCGAAACCGACGAAGCGATAACCGCAGCACTGATACGGGAAATTCGCGAAGAACTGGCGATTGAAATCACCGCCGCCACGCCGCTGATCAGCATTCCCTACACCTATCCTGATCTGCATGTGCTGCTGGACGTATTTCGCGTCACCGCCTTTAACGGTCAACCCCTGGGCGCGGAAGGCCAGCCGATGCAGTGGGTCACCCCTTCCCAGCTCAGCAGCATCCCACTGCCAGCGGCCAACCGACCCATCGTGCGGGCGGTGCAGCTACCCGACCGCTATCTGATTACGCCTAATCTGAGCGACAGCGAACAGCTGTACCAAGGCGTCATGGCCGCTGCCACACAGGGCATGCACCTGATACAACTGCGCGCACCCACACTGCAGCGCAAATCCTATTTGCAGCTTGCCGAACGCCTACTGGCCGATTTGCCAGACTCAGCCACCCTGCTGCTCAAGGGCGAAGCCGCCGACGTACTGCCGCTTGTGCCAGCCGGCTGGCACCTAACCGCCGCGCAGTTAAGCGCGCTTGCCGGACAACCGCGCCCGCTGCCTGCCGAACGCTGGCTAGCCACCTCATGCCACAACCCCGCAGAACTGGAACTGGCCAGCGCACTGAACTGCGACTTCGCCACCCTGTCGCCCGTTTTGGCCACCGCCACTCACCCCAACACCCCCGCGCTGGGTTGGGAACAGGCACAACAACTGACCCTGAATGCGCAGTTGCCGCTCTATTTTCTCGGCGGCATGACACCGGAAGATATTGGTCAAGCAAGCCAGCTGGGCGCACAGGGGATTGCTGCTATTCGGGGGTTGTGGCCGATTACCATCTAACACCAAGAATCAAGCTGTAATTACCAACAACAAAACTGATTGTAGGTGTAAGAATGTCCTTACCAGCCAGCCTGCACGCCCAAGCGCTAAACCTGCAGACAATGGAAAAGCTACGCCTGATCGATGATTTGCTTGCCAGCATTTCACCAACAAGCTCAAAAATAGACCAAGCTTGGCAACAGGAAACAGAAGAACGGACCCATGCTTTTGAACAGGGACAGTTGGCTACAAAGCCCATGGAAGAAGTGCTAAAAAAATATGCGAATTGAGATCTCTTTGCTAGCCGAACAAGAGCTAGATAACGCTTTTATTTATTACCTAGCGGCAATAAATCACCTATAAGAAAACCCACAAATCACACAGGCACCAAAGCGCCACAAACAGAACCGCAGTCAAGCCTTAGCGTTGTGTGTCAGCTGGCTGACACGCATAAGCGTAGACTGACGCAGCGTTCTGTTTGTGGCGCACTGCGTATGGATTGCACGACTTACGCGCGCAATGACGGCAAACAGCTAAATCAGGTCCGGTACTCAGCATTAATCCGTACATATTCATGGGACAAGTCCGTGGTCCAGATCGTCTCGCTAAACTCACCACGCCCTAGCTCAATACGGATCAGGATTTCTTCCTGCTGCATAACGGTAGCGCCCTGCTCTTCGGTATAGGACTCGGCACGGCCACCATCACGCACAATGCAGACATCATTCAAAAACACATTGACCTTTTCCTGCTCCAAACCCGGCACACCAGCATAACCGACAGCCGCCACGATACGCCCCCAGTTGGGATCGGAGGCAAACAGCGCCGTCTTGATCAGCGGTGAATGGGCGACTGCATAGGCCACATCCAGACATTCCTGCACGTTGCCGCCCTGCTCCACTTGCACGGTGACAAATTTGGTTGCACCCTCGCCATCACGCACAATCGCCTGCGCCAACTGCATAGCCACAGCACAGACCGCATCACGCAATTTCTGATACAGCTCGCCTTCGGCTTGGTCGATAGCTGGCCCAGTCTGACCGGTGGCAATCAGCATAAAGCTGTCATTGGTCGAGGTATCGCCATCAATGGTAATGCGGTTAAAGGACAAGTCCGCCGCCTCCTTCACCAGCGCCTGTAACAACGGGCCAGCCACGCAGGCATCAGTAGCCACATATCCCAGCATGGTGGCCATATTGGGGCGGATCATGCCGGCACCTTTGCTGATACCGGTGACAGTGAAGGTTTCGCCATCATGGGCAAACTGCACGCTGGCCCCCTTGGGCAGGGTATCTGTGGTCATGATGCCTTCGCCGGCCAGATTCCAGTTGTCTTCACGCAAATCAGCCATGGCAGCCGGCAACGCGGCAGTAATTTTGTCCACCGGCAGCGGCTCGCCAATCACACCGGTAGAAAACGGCAACACCTGCTCTACCGACACCTGAAAACTGTCCGCCACGGCTTGGCACACCTGCTGCGCTGCCACAAGACCGGGCTGGCCGGTGGCGGCGTTGGCATTGCCCGTGTTGGTTATCAAAAAGCGTACTGGCTGGCCCAGACGCTGCTTGCACAACTGCACCGGCGCGGCACAAAAAGCATTCCGGGTAAACACACCCGCGACTTGTGAACCTTCAGCGCAGCGCATCAGCACCAGATCACGGCGGCCGACTTTTTTAACGCCGGCACTGGCAATACCCAGCGCAAAACCCTTAAC
>JAHAYO010000096.1 GCA_018384595.1 Thiopseudomonas sp.
GCGGAACAGGTCAGCGCGTGTGCGATCTTGCTCAAAGAGTGGCTGGCAGTAAGCGCAGCATTCTAAGTACGCTGCAATTCAGCCCAGTAATACCTTTCTTGTTATATTTGCTGCGAATAGGCTAGAATCGTCGGCGAATTTATTTAAAGGGAAGGCTAAAATGAGCGAATTTCCAGCATGTCCGTCATGCAATGAAAATATGACCTATCCTCAAGGTGAGCTACTGGCTTGCCCGATGTGCGGGCATGAGTGGTCAGCGGATGAGAATGCAGCGGCCAGTGAGGCGCCTCAGTATCGTGATGCCCATGGTACACCGCTGCAGGATGGCGACACGGTTACTTTGATCAAGGACCTCAAGGTAAAGGGCAGCTCTACTGTGATTAAGATGGGTACGCGTATCACCAATATCCGTCTGGTCGAGGGTGACCATGATGTTGATTGCCGTGTGGATGGCCAGAAGCTGTTGCTCAAGTCCTGTTTTATGAAGAAAGCCTGATCATTGGCCATAAAAAGCCCGCTTATTTAAGCGGGCTTTTTTATGCGGGATTAGATTCTTGACCGGCGTCGACCTTGCAGCCAGATTACTAGCGCGAGCAGGACAAAGCCGGGTAGCCACATGATTTCTTTGCGGATACGCTCAATCGGCTGTTGTACGCTGACGATCTGCTGATCAAGCTCAAGCCCCAGTTCGGCGGCGGTGCTGCCAAAATCTACGCTATCGACCAGCAATTTGCCGCCTTCGCTCATCAGCTCTAAGCCAAGTGCCTGCATGCGTGCTTCACCGCTGTCGCCACGTGGGACAGGGAGCAGCATGACTGTGCTTTTGGCATTGCCGAATGGGTCTTCGCCCTCTACAAGTAGGCGCATCTGTTGTTTGTGTTGTAGCGTACCTAGGGTTTGTACGAAGGCATCGGGTGCAACGTCCTGCCAAGGGGCGGCCAGTTGATCCAGCCAGAAGCCAGGACGGAACAGGGTAAAGGCCACCAGCAAAAGCAACAGGCTCTCATACCAACGGCAGCGCGTAACAAACCAGCCTTGGATGGCTGCCGCAAAGATCAGCATGGCGAGCGTGGCAATCACAAACACGACTATGCCATGGCCAAAACTGACATCCATCAGCAGTAGGTCGGTGTTGAAGATGAACAGAAACGGCAGTGCGGCGGTACGCAGGCTGTAAAAAAACGCCTGTACCCCGGTGCGAATGGGATTACCTTTGGAAACTGCCGCTGCGGCAAAGGATGCGAGTCCGACAGGAGGCGTAACATCCGCCATAATGCCGAAATAGAATACAAACAAGTGCACGGCAATCAGCGGCACGATCAGCCCGTTCTGCTGGCCCAGTGTGACAATGACCGGGGCTAGTAAGCTGGATACCACAATATAGTTGGCGGTGGTGGGCAGGCCCATGCCCAGTACCAAGCTGAATACAGCTGTCAGCATCAGCATCAGTAGCAGGTTGCCCATGGATAGCAGCTCGACCAAATCAGCCAGCACTAAACCTACGCCGGTTTGCGAGACGGCACCGACAATGATCCCAGCCGTCGCGGTGGCAATGCCGATACCAATCATGTTGCGCGCGCCGGTAATCAGCCCTTCACGCAGATCAACCAACCCTTCACGCACTTCGCTGCCGATGCGGGCCGGCTCACCGCGCATCCAAGCCAGCAGCGGGCGCTGGGTAACCAAAATACCGACCAGCATCAGGCTGCCCCAGTAGGCGGACAGGCCGGGCGACAAGCGCTCGACCATCAGACACCAGACCAGTACCACCACCGGCAGAATGAAATGCAGACCCGACAACAACACACGGCGGGTATCCGGCAGCGTTTCGATAGGGGCGTCATGGTCGTCCATTTCAAGCGGTGGACGGCGGGCGGCAATTTTAAGTAGGCCCAGGTAAACAATGCCAAGCAGCAGAATGATCACGGCCAAGGCATGCTCACCGAGCAGAGGCTTGAGCCAGCCGAGGCCGTAATACACCGCCAGCGACAGGCCGGAAATCAGCGCGGTACCAAAGGCAAAGCCGGTCAGACGGCGCAGCCAACCCCTATGCGCTTGGGTACCAATCGGCTGCATGCCCAGCTTGAGCGCTTCTAGGTGCACAATATATAACAGGGCAATATAGGAAATGGTGGCCGGCAAGAAGGCGTGCTTGATGATTTCAACATAGGGCAGGCCCACGTATTCCACCATCAGAAAGGCAGCAGCTCCCATCACCGGAGGCATGATCTGGCCATTGACCGAAGAGGCCACCTCAATGGCACCTGCTTTTTCGGCAGAAAAACCGACTCGCTTCATCATCGGAATGGTAAAGGTGCCGGTAGTGACCACGTTGGCGATTGAGGAGCCCGAAATCATGCCGGTCAGCGCCGAAGACACCACAGCCGCTTTGGCAGGGCCGCCGCGCATATGACCGAGCATGCTAAACGCCAGCTGGATGAAGTAGTTACCGGCACCGGCACGCTCCAGCAGCGCACCAAAAAGAACAAACAGAAACACAAAGCTGGTGGATACGCCCAGAGCAATACCAAACACACCTTCGGTGGTAATCCATTGATGGTTAGCCAGCGCATTCAGGCTGACACCGCGATGGGCCAGCAGGTCCGGCATGTAAGGACCGGCTAGGCTATAGGCTAGGAACACGAGGGCAATGATAGCCAACGGTGGCCCCAGCGTGCGGCGGGTGGCTTCCAGCAATAAAGGCAGGCCGATCAGGGCTATGATCAGGTCGGTGGAGGTGAGAATGCCTGGGCGCAGCGCCAGTTGTGGGTAAAAAACAAACAGATAAGACGCGCAGGCTACCGCCGTTAGCGCCAGTACCCCATCGGCTATGGGCACATAGCTGCGAGGCGAGCGTTTAAACGCTGGATAGGCCAGAAACGACAGCAGCAAGGCAAAGCTCAGGTGAATAGCGCGGGTTTCAGTGTCGTTGAGCACGCCCCACTTGAAGATAAAGGGCAGTGGCGAAGCAATCCATAACTGGAACAGCGACCAGCACAGTGCGATACCGGCAATCAGAACGGCCATCAGGCCGGCAGGTGAGCGGGCACCGGCTTCTTGGGCAAGCATTTCGCCTGCGTCGAGTTGAGTGTGTCGAGTCATGGCGCTGCCTCTTTTTATAGCCGGATCGACCTGCGGGTTACAGGTCGATCCTTGTTATTGGTGCCGCTTGTGGTGGCGAAAAACTACAACAAAAAACCGCTACCGTCCGGTAGGGGGTAGCGGCTTGCCGACTTACATCCAGCCGCGTTCTTTGTAATAACGCACAGCGCCTTCATGCAGTGGTGCAGACAGGCCGGCCTTGATCATCTCTTGCTCGTCTAGGTCCTTGAAGGCTGGGTGCAAGCGCTTGAAGCGGTCGAGGTTGTCGAACACCGATTTGACCACCTGATAGACCAGCTCAGGGCTGGTATTGGCGCTGGCACTGAGCACTGCCTTGCCGCCGATTGAAGGGGTTGGCGTATCGTTGCCCTTGTAGAGGCCGGCAGGAATTTCGGCTTTGGTGTAGTAGCTCTTTTCGCTCAGCAGCGCATCAATTTCTGGGCCGCTGATGGGAACCAGCACGGCATCGACTGTGGTGGTGGCTTCCTGAATAGCACCGTTGGGATGGCCGACAAAGTAGGTCATGGCATCAATGTTGTTGTCATTAAGTGCGCTGGCTTGTTCGGCAGGCTTCAGCTCGGCGGCCAGAGAAAATACTGAACGGTCCCAGCCTTTTTTGGCCATGATTTCGTCAAGGGTATCGCGCTGGCCGGAGCCGGGATTGCCTACGTTGACGCGCTTGCCTTTGAGGTCATCCAGATTGGCAATATGGGCATCGCGGCGGGCCAGTACGGTAAAAACCTCGCTTTGTAGCGAGAACAGGGCGCGAATGTCGTCCATCTTGCTATCAAAAGGCGGCAAGCCTTCCAGCGCTTTGTACTGGTGGTCGGACTGCATCACGCCCATATTGAACTCGCCGCTGCGGATGCCGTTGACGTTGGCCACACCGCCGCCACTGGCGGGCGCATTGCACTTGATGCCATGATTTTTGGTATCGCGGTTGACGAAGCGGCAGATGGACTGGCCGGCCACATAGTAAACGCCGGTCTGGCCGCCGGTACCAATGGTGACAAAGCTGTCATCGGCTGCCTGCGCTGTGCCCATCAGCGACAGTCCGCTTAGTGCTGCAGACAGGGCCAGGGCAAGGGTGGTGGATTTCTGCATGGGAATTCTCCGGAATTTTTATAGAGGGAGTGCCGGCCGCGCTGCGCGCAATTGCGCTGGCACCTGGGCAGGTTATACCTGATTGGCCACGCTTGTGGAACCTTGCCGCTAAGCCGGTGAGTGCTTGAGCGGCAGACGGAACACTCGGGAGTTGCGCTGGAAATTGTACAGTTCAGCCTTGCGTCGCGGCAGTTGCTCGATGGTACAGGGCTGGAAGCCGCGCTCCTGGAACCAGTGTGAAGTACGGGTGGTGAGCACAAACAGCGACTCCAGCCCCATGGCCAGCGCGCGTTGGCGGATACGTTCCAGCATGGCATCGCCATGACCGGCATGACGGTAATCGGGATGCACCGCCAGACAGGCCAGCTCACCGGTTTTTTCTTCAGCAAAGGGGTAGAGTGCGGCGCAGGCAATCAGCAGGCCGTCACGCTCGACCAGGCTGAACTGACGGATTTCCTGTTCCAGCAAATCGCGTGAGCGGCGCACCAGCAAGCCCTGCTCTTCCAGCGGGCGGATCAGCTCCAGTAGCCCGCCGACATCCTCAATGCCGGCTTCGCGTACCTGCTCAAAACCACCCTGGTCAAGCAGGGTGCCGCAGCCGTCACGGGTGAACAGTTCGCTGAGCAGCGCACCGTCCTGTTGGTAGCTGATCAGGTGGCAGCGCGGCACCTGGGCAGCGCTGGCTTCCACAATGGCCGCCAGCGCAGCCGCCGGTGGCTGTGTGTGTAGACGCTGTAATTCTTGGCGGGCACGCGGCAGGCCTAGTTCGCGGATCAGCTGGCCGCTGGCGTCCAGCAAGCCCTGTTCGGCAGTGAAGAGAATCAGTTTGTCGGCCTTGAGGGCAGTGGCGGCACGGGTGGCGACTTCTTCGCAAGACAGGTTGAAAATTTCGCCGGTAGGCGAGTAACCCAGATGCGACAGCAGCACCAGATGGCGCTGGTCCAGCAGCTGGCTGATGGCGTCGTGATCGATACGGCGTACTTCTCCGGTGTGCTGGAAGTCCACGCCATCGACCACGCCAAAAGGCCGGGCGGTGACCAGATTGCCGCTGACAATGCGTAGCTTGGCACCCCGCATGGGCGAGGCGGCCACATTGACCGACAGCTGCGCTTCGATCTGGCTGCGCAACTGGCCAACGGCGCTGATGATGCAGTCTAGGCTGTCGCGATCGGTGATACGCAGGTTGTTGTGATAGTGGGACTCAACCTGGCGCAGTGTCAGCGCCTGTTCGATTTGTGGCCTTGAACCGTGCACCAGTACCAGCCGCACGCCTAGGCTGTGCAGTAATACTAGGTCGTGCACTATGCCTTTGAAATTGGCATGGGCTAGGCTTTCACCGGGCAGCATGATGACAAAGGTGCGTTCGCGGTGGCTGTTGATGTAGGGGGATGAGTGGCGCAGCCAAGTTACATAGTCGTGCATGGTGGTTTTTTGTTTGCGTCGATGAAGGAGCTTTGTGCGTATGGCAAGGGAGTGTGGTGGACGCACACACGCCCCGCGTCGTCCTTGTAGGCTCTGTGTTGCCATCCAGGGTGGCACAAGGTTTGCTGCACCCTGACTCCATTGCGGTCATGCAGTTCGTGTTGCCGCCGCCGTAAAGGGGTAACGGTAAAACAGGTGCGGATACTGGCTGTACTATAAGACAGAATGCACCTGCGGCAAAAGGCTGCCGCAGGCGCAGGTGTTTACAGGAAGATCAGCTTGAGGATGCTGAAGAAGATGATCGCCAGAATGGCACCGGCGGGCAGGGTGATGGCCCAAGACATAAAAATGGACAGAATCACGCGCAAGTTAAGGGCGCTGATGCCGCGAGCCAAGCCAATGCCGAGCACCGCACCAACCAGCGTGTGGGTGGTGGATACCGGCAGGCCGAATGCCGAAGCGGTGACCACGGTGGAGGCGGTGGCCAGCTCGGCGGCAAAGCCGCGGCTAGGTGTTAGCTTGGTGATTTCTTTGCCCACGGTAGCAATCACCTTGTAGCCGTAGGTGGCGAGGCCGACCACGATACCAATGCCGCCCAGAAACAGTACCCAGGCCGGTACGGCCGTTTTGGCGCCAATTTCGGCCAGCCCCTGGCTCTGGATCGCGCCGGCAATCGCGGCCAGCGGGCCGACGGCGTTGGCCACGTCGTTGGCACCATGGGCAAAGGCCATGGAGCAGGCGGTAAAGATCATCAGGATGGCAAAGGATTTTTCCACGCTGTGGTAGTTGGCGCGGCGTGTATTGACTTCGGGGCGCTTGACCTGGCGCAGCAGCAGGATGCCGCCGCCCATCACCAGCAGGCCGGCACCTATGGCCAGCAGCAGGCTCTGCTCGCTGTTGAGGTCGATCCCGACGTGCTTGAGCCCTTTGGACAGGGTCATCAGCGCCACCATGAAGCCGGTAAGGAACATGTATATCGGCACATAGCGTTTTGCGCTGGCAAAGGGATCATCGGTGTTGATGATCAGCTTTTGCACGCTTATGAACAGTAAAAAGCCCAGCGTGCCCGACAGAAAGGGCGTTACGACCCAGCTGGCAGTAATCGGTAAAATCGAACTCCATTGCACCGAATCGACCGAGACGCCGACGGCGGCAAAACCAACCACAGCGCCCATGATGGTATGGGTGCTGGAGACTGGCCAGCCGCGACTGGTGGCGATCAGCAGCCAAGTACCGGCTGCCATTAGGGCCGACATCATGCCCAACACCATTAGGTCTACCGACATGGCATCGGTATTAATGATGCCGTTTTTAATAGTGTCGGTGACCTCACCCCCAGCAAAGTAGGCACCGCAAAACTCGAACACCATCGCAATCAGGATGGCCTGCTTGATGGTCAGTGCCTTGGAGCCAACCGAGGTACCCATGGCGTTGGCGACATCGTTTGCGCCCACGCCCCATGCCATGAAAAAACCAAAAACACAGGCCATGACCAGCAAGATCATGCCGTAATCGGTAATAAGAGACATAAGATTTTC
>JAHAYO010000115.1 GCA_018384595.1 Thiopseudomonas sp.
GGCGGCGCCGGTGGGCTGGTGCTGGCCACTCGGCTGGGCCGCACGCTAGGCAAGCGCAAACAGGCCCGCATTACTCTGGTTGACGCCAACCTCACCCATATCTGGAAACCGCTGCTGCATGAGGTGGCGGCTGGCTCACTCAATACCACCGATAACGAGCTCAACTACCTGGCACAGGCCAAGTGGAACCATTTTGACTTCCAGTTGGGCCGTTTCACCGGCCTTGACCGCACGGCGAAAACCATCGACCTGGCTGCCACCCTTGACGAACAAGGCCAGCAACTGGTGCCCGCTCGCAGCATCCAGTACGACACTTTGGTGTTGGCAGTCGGCAGCCTGACCAACGACTTTGGTACCTTAGGTGCCAGCGAGCACTGTATTTTTCTCGACTGCCTGCAAAATGCCCAGCACTTCCACAAGCGCCTGCTGGGCGAATACCTCAGCGCCCACGCCCGTGACACAGACAACGAGCAAGTCAGCGTGGCGATTGTCGGTGCCGGCGCGACTGGGGTTGAGCTGGCCGCTGAGCTGCGCAACGCCGCCAAAATGCTGTCCGATTACGGGCTGGATCACATCCGTCCGGAAAACATGCATATCAGTATTCTGGAGGCCGGACCACGCATCTTGCCGGCGCTGTCTGACACGCTGGCCAGCACCGCCCACCAAGAACTGCTCAAGCTGGGCGTCAAGGTACGACTGGGGGCGCAGGTCAAAGAAGTGACCGCCGACGGTTTTATCACCGCCGACGACGAGCTGATTCCGGCCACGCTCAAGGTATGGGCAGCCGGCGTACGCGCGCCGCAATTTCTGAGCGAACTGGACGGACTGGAAAGCAATCGCATTAACCAACTGGTGGTGGACAGCACCCTACAAACCAGTCGCGATCCAAATATTTTTGCCATGGGCGACTGCGCTGCCTGTCCGCTGGAGCCAGGCAGCGAACGTAATGTGCCGCCGCGTGCCCAAAGCGCCCACCAGCAGGCCGAGCTGCTGGCCCGTTCACTGGCACTGCGCCTGCAGGGCAAGCCCCTGCCCCACTATCGCTACCGTGACTACGGCTCGCTGATCTCACTGTCCAGCTTTACCGCCGTCGGCAACCTGATGGGCGGCTTCATGCACAACGTCAACCTTGAGGGCTGGACCGCGCGCATGTTCTATATCTCGCTGTACCGCATGCACCAGATGGTGCTGTATGGACGTTTCCGCACCCTGTTGCTGATGCTCAGCGACCGTATCGGCAAGCGCACCCACCCCAAAATGAAGCTGCACTAACCGGTTTATACACCAAGCAGGCATAAAAAAACGCCATGGAAGCGCAGGCTGTCCATGGCGTTTTTGCAGGCACCCTTACTTCTGGGACAAAACCCACTCGGCCAGGATCGTGGCCTCTTCTTCGGTTACAGCGTTGGGCGGCATAGGGATCGGGCCGTATACGCCGGAGCTGCCGTTCTTGATGCTGGCGGCAACGGTGGCTACTGCACCCTCTTCACCATCGTGCTTGGCAGCCACTTCTTTGTAAGAAGGACCCACCAGCTTGTTTTCCACACTGTGGCAAGCCAGGCACGCTTTGGTTTTCAACAAATCTTCTGCCTCAGCAGCGTTGGCGTTCTGGAAAGCTACCAGAGCAGCGACTGAAAACAGGGGAATCAATACTTTTTTCATAATTCATCCTCAAGGCATTAAAAGAAAGGGCGGGTACATGATCCGCCCCGCCAGTCTACTTAGTAGACGTCATATTGTGTATTGTTTACGTTGAATTTTCCGGTCGGAGTGATCAAACGCTTGTCCTTGATCACTTTCTTGAGTTTCAGCGTTTTGTCATCCACCACCACAATGGCGGACACCTCATCCTGCTGGCTCCAGACCGAGAACCAAACCTCATCACCGGCCAAGTTGTACTCAGGCTGCAGTACACGCTTCACGCCGCCTTCAATATTGGCCCAATCGGCAATCGGCAGCACGGTGTAACCGGCCTCCAGATTGTTGATGTCAAACACCGCAGCCGATTGGCTGATCTTGGCGTCTGGGTTGAAGGTGGTATCCAGATACAGGTGGTTGGATTTCGGGTGAGTTTTCACAAACAACGAACCACCGCCCTGTCCCTGCAACGTCTCAACCACTTTCCAGGCATTGTCTGGATGGCCTTCAGGGTCGGTACCGATCAGGCTGATGGTCGCGTCACCCAGGTGGCTGGTGGCCCACACCGGACCAAATTTCGGGTGGGTAAAGTTGGCGCCACGGCCTGGGTGCGGAATACGGCCCACGTCAACCAGTGCCGCCAGTCGGCGCTCTTTGGAATCCACCACAGCAACCTGGTTGGATTCGTTGGCGGCCGTCATAAAGTAGCGGTGCGTGCTGTCCCAGCCGCCATCGTGCAGGAACAGGTTAGCGCCGATGGTCGTCACGGTCAGGTTGTTGATGTCTTCGTAGTTGACCAGCAGGATGCGGCCGGTTTCCTTGACGTTGACAATAAACTCAGGGTGCTCGTGCGAGGCAATAATCGCTGCTACGCGCGGCTCGGGGTGATACTCCTGGGTACCGACCGTCATGCCACGGGTGGACACAATTTGCAGCGGCTCTAGGGTCTCACCGTCCATAATGGTGTACTGCGGCGGCCAGTAAGCACCAGCAATCGCGTACTTGTCCTCGTAGCCCTTGAACTTGGAGGTTTCAACCGAGCGCGCCTCAATGCCGACCTTGATGGTGGCAACCACATCGGGGTCTTTCATCCACAGGTCAATCATGTCGATCTTGGCGTCACGGCCAATCACCATCAGGTAGCGTCCGGATGCAGACATACGAGAGATGTGTACCGCATAGCCGGTTTCGATGGTCTTGACGATTTGCTTGGTGTTGCCGTCAATCAGGGCAATTTTGCCGTCGTCACGCAAGGTGACAGAAAACAGATTGGGCAGGTCCAGCTTGTTCATCTGCTTGGTCGGGCGCTTCTCGGGCGGAACAATCACTTTCCAGCTGTCTTTCATGGCCGACATACCCCACTCCGGCGGAGTCGGTGGCGTATGCTGGATGTAATTAGCCATCAGCGTGATCTGCTCTGGACTCAGCTCGTTGGAGGTACCCCAGTTGGGCATACCCGCTGGCGAGCCGTAGGTGATCAGTGCTTCCAGATACGCCTGGCCACGCGCCTGAGTAATATCTGGGGTCAGCGGCTTGCCGGTGGCACCCTTGCGCAGCACGCCGTGACAGCCGGCGCAGCGCTGGAAGTAAATTTCGCGGGCACGTGAAAACTCTTCATCAGTCAGGTCCGGGGCCCCTGCGGTGCGAACAACCTTGGCATCGGACATATCAATCGCAGAGGATGCGCCCTTGTAGGCGGCTTCTGGATCAGATGTCTTGGTGTTGTCGGCGTAGACTGTCGCAATGGACAGGCTCAGTAGCGATGCGGTTGCAAACGCACCCGTTACAATCTTGCGAGTCGTCATATTCATAATGATCTCTCCTAGAGGTTTGGTGTTATGGCGGCACATATCTTTAGCCAGCTCGAACTTTTCGCACCAATGACCGGCTGAAGATTAAATCGGCGTTAACATTCATATTGGCTAGAGCAGATGCTAGAGAATGCACATCCGGTTTGACCTTGATAGGAATCAAGTTGGCGTCTGGGGCGCGCTTGAGTCCCCCGTCACCGGAGCGCTAAGCTGGCTAACAACCAAGCATTCAGGTAGGAGTTAGTCATGCCCCACGCACAGCCCTATTACCAGCAGATCGCCCATGAAGAAGAGCTCTTCCTGCAAGCCTGGAAGCACCGGCTGCCCGCCCTGATCAAGGGGCCGACCGGCTGCGGTAAAACCCGCTTTGTCCAGTACATGGCGCACACGCTCAACCTGCCGCTGTATACCGTTGCCTGTCACGATGACCTCAGCGCCACCGACCTGGTGGGGCGTCACCTCATCGGCGCAGACGGCACTTGGTGGCAGGACGGCCCGCTAACCCGCGCCGTGCGCGAAGGCGGCATCTGCTATCTGGACGAGGTAGTCGAAGCCCGCCAAGACACCACCGTAGTGCTGCACCCGCTGGCCGATGACCGCCGCGAGCTGTTTATCGAGCGCACCGGCGAGACCCTGCAGGCACCGGACAGTTTTATGCTGGTGGTGTCTTACAACCCCGGTTACCAGAACCTGCTCAAGGGCATGAAGCCCAGTACCCGCCAGCGCTTTGTCGCCATGCGCTTTGACTACCCTAGCGCCGAGCAGGAAACGCAAATTGTGGCCACCGAGGCCGGCATCGACGAACGTCAAGCCGCTCAGCTGGTGCGTCTGGGCGGTGCCATTCGCCGGCTGGAAAACCATGATCTGGAAGAAGTCGCCTCCACCCGCCTGCTGATCTTTGCTGCACGTTTAATCAAGGCCGGCGTTCCCGTGCAACAGGCTTGCATGGCTTGCCTGGCCGAGCCGCTGTCCGATGACCTGCAAACCGTGCACGCTTTGATGGATGTGGTCAATGTCCACTTCAGTCAAGACTGATGCCGCTCCGGCAGGCCAGCCCCAGCTAACGGGGGATCTGGCCATGTGGATCTTTATCTTGGCCGAACTGGCTGCCTTTTCACTGTTTATCCTTGCCTTCAGCGTGACCCAGTGGCTCAGGCCGGATGTATTCATGGATGGCCGTGCGCAGCTGGACAGCTCCACCGGCTGGGCCATGACCGCAGGGTTGTTGACCTCCGGTTTTTTGGCGGCGCTGGCCGTGGAGCGGGTTCGCAAAAACCACGCCCGTCAGGCCGCTGCGCTGTTGATCGCAGCCATCGCCAGCGGCATGGTCTATGTGGTGCTCAAGCTGGGCGAATACAGCCATCTGGCCAGCGCCGGCTTTGATCTGGAATACAACACCTTCTTCACCCTGTACTGGCTGACCACGGCTTTCCACTTTCTGCATGTGCTGCTGGGGCTGGTGGTGCTGGGCATCCTCAGCGTGCTGTGTATGCGCGGCCACTTTGGCGCACACCGCTACAGCGGAATGGAATCCGGCGTGCTCTACTGGCACATGATTGATCTGGTGTGGGTGATCCTCTTCCCGCTGGTGTATCTGCTGGGGTCGCCATGAACCGCCTAAAACACGAAGCCGTGCTGCTCGGCTGCTGGCTGGTTCTGATGCTGCTCACGCTGGGCACCGTCTACTGGGGCAGCCATGCTGGCAGCCTGCTGCTGCAAGTGGCGGTGATTT
Source organism: Thiopseudomonas sp. (assembly GCA_018384595.1). Taxonomy (GTDB): domain Bacteria; phylum Pseudomonadota; class Gammaproteobacteria; order Pseudomonadales; family Pseudomonadaceae; genus Thiopseudomonas. Next base: position 5,182 of record JAHAYO010000115.1, read on the forward strand.
TGGTGATTGCAGTGATCAAGGCCGGCGTCATCATTGATGGCTTCATGGAGCTGTGGCACGCCTCCGGCACGTGGCGCTTGCTCATGTACGGCTGGCCGGTCGTCATGGCGCTGGTCATCGCCACCACCCTGCTGCTGTAAGCTCTGGTTTTACTTAAAGATCACGTTGCGGCACCATACCGGCTTTTCCCGCCCTGAGGGTGCTTCATGCTGATTACCGCTACCGCTGCCGGATTTGCCACCGGCGCGGGCCTTATTATTGCCATCGGCGCACAAAACGCCTTTGTACTGCGCCAAGGTTTGCAGCGCAGCCATGTTGGCCTGGTGGTCAGCGTCTGCGCCCTGAGCGATATACTGCTGATCCTGCTTGGCGTGGCCGGCATCGGTGCCTTGGTGCAGCAGTGGCCGGCGTTATTGCACGCGCTGCGTTTTGGCGGCGCGGCCTTTCTGGGCTGGTATGGCCTGCAAGCAGCACAACGGGCTTGGCGCGGAACCAGCGCCCTGAATGCCAGCCTCGACAGCGAAAGTAGTCGCCGCTCGGTATTGCTGGCCTGTCTGGCCTTCACCTGGCTCAATCCGCATGTGTACCTAGACACCATGGTGCTGCTGGGCAGCCTGTCCACCCGCTATCCGGGCATGGCGCAATGGGCCTATGGCCTAGGTGCCTGTGCCGCCAGCCTGGTCTGGTTTTCCGCGCTGGGCTTCGGTGCGCGGCTGCTGCAGCCGGTGTTTCGCCAGCCTGGCGCCTGGCGGGCACTGGACGGCGGTATCGCTCTATTCATGCTGATCCTGTGTGCCTTGCTGCTATTCAACCCGCTACGCTGAGCACTGCCGCACAGGCAGCTGTCAGCCCTCAAGCAGCAGTCCGGTCTCAGTCCAGCAGCAACGGCAGCTGTTCAATCAGTGCATCCACCTGCAGCGGAGCGCGTACAAAGCCTGCCTGACGGCCATCAGGCCCGATAATCGCCAGATTGCCGCTGTGGTCAACGGTATAGCCGGGCTTTTCGGTATCGCCAGGAATGAACGGTATGCTCAGCGCCTGGCTCAGCGTTTGAATGTCCGCCAGATCGCCGCTGACACCTGCAAAGTCACGCTCAAAAAAATCCAGGTAAGCACGCAACTGCTCCAGCGTGTCACGGTGCGGGTCCACGGTCACCATCACCACCTGCAGCCGGTCACGTACCGCACCCGGCAGGCGCTGATAAATCTGCCGCAGCTCGGCCAGCGTGGTCGGGCAAATATCGGGGCAATAGGTGTAACCAAAAAACACCAGTTGCCAGTGCCCTGGTGCTGCAGGCTGCGGCCAACTACCGCCCGCGGTATAGGCCAACTCCAACAGCGGCAACGCGCGCGGTTCGGCCAGCATGACAATGCCCGCCTCGCGCTGGGCCTGTGCTCCGGCATCATCCTTCGAGCTTGACCACAGAATGAACATCAGCAATACGATCGCCAGCAGCAGAACCGCCAGCCCCCCCTTGACCAGCCACATCAGGCTACGGGTATTTTTAACAGGCAACATGGCCGCTCTCCCATTCCAAACAGGCGGCTAAATTAGCACAGTGACGCTGCCTCTCGCCTGCGACAGGGCAGCGCAAGTCTGCGCCACCGCGAACGAAGCCGACCCACCCACACGCGCCACGGCAAACAGGAGTACACTGACCGCCACCTCGCCTCCCGTCTTTTCGCGTTACAAGGCCGCTGTTATGAGCTCTCCCGTCAACACCCGCCGAGGCTACATCTTAGGCTTAACCGCCTATTGCACCTGGGGTCTGTTCCCTCTGTATTTCAAGTCGCTGGACGGCATTCCAGCGCTGGAAGTGGTGGTGCACCGCGTGCTCTGGTCGGCGCTGGTGGGGGCGCTGCTGCTGGCTATTTGGCGTCATCCCGGCTGGTTGCGTAGTCTGCTGGAGCATCCTCGGCGGCTGCTGGCGCTGACCCTGTCCGGCGCGCTGATTGCCTGCAACTGGCTCACCTATGTGTGGGCGGTGCATAACGGTTATATGGTGGAGGCCAGCTTGGGGTACTACATCAACCCGCTGGTTAATGTGGTGCTGGCCATGCTGTTTTTGGGCGAGCGGCTACGCCCTCTGCAATGGGTGGCCGTCGCGCTGGCGGCAACCGGCGTCAGCCTGCAGATCATCCAGCTGGGGGTATTGCCCTGGGTGGCACTGGTGTTGGCGTTGTCCTTCGGCTTTTACGGCTTGATCCGCAAACAGGCTCCGGTCGCCGCGCTGCCTGGGTTGGCCATTGAAACTTGGCTGCTGTTGCCCTTGGCGCTGGGCTGGCTGTGGCTGCATCCAGAGGCCGACAGCAGCCAGCCAGCCTTTTGGGGCACCGGACACATGCTCTGGCTGGCCGCCGCCGGCCCCATCACCCTGCTGCCGCTGCTGTGCTTCAACGAAGCCGCCAAGCACCTGCCCTATTCTGCCATCGCGTTTTTGCAGTACATCACGCCGACCGTACTGCTGTTGCTGGCCGTGCTCTGGTTTGATGAGCCGTTTGACCGCAGCTCCTGGGTGTTTTTCGGTTTTATCTGGGCGGCGCTGGCGGTGTATTCATGGGATGCGCTACGGGTGATGCGCAAGACGACTCCGGCCTAGCTGGCGCACTATTTGGCTGAGGTTGCAGCATGGCTGCAACACGCACAATGGAATCCACCCCCAGCGCGGCTAAGCCCGCACTTATGGCATGATGCGCGCACCCATCAGGAGAGCCAGCATGTACGAATCCAGACTTGAACCTTTAATCAGCCGTCGCGCATTCATCTGGCGCATGTTTCAGCATCTGTTCACCGTCTTGTTGCTTACCGGCCTGTCCCTGCTGCTCGGCATGCTGGGTTATTGGCATTTTGAAGGCCACTCATGGAGCCTGGCCTTTATGCATACCAGTTTTTTGCTGTTTGGCTTTGGCCACCTGACCCAGCCACAGAGCGTGCCTGGTCAGATTTTTCTGGGCTTTTACGGTTTTTATGCCAGCCTGTTCTTTATCGTGATCACTGCAATTCTGCTGACACCGGTGGCCCACCGTTTGTTGCATGCGTTTCATATTGATGACTCAGCCGACAAAGCCCCCTGAGCTCTGCGCTGGCGGCTCAAGTGCTAGACAACTGCATTAACACCAGACCCGTAACAATCAGCATAGCCGCCGTAATGCACAGCACACTCACCGGCTCGGCCAGAAATACCAACCCCACCAAAAACGCACCCACCGCACCGATTCCGGTCCAGATGACATACGCCGTACCCAGCGGAATGCTGCGCATGGAAGACAAGCGCCACATGGCCAAATCCAGCAAACCATCGTGCAATACAGCCCGGTTGGCATCTTGGGCCAACAGGTTTAACAGCTGGGACAGCGGCGTCAGGGAAGACCGCTGTTGCGTCAACGGCGTGGTACTGCACTGATCGCAGCAAGCCAGCTGAAACACCGGACTTCACCCAGCAGCTGGGTGATGAAATTGCGTTTTCGCTGAACAGGCGACCACGCCAGCGCTTTGGTTTCAGGTGTCCGATTGAGGTGCTG
>JAHAYO010000118.1 GCA_018384595.1 Thiopseudomonas sp.
CCGCCCCGTTGCCCAGATAGCTCAGTCGGTAGAGCAGGGGATTGAAAATCCCCGTGTCGGCGGTTCGATTCCGTCTCTGGGCACCATATAAAACACAAAAAAGCCGCTTAATCAGCGGCTTTTTTGCTTTTTGTCTTCAGCAAAGCTGCGCCATGAAAACCCTTTACCGCATTCTCTTCCAGCGCTACTGGAATCCTTATCACGTCCTGATTCTTGCCGGTCTACTCAGCGCCCTATATTTTGTCCTTACCTCCACCGTCTGGGCGGTAACCAACGAATTTACCCGTTTGGGCGGCGACCTGCTGATCCTGCTCGGCGTCGACCCCACCGGCGGGCAGTATTTCCAAACCGTCACCTTGCAGGGCGACACCTGGAGCCGCACCGATGGCTGGATTGTCTGGGGCATGTTTGCCGGCGCACTCACCACCGTACTGCTCAGCAACAGCTTCAAAATCCGCCTACCCCAACAAAAACGCCGCTACGTGCAGGGCTTTGTCGGCGGCATCGTGGCTGGCTTCGGCGCGCGCATGGCGATGGGCTGTAATCTGGCCGCCTTCTTCACCGGCGTACCGCAGTTTTCTCTGCATTCGTGGATTTTCATCGTCGCCACCGGCATAGGCACCTACTGGGGCGCTAAATTGACCCGTCAACGCTGGTGGAATGGCCGCCCGTCACTAACGGCCGGAGCCACCCGACCTACGCACCACCAACAACGCCTCATTCAACCCTGGCTAGGCGCTCTACTAGCATTAGCCTGGCTGGTACTGGTAGCAGTCTTCTTTTCTAGCGAACAAAAATTGCTGGGGCTGGGCGCGCTGTTCGGTATGCTGACACTGCTGTATGGCCTGACACTACTGACCGAAAAACGCTACCACCACACCCTAGCACGCCAGAGAAACACCGCCCCATGAGCCACGAGCCGCACGCCGACTTCACCCTAGACCTGCGCGGCGAATCCTGCCCGTATCCCGTCATCTATACACTGGAAGCCCTGCAGGATATGAACAAAGGCGAACTGCTGCAGGTGATTACCGACTGCCCAGGCTCGTTTCGTAAAGTGCCCGAAGAGGCCGTTGCCCACGGTTATCGCCTTGCACGCAAGCCTGAAAAAAATCGGGCAAGAATATTTTTTCCATATTCAGGCCTGAATCGGGCAGCTCACCGGATGCCAGCAGCACGACACTATTCCAGTGTCTTAATTGCTGCAATTGATATAAAATTTGCTATGCCATCGCCCGACGTCAGTACTGCACCATGAAGCCGGACTTCCCCGCCCTCACCAGCGTTGTTTTTTTTGTAGCCGCCAGCATTATGCTCACGGCCTGCGCCCTGCTGTTTCATTACGGCACCTTCAGCACACCTTTTTTGTTCGTCCTGCCGGTACTGACCGCCCTCATCAGCAGCGCCCTCCTATTTATCGCGCTGCGCCATCGCCTGCATGCGCGTAAGCACGCGCAAAACCACTTACTTGACGAAAAAAAACAACTGCAACTGGCCCTAGACTCCGCCGGCGAATGCCTATGGGAGTGGCAGCTGGCCGACGGTAATACCAGCATTTATTTTTCTGCTTCTTACTGCGCCATGCTCGGCTACCCGCAAAGCGGATTTGCCAACAACCAGCAGGGCTGGCAGGGATTGCTGCACCCGGATGAGCGTGAGCATGTCTATCGGCGTATCCACGCACTGTTTGAAAGCAGCCAAGATTGCCCCTACGAAAATACCTATCGCATGCGCCACCGCGATGGCAGCTACCGCTGGATTCACTCCCGTGGTCAACTGTTTATCCGCAATGGCAAGCCCGAGCGCTTCATCGGCATAGCCGCCGACATCAGTGAAGAACGGGCCAAGGCCGAGCGCCTGCGCTTGGCCAATGTGGTGTTTGACAGCACACACGAGGGCGTGCTGATTACCGATGCCAACAATATCATCACCTTCGTCAACCCAGCATTCAGCACCATTACCGGCTATGCCAGCGACGAAATCATCGGCCTTACCCCCCGCGCCCTACAATCGGGCCGCCACAGTAAAGAGTTTTACGCCGAAATGTGGCGCTCGCTGTATAGCAAAGACAGCTGGACCGGTGAAATCTGGAACCGACGCAAAAGCGGCGAGGTGCTGCCCCAGCTGCAAACCATTGCCCAGCTGCGCGACGAGCACGGCCTGATTACCCACCGCGTGGCTGTTTTTTCCGACATCGCGCTGCTCAAGCATTCGCAATCCGAGCTGAGTTTCCTCGCTCACTATGACCCGCTAACCAGCCTGCCTAACCGTACCCTGCTGCACGAGCACCTCAAGTTGTCGCTGCAGCGTGCCAGCAAGGCGAAAAAATGCGCAGCACTGCTGGTCATTGATATCGACCACTTCAAAATCATCAACGAAAGCCTGGGCCATGCGCGGGGCGACGAGCTGCTGAAACTGATCATCGCCCGCATTCAAAAAATCATAGACCCACTGGATACGCTAAGCCGCTTTGGTGGCGACGAGTTTGCCCTGATCTGCGACAGCTGCACCAGCAACGTACAGGCAGCGGATCTGGCAGAAAAAATCATGGCTCTGTTCAAGCTGCCCTTTCTGGTCAACCAGCAAGACATTTTCATGACCGCCAGCATTGGCATCTGCCTGTACCCCAATATGGGTAGCGCTGCCGAAGAAATTTTCCGCAACGCCGAAACCGCCCTGACTCAAGCCAAAGCTGCCGGCCGCGCCTGTTATGCCTTCTACAACAGCGCCCTCACCGATGCCGCCGCACGCAAATTGCGCACCGCCAACGAGCTGCGTACCGCCATCGACGAAAACCAACTGCTGGTGTTTTACCAACCGGTATATGACCTACACCAGCAACAGGTGATCGGCTGCGAGGCGCTGGTACGCTGGCAGCACCCTGAGCGTGGCTTGGTCATGCCGTTCGAGTTTATTCCGGTGGCCGAAGAAACCGGCCTGATCAGCGCCATTGATACCTGGGTGCTGCGTGAAGCCTGCCAACAAGCTCAGCACTGGATCGAACAGGGTCTAAAACTGGATTTTGTTTCGGTCAATATTTCCAGCCGCCTGTTCGACCGTGGCGACATGCTGCAAACCTGCCTGCAGGCAGCGCTCAGCGACAGCCAACTGCCAGCAGCCCTGCTGGAACTGGAAATTACCGAAAGCGCCATGATGGGCGACCCAGACCAGTCCATCCAACTGCTGCGCAGCCTGCGCGAAACCGGTGTGCGGCTGGCGATTGACGACTTTGGCACCGGCTATTCATCCTTGGGCCGTCTCAAGCACCTGCCGGTCGATAAGTTTAAAATTGATCGTGCCTTTGTGCAAAACCTGCCCGCCGAGCAAAGCGATATCGCCATCATCAAGGCCATCATCGCTCTGGCGAAGAGCCTGTGCCTACAGGTGCAAGCTGAGGGCGTAGAAACCACTGAACAAGCAAAGTTTTTGCGGCAAAACCATTGTGCTCTGGCTCAGGGCTATCTGTACGGCAAACCCATGCCAGCGGCTGAGTTTGCCCCGCTACTGCGCCCTGTCCAGCCTTAACAGGCACAAGCGCCAATTCGCAGCCACAAAAAAGCCGGCGTCTAAGCAGAGCCGGCTTTTTGTATAAGCAGCCTTTATTTTTTAGCGAACGGCTGCGGTATTGGCGTGTTGTTGTTAGACGGTGGCAGCATCGGCAGCTGGAAACTCGGCTGCTCGCCGGTCAGCGTCTTCATAAAGGCAGTGATCTTGCCAATCTCGTCTTTTTCCAGCTGGCGGCCCAACTGCAAGCGCGCCATCACATCCACTGCCTCTTCCAGTTTCCAATAAGCGCCATCATGGAAGTAGGGGTAGGTCAGTTCAACGTTACGCAGGGTAGGCACCTTGAACTTGAAACGGTCAGTGTCCCGGCCGCTCAGGCCAGCGACGCCTTCGGCTGGATTCTTGGTCACGTACTCTTCGTACAGGCCCATTTTTTCTGGAACGAGTTACCGCCGACGTTGACGCCATTGTGGCAGGCGGTGCAGCCCACGCTCTTGAACAGGTTGTAGCCTTCCAGCTCATAGGCAGTGAGCGCCTTGTCATCACCCTTGAGCCACTGGTCAAAACGGGCGTTGGGGGTTACCAGCGTTTTTTCGAACTCAGCAATGGCATCGGTGATTTCATCAATGCTAATTTTGTCTACCTTGTACACGCTCTTGATGGATTCCACATACTGCGGAATAGACTCAATCACGCCCACAGCCAGGTCGTGGGTAAAGCCCATTTCCATCGGGTTGGCAATTGGGCCGCCGGCTTGTTCTTTCAGATCACCGGCCCGGCCATCCCAAAACTGGGCGAGGTTGAGGCTGGAGTTAAGCACGGTAGGCGAGTTGATCGGGCCTTCCTGCCAGTTGTGGCCGATGGAGGTTGGTAGGTTGTCGCTGCCACCCATGCTCAGGTTGTGACAGGAGTTACAGGAAATAAAGCCGGATTTGGACAGACGCGGATCAAAGAATAGTTGTTTGCCCAGCTCAACCTTGGCTTGGTCGGTTACTGGAGCGGGCTCAATAGGCTGGATGGGTTCGTTGCGCTGCGCTGCCAGAGCTGCAGTAGCAAAGCTGACGCTTAGAGCAAGAATGGTAATTTTTTTCATAGAGGTAGCCCTTCTTTAGTATGAAACGTACTGGGTTACAGTGCTTGAAAAGCCGAAATCACGAGTTGACCCTAATCAAGACAGCGACACGATAACCAAAACCCCCTTACAGGGGTAATGGTTATTTCACAAAGGCTTCATAAAGAAAGTCTATTGCCGCCATGGAGAAAATGCGTACTGCCCGTTGCAGGCAAGCTGAAGATGGCTGCCGATCATCGAAGGTCGGCCTGTTGTATAAGCAGCAACAAAAACAGCTCCCGCAGGAGCTGTTCAGTACAGACTTGTTATGGCTTGGCGCAGCACTTTTTACAGGTACTGAAACCAAAAATCGAATACGCAGGACACATGCCAAGGCCGCCCGTTACCACAGGTACCACGCCAATCCAGCCCCACAGACCAATCACACCCGTCAGAGTCAGGGCAATCAGCACTAGGCCAACCACCACACGGGCAGCACGATCCCAAGTTGCCATATTTACCTTCATTGCATATCCCTCCAGATTATTGACAGCTGCAGTTTAGACAGCCGCCCATTATTATGCAAAGAAATAAAATACTCGCAAGCAAATCATTGTGCTGCAGATTTAGCGTGCTTTGTTGCCCTGAGCATCGGGCGCGCAATACAGTCCATGCAGCGTTTCGATCACCGCCATTGCTTCGGGGCTGCTGATGCGGTAAAAAATTTGCCGGCCATCACGGCGAGTATCCACCAGCCCTTCGCGGCGCAACACGCCCAGTTGTTGCGACAGGGTGGGCTGTACGATGCCCAGTCTGCGCTCCAACTCGCCCACGTTCATCTCCGCCTCTACCAGCTGGCACAGCAATAACAAGCGGTCCGGATTGCCCAGCGCCTTGAGCAACTGCCCAGCACCCGCGGCATTTTCCCGCAACTTGTCAAAATCAAATTCAGCGTTTTCAGTCATGATCATCACTTGAGAATGTAGGCAGGATTTTGTCAGGCCCAAAGCCCGTCCGGCGCTGCCGGATCCCGCAATGTGGTGCGCAATGCAGCCACAAGAATAATTATTAATTACGCTGCAAATTTTAGCTCAGCCGGGCCCGACATGACACATGTTCACATTAAATATCGGCAAAAACTTGATCTGAACGAAGACTCTGCCTTAAACGGCCGTTGCAAGACGCAGGCTATTCACGCGCGTTTATTAGGCACCCATAACGCCCAGAACAAACCCCATATCAGCGCGCCAGCACCCAGCCAGAATGCGCCCTGCAAGGTGCCACCACTGTCCAACCATTGTTTGGTTAGCCAAGGGCCGCACAGCTGGAACACACTATATAGCGCGACCAGTGCCGCCGACAGTCTTGGCCCCTGATGCGGGTGTAGGGTACGCGCCAGCCGTTGCGACAAGAGCACGGTACCCAGAAAAGTGCCGCCCACCAGCAGCGCACACAGCAGCACGCCCAACGTGCTTGGCATGACCAGCACGGCCAATACGCCCAGCAGCTGCAGACCATAGTTAAGGCGCAGCGCCGGACTGTCGCCCAACAGAGTACCGGCCTTGTTCCAGATCCAGGGGGCCGGCAGGGTCGCCAGTGCCACCACCAGCCAGCTGCCGCCCACCAGAAACTCCGGCAAGTCGTCCAGCTGCGACACCAGCGTGGGCAAAAAGGTCATCGGTAGGATGTAGCCCATGCCGGCACCGGCATAGGACAAAAATAACGGCGTACTGTCGCGGTCCAGCAGGCGGGTACTGGGTGGTTTGCCGGAGCTGTCCAGCTGTATTGGTGGCGGCACATCCAGTTGCGCCAGCTGTTTCCAACCCCAGATCGCCAGTGGCACGCTGAGCAGAAACGCCGGCCACCAACGCTGGGCGCCAACGAGCCAATCGGCGGGCAAGCTCACCAAGCCGCTGGATACAAGCAGTCCCGCCCCGACGCCCAAATACACCAAGCCGCTGGCGCTGGCCCGACCGTGGCGCGCCAGCCATTCCAGAATCAGTGCCGGTGCCTGAACGAACACAATGCCGTTGCTAATACCGTTAATTAGCCGCAAAAAAGACAGCAACTCAAAACTTTCGGTCTGGGTTTGCAACAGCGTACAAAAGACATTGACGCCCAGTGCCCACGGCAGAATGGCACGAATCTGTTCTAGGCGATGCCAGCGCATGGCCATAATCGCGCCCGTCAGATAACCCAGATAATTCCAGCTGGCCACGTCGGCACCCTGCTTGATCGTGAGCATGCCGTCGCGGATCAGCCAGGGCAAAAGCGGGGTATAAATGAAACGCCCCAGTGTATGGACAACCAGTAACACGAGGGCGCCTGCAAGAATGACCTTGAGTAGATCAGGAGTTTTATTATTGTTCATAGCCCGTTTCAAACCGGTTTTTTATTGTGTTTAGTGTGCTTGGTTTTATCGCTGCCGGCCTTGAGACTATGGTCGGGTATTGGCCGTGCTTAAGCAGGGAATCGCCCACGCTCAAGCACTCCTGCGTACCCAAACGCTAAGCACTGCGCTTTCAGCACGCAGCGGCCAACACCCGTTGGCGTAAGCTGTCATCGTTGGGCAAGGCGACAAAAAACGGATTGAGGTAGCTGTCACGCGCGCTGTACTCCAGCGGCTGACCCTGCCAATCCAACACCTGACCACCGGCACCTTCCACCACAGCTTGCGCGGCGGCAGTGTCCCATTGCGACGTGGGGCCCAGACGCGGGTACAGATCAATCCGACCCTCTGCCAGCCAGCAAAACTTGAGCGAGCTGCCAGCACTGATCAGCTCCAGCGGGCCTTGCTGCTGAAGTCTGGCCACCAGCTGCTCCTGTTCGGCACTGCCATGGCTACGGCTGCCCGCCACCCGCAACGGCTGCTGTACCGGCGACACGGCAATCGCGCGCACCTCGGTTCCATCCGTGACAAAAGCGCCCTGCCCGGCACCACCGTAATAACACAGCCCCGCCGCCGGCACGCCAACGGCCCCAAACAGCACCCGCCCGTCCTCAATCAACGCTACATTAACGGTGTATTGATCGCTACCGGCGATAAATTCCTTGGTACCATCCAGGGGGTCCACCAGCCACCAGCGCGTCCAGGACTGGCGCTGCGCCAGCGCAATATCGCTATCCTCTTCCGACAGCAGCGGAATATCCAGAATCTGCGGCAGGCCGGCGGCCAAAATGTGGTGTGCAGCCATATCGGCAGCAGTGACCGGACTGTCGTCCGCCTTGCGGGTAACCGCCACATCCTGACGCCAAAACGGCAGGGTCGCCTGCCCCGCTTGATGAACCAGCTCCAGCAGGGCCGCCAGCGCATCTGCATTCATCACAGCTCACCCCGCTCGGCGAGCAGGTCGCGCACGATGTACAGCCCGGCCAGCGCACGGCCTTCAGAAAACTCGGGATCACGCAGCAAGCCCAGTAAGTCGTGCAAGTCATGGGTACGCACCCCCATGGGCTCCGGCTCGTCGCCTTCCAGCCGCGACGGGTACAGGTCACGCGCCAGCACCAAGCTGATGCGCTGGCTCATATAGCCTGGCGACAACGACAAATCACACAGGTATTCCAGCGAACGTGCCGCAAAGCCCGCTTCTTCTTGCAACTCACGGTTGGCGGCCTGCTCAGGCGTCTCACCGGCATCAATGAGCCCCTTGGGCAGCGACCATTCGTGGCGCTCACTACCCGCACAATATTCTTGGATCAACACCGCCTGCCGGTCGTGCGTCAACGCCACCACCATCACCGCGCCATGGCCATCAGCCTTGCCACGCAGGCGCTCGTAGGTACGTTGCTGGCCATTACTGAATTTGAGTTGCAATTGCTCAACCCGAAAAATCTGGGTGCGGGCCACTTCTTCACAGGCAAGTATTTCTGGCTTAATGCGCATCTCTGACTCCATGGAAAATTGCGGCTATCATACGCAAAATCCGCTACCTATAAGAACCCGCAATGCCCAATACCCTGCCTTGGTCACACATTGATACCGTGCTGCTGGACATGGACGGCACCCTGCTTGACCTGCATTTCGACAACTTTTTCTGGCTCGACTACCTGCACCAGTGCCATGCCCACAAACAGGGCTGCACAGTCGAGGCGTCACGCCAACAGCTAGTACCGCTGCTAGCCCGCTACGCCGGCACGCTGGAGTGGTATTGTGTGGAATTTTGGACCAAGCGTCTGCAATTACCGATCCGTGACATGAAGCGCGCGCAGGCTGGGCGTATCGCGCCACGCCCGCACGCAATGGAGTTTTTACAGGCTCTGCGCCAGGCCGGAAAACGCACCGCACTGATTACCAACGCCCACCGCCAGTCACTGGACATCAAGCTCGACCGGGTTGCCTTGGCTCCTCTGCTCAATGCCGTCATCAGCTCGCATGATTATGGTTATCCGAAGGAAAATCCGCTGTTCTGGCAGGCGCTACAGCAGCAATTTTCTTTTGACCCGCAGCGCACACTCTTTATTGACGACAGCCTGGCCGTACTGCGTAGCGCGCAACGCTACGGCATCACGCACCTGCGCTGCGTGGCCACGCCAGACAGCCAACAGCCGGCAAAAGACTGCGCGGAGTTTATAGATATTGGCACATTTGCGGATGTGTGCCGGCAGTTAGCCCATCAATAACGCCGCTGCTATTCCTCAGCAAA
>JAHAYO010000001.1 GCA_018384595.1 Thiopseudomonas sp.
CTGGCCGGCTGGATCTCGTTCTGGCCGGCATTGCTGCTGAATCTGGCCTTCTGGGCCTTTCTGCTCTGGCGCATCGTGCCGCCCACCTGGCAAGCCCCACAGCGTCGGCACATCAGCTTCCCGTTGGCGGTAGTCGCGCTGGCCAGTATCCAAAGCGGTTTTTTCATCCATCTGCACCTGCACGGTAGCGCACTCAACTGGCTGTACGCCGCTGCCCATCTGTTTATGGTGCTGATCATCTTGGCAGCCAGCCGCGTCTCGATGAGCGTCGTCAACAATCTGGTCGAGTCCAGCCGCAGCATCAGCGATCCGGACGCCGCCATTTATCTGGCCCGCCCGCCGCGGCGCAATCTGGCCATGGCCTGCATTCTGCTTTGCGCCGGTACCGAACTGGCACTGGGCAACAACCCGGTTACCGGCTGGACGGCACTGGCCGCCATGGCCGCAGTGCTGCACCTGCTCAATGACTGGCACATTGGCAAACCACTGCTGAGCCGTCTGGCACTGATGCTGTATGGCAGTTACTGGCTGATGGCGCTGGGCTATGGCGCACTGGGCGCAGCTTACATGGGCACACCGATTTTGCCGTCGGCAGCACGCCACCTGTTGCTGGCCGGCAGCATGGGGCTGGTGATTTTCACCATCATGTGCATTGTTTCGCGCATTCACTCCGGCCTCTGGCTGGATCGTCGTCCCTGGCTGCCACTGACTGCGCTATTGCTGATTGCCGCCGCCATGGTGCGGGCACTGGCCGGTGTATACAGCCTGCTGCCCTGGTATAGCCCGCTGCTGGTGGTTTCCGGCGTGTTGTGGATGGCCGCTTTTGGCCTGTTTGCCCTGTATTTCTTCGGCATTCTGTGTAGCCCGCGAAAGGACGGGCAACCTGGTTGTGCTGAGCCTATAGTAGAAAAAGATTAACCCCGTCACCCTGCGCGTAATCGCAGGGTTCTTTGAGTCATGCATTTCCTTGCACCAAACCTATGGCATTGCTCATTGCCGCACTTATCCGTTGTCGTATTTGCGGTCTTTGCTGTCCGGCCACCAAGCCTCTGCCGGACTGAACAACATAGTGATAAAACTGATGAGGGCAAACGCCCCCAGCAGGTAAAGAAAAATTTTCATAAATGTACCTGACCCCTTTTACATACTCCGTTAGCCGGTGTTTCGACAGATTCCATTACTTATATTTATCCTAGAAATCCATGCCGCGGGGGCAAGCCGCGTCGTACAGCGCGCAAGCACGAGGCCGGTGCATTCTGCATTTTCACCACGCTTGCAGACAAGCCTCATCGCACGGTGCGCGCCACGGCTCACCTCCCCCAAAGCCTTGCTCAGTATAAAGTTTTCACAAAACACCCCCGCCTTCGCCAAGGCCAAAAACACATCCAAAACCAAGGTAACCCATTGTATTAAAAGCAATACACACACAAAAAAGGCATAAAAAAGATATTTGTAAACAATTTTTCAGCTTGCGGGCGTTCGTCCTCCCATGCAATGCAGCAGGCACCCTGCTACACTTTGCCGCCGTCCGCAGCTCCCGTCCGGAAACTGCACTCCCTTTGGCCAACCTGAAGAAGAATCCCATGTTCAGAAAACTGTCCATGTTGCTTGCCACAGCGTTGCTCTCAACCCCTGTGCTTGCTAACGAAGTTCAACACCTAGATGCCACCAGCACCCTTTGGGGCTACTTGGCTGTTTTTGTTTTTGTCATTGCCTACCTGGTGGTGGTCGGTGAAGAAAAACTGCAGCTGCGCAAGTCCAAGCCGATGCTGATTGGCGCCGGTCTCATCTGGTTGCTGGTCGGTATCGTCAGCCCGGATGCCAAAGCTACTAAAGAAGCCTTTAGCGTCAACTTCCTCGACTTTACCGAGCTGATGCTGTTCCTGTTGGTGGCGATGACCTACATCAACGCCATGGAAGAGCGTCGTACCTTCGATGCATTGCGCGCTTGGATGGTACAAAAGGGCTTCAGCTACCGCACGTTGTTCTGGCTGACGGGCATCATGGCCTTCTTCATCTCGCCGGTTGCCGATAACCTGACCACCGCCCTGCTGATGTGCGCTGTGGTGCTCAAGGTGGCCGAAGGCCAGGGCAAATTCATTGCCATGTGCTGTATCAACATTGTTGTGGCGGCCAACGCTGGCGGTGCTTTCAGCCCGTTCGGTGACATCACCACGCTAATGGTATGGCAAGCCGGTCGCGTCGAGTTTCTTGAGTTCTTTGACCTGTTCCTGCCTGCGGTGCTGAACTTCGCGGTTCCCGCGCTGATCATGAACTTCTTCATTCCTGCCGGCAAGCCAGAGTCCTTCAATGAAAAAGTGGAACTGAAGCGTGGCGCACGCCGCATCATCGCCCTGTTCCTGCTGACCATCCTTACTGCTGTTCTGGGTCACCAGTTCCTCGGCCTGCCGCCTGTATTCGGCATGATGGTCGGTCTGGGTTACCTGCAGTTCTTCGGCTACTTCCTGCGTATGACGCTGCCTAAATCACTGGCTCGCAAGCGTCGCCGTGCCGAAAGAAATCAAGACGAAGAGCAACTCAAGTACCTGGGTAGCGTGGTGCCTTTTGACGTATTCAACCCCGTTGCCAAGGCCGAGTGGGACACCCTGCTGTTCTTCTACGGCGTGGTTATGTGTGTAGGCGGTCTGGGCTATCTGGGCTACCTGCAACTGGTATCTGTCGTGCTGTTTGATGGTCTGGGTGCCACCTGGGCTGCGGTTGGCATCGGCATCATCTCTGCCGTGGTGGACAACATTCCGGTGATGTTTGCCGTACTGGAAATGAACCCAGCCATCAGCCATGGTCACTGGTTGCTGGTGACCCTGACTGCCGGTGTTGGTGGTAGCCTGCTATCGGTCGGCTCAGCCGCCGGTGTAGCGCTGATGGGCGCAGCCCGTGGCCACTACACCTTCATGAGCCACCTGCGCTGGTTGCCTGCGATCTTCTTGGGCTATGTTGCCAGTATCCTGTGCCACATGTGGCTGGGCAGCATTCTGGGTGTGTTTGACAAGTTCTGATACCCGCAGCCACAAACAAAGAAGGGTGCCTGATGGCACCCTTCTTTGTTATCTGACCAGCGGCACCTCGTCCCCTGGGCCGGTTATCCGCTCACTGCCGGCACGCTGCACAGACCCCCTCCTGTGCCAGCACCCGCCGCTGGTCCTGGCAGCCTAACCTGCCAACTGTTGCAGGCGCTGTGCAAAGGTCTGCTCGTCGAGCACTTCGATGCCCAGTTCCTGTGCCTTCGCCAGCTTGGAGCCAGCCGCCTCGCCGGCCACCACCACCGTCGTTTTGGCCGATACCGAACCTGCCACCTTGGCACCCAGCGCCTCCAGCTGCGCCTTGGCTTCGCTGCGACTCATGCCGGTCAGGGTACCGGTCAGTACCCAGGTCTGGCCATCCAGCGGCGCACTGGCACCCTGCCCCTTTTCGCAGCTCCAGTGCAGGCCAAAGTCCAACAGCTGCTGTTCGGCCTGACGGATAGCGTTCTGGTTCTCGGTATCCTGCAAGTACAGGCGCAGCGCACGCACCGCTTTTTCGGGCAGCTTGGGCACCGCGCTCAAATCCAGCCAGTCGGCGGACAGCAGGCGCTCTAGGCTGCCAAAATGTTCGGCCAAGCGCTGGGCACCGGTACGGGCAATGCCGCTAACCTGCCACTGTTCGATAAACGCGGCCAGGCTAACCGACCCCAGCAGCGCCGCGGCAACCTCACCGGACTCTTGCGGCTGCACGCCGCAGGCCAGCAGGTCATCCAGCGCGCGGGTGTTATGGGCATCATGGAAGAAGTTGTAAATCTCATGGGCGGCTTCGCTGCCCACATCAGGCAGCCACAGCAGGGTGTGTGGCAGTGCCTGCCGGATACGTGCCAGCGAGCCCAGCGTGCGGGCCAAAGTTTTTGCGGTTTCTTCGCCCACCTCGGGAATACCCAGCGCAAACAAAAAGCGCGCCAGCTCTGGGGTTTTTCCGTTCGCCACCGTAGCCAGCAGGTTTTGGGTAGACAGCTCGGCAAAACCGTCTAGCGCCATCACCTGTTCGGCGCTCAAGCGGTACAGATCAGCCGGGGCGCGTACCAGCTGACGCTCGACCAGCTGATCAATGATTTTTTCGCCCAAGCCATCCATATCCATGGCCTTGCGCGAGACAAAGTGCAGCAGCGCCTGCTTGAGCTGCGCTGGGCAGCTCAGCCGACCGACACAACGCCAGATGGCTCCTTCGCTGATCTGTTCGCGGCCCTTGCTACGCCGCACCAGCTGCGTGCGCTCTACCTCTGCGCCGCAGTCTGGACACTGCGCGGGCATCTGAATGGCGCGGGCTGTATCCGGCCTGCGCTCCAGCACCACCTGCGTCACTTTGGGAATCACATCCCCGGCACGGCGGATAATCACGCTGTCACCGATCATCAGCCCTAAGCGCTGGATTTCATCCATATTGTGCAGTGTGGCGTTGGAGACAGTGACGCCGCCCACCTGCACGGGTTTGAGTCGCGCCACCGGTGTAATTGCGCCGGTGCGGCCCACCTGAAACTCCACATCCTGCAACAGGGTGATTTCTTCTTGGGCGGGAAATTTGTAAGCAATGGCCCAGCGCGGCTCACGGGCACGAAAACCCAGCTCCTGCTGCAACTCGACTGCATTGACCTTAAACACCACACCGTCAATTTCGTAGGCCAGCTGGCTACGGCGGCGGCCAATGTCGGCGTAATAGTTTAGGCAGCCCTGCAAACCCCGCACCACGCGCAACTCGGCACTGACCGGAATGCCCCAGCCCCTGAGCCGTTCCAACGTAGCGCTGTGGCTCGCGGCCAGGCCGCTGCTGGCGCTGCCATAGCTGCAAAACTCCAGCGGGCGAGTGGCGGTAATGCGTGCATCCAGCTGACGCAGACTGCCGGCGGCTGCATTGCGCGGGTTGGCAAACGGCTTGCCGTTGTCGCTGCGCATGCGCTCGTTCAACGCCTCAAAACCGGCCAGTGGCATGTAGACCTCGCCACGCACTTCCAGCGTCTCCGGCCAATCGTCGCCCTGCAGGCGCAGCGGCACATTGCGGATGGTGCGCACGTTGTGGGTAATATCCTCGCCGGTTTCTCCATCACCCCGGGTTGCCGCCTGCACCAGCACACCGTTGTGGTACAGAATGCTAACCGCCAAACCATCCAGCTTGGGCTCGCAGCAAAATTCACTCTGTGTTTGCTGCTCGGCAAATAGGTCGGTCATGGCCGCTGTGTCATCAACCTGCCCCACCCGCTGCACAAAAGCCTGCATGTCGGCCTCAACAAAGGCATTGCCCAAGCTCAGCATGGGCACCGCATGGCGGACTTGGCTAAACGCCGCCAGTGGCTGACCGGCTACGCGCTGGGTGGGCGAATCGGCTGTGATGTGCTGCGGGTGTTCGGCTTCCAGCTGTTTGAGCTGGTTAAATAGGCGGTCGTATTCGGCGTCCGGCACCGTGGGCGCATCCAGCACATAGTATTGGTGGTCGTAGGCAAGAATTTGGCGACGCAGCTGTTGCAGCTGCTGTTCAACGGCCTCGAATTGAGTCATGGCTGGCGGGTTCCGCTATCAATGGGTTGGCGTGGGCCGGCACCGGACATACAAAAGCCGCTGCACAACGGATGCGCAACGGCTGTCTAGGGGTGAGCGTGCTGGCTTAGTTTGAGTGCTTGGTGCGCATCTGGCGACGTTCAAAATCAACAATGCGCTGGCGGTAGTGGCTGATGGTTTGACCGGTCAGGTCGCTGCGGCTGTCGTCTTTAAGCTCGCCGCCCAGTTCATTGGCCAATTTGCGCGCGGCGGTCAACATCAGCTCAAAGGCTTGTTTGGGTTGTTTGGGGCCAGGCAGGCTCATAAAGAAACACAGCGAACGGGTGCTGAAATCTTCCAGCGTGAGCAGATCAAATACGCCCGGATTCAGCGCATTGGCCATGGAGAACAGCTTGTCGCCGGTGCCGGTCATGTTTTCATGGCGATGGAAAATGTCCATATCGCCAAAACGCATGCCGCTTTCCAGCACCGACTGCAGGATGTCTTGGCCCTGAAAGCCGTCTGGCGAACTGGATTCGACGTAAATGATGAAAATATCGCTGATTTCGTTGTTTTCAGCCTGCGCGGCGGGTGCGTCAGCGTCTGGGGTGACATCGTGTGCGGTGATGGGTGGCTCGCCCTCGTCCAGCGGCTCGTTGTCAAAACTGACCGGTGCAACCGGGTACACCTGCGGCTCGTTGGGGGCCACCGCACCCGACTCGCCCAGCACCGGCTCGCGTGACTGTACCACCCGCGCCGGGCCTAGAATTTCGCTGTTTTCAGTCTCTTCGGAAAACTGGTTAATCAGCTTACGGTCGAGCTTGAACTTGAGTGTGCTGCGGCCATAATGGCGGCGCACAGCGTCTGCCATAATAGCCAGAATGATGAGGACGCCAATAATGGCCAGCCACTCGCGCAATCCGATACTCATAGGTTGTTTACCACCCCAACTTCAAGACCAACGACGACAACCCAGTGCGGCTGCCTGCTCTCTAACCCAGTCAGAGTCCATTTCTGCCCGTTTGTTGCACAAAGTGCAGCATTCTAACAAAACATGCCGGCCAATGTGCACCCTTTTGTAACACTTCTACTGTTCAGCCAGCGCCACTGCCTCTTCAAGGTTGACCGCCACCAAGCGCGAACAGCCCGGCTCTTGCATGGTTACGCCCAGCATCTGTTCGGCCATTTCCATGGCGATTTTGTTGTGGGTGATGTAGATAAACTGCACCTGCTCCGACATTTCTTTCACCAACCGCGCATAGCGGCCAACGTTGGCGTCGTCCAGTGGCGCGTCCACCTCATCCAGCATGCAAAACGGTGCAGGATTAAGCTGAAAAATGGCAAATACCAGCGACAGTGCGGTGAGCGCCTTTTCGCCGCCAGATAGCAAATGAATGGTGCTATTTTTCTTACCCGGCGGGCGCGCCATGATGGCCACGCCGGTATCCAACAGGTCTTCGCCGGTCAGTTCCAGCCAAGCGGTGCCACCACCAAACACCTTGGGAAACAGCGTTTGCAGACCGCTGTTGATGTGCTCGAATGTTTCCTTAAAGCGCTGACGGGTTTCACGGTCGATTTTGCGGATGACGTTTTCCAGCGTAGCGAGGGCTTCTTCAAGGTCGTCATTTTGCGCATCGAGAAAGGTCTTGCGCTCGGACTGTTGACGGTATTCTTCGATGGCAGCCAGGTTGATCGCACCCAGGCGCTGAATTTGTGTAGCAATCTGTTCAATCTGGCGGTGCCAGTTGTCCACGTTGGCATCGGCGGGCAGCGCCTGCAGCACGCTGTCCGCGCTGTCACCCTGCGCGCGCAACTGCTCGTCCAGCGCTTGGCGTTGTACGTTCAGCGTATGCCAACTCAGGCGCAGCTTTTCGGCCTCGGCACGAATGTGCTCGGCGTGCTGGCTGGCGTCATGGCGCTGTTTTTCCGCTTGGCGTAATTGGTTGTCCAAAGCATCCAGCACCAGCCGCGCGCTGCGCAGTTCTTCATCCACCTGCACACGCTGCTGCAGCTGTTCTTGCAACCGTGCTTCATGCAGCTCAATGGGCGACTCACCCTCGGCCAGCCCCAGCGCCAGTTGTTCTTGGCGGGCGCTGGCGCGTTCAATCTGCTGTTTTAGCCGCTCCAGTGCCTGTTCGGTGGCCTGCCGTTGGGTTTCCAGCTTGCCCTGTTGCACGCTCAGCGTCTGAGCCTGTTGCTGCTGTTGCTGTGCGTGTTGGCGCGCCTGTTCAACCTGCTGGCGCAGGCTGTTTTGCCGTTGTTGCAGCTGCGCGCTACTGTGCTCAACCTGCTGCACCTGTTCGAGTGCGGCGTCCTGTTGCAGTTCGGCCTCTGCTAATAATTCGTGCTCCAGCGCCTGCTGCTCGCGCAACTCGTCCAGCTGTTCAGCCCCCTGTTGCAGGCGTTGCTGTAATTGCTCGCTACGCGCCTGTTCGGCGGCCAGCCGGCTGGACAGCTGCGACAGCTGCGCTGCGGTGTGTTGTTCACGTTCGCGCAGCGGGCGTACCGCCTGCTGCAATTGGTTACGCGCTTGGCTACAGGCGGTTAGCTGCTGTTCCAGCGCGGCCAACTGTGGCTCCAGTTGCTCCAGCTCAGCTTGCACGTTAGCCAGCAACTGCGCGCGTTCCAATGCGCCCTGCTTCGGATGCTGGCCTTTTTGTACGCGGCAAAACGCCGGCCCTAGCCAGTAACCATCACGGGTAACCAGGCTCTGACCCGGTTGCAGCTGCGGTAGCTGCTGCAGTGCTTGCGCCAGCGTCTCCACCGCGCCCACCTGCCCCAGCCAAGCCGACAAATCCAGCGGGCTGGTTTCGATTTTTTCCAGCAACGAACCCTGCATGGCCGCCACTGGCGCGGCCTGTTTCAGCAGGCGCAGCGACCCCTCGCTTAGCGCAGGCAGCGCCTGTGGCCAGTCGTCCACACACAGCGCCTGCAGGTCAGCCGCCAATACGGTTTCGACCGCCAGCTCCCAGCCGCTGGCCACGCGCAGCTGTTGCAGCAACGGCCGGGCCTCGGCCAAGCCGGCCTGCTGCAGCCAGTCCTGCACCGCATCGTCGGGTTGTTCTTGCAATGCCTGCAGCGCGCTGCATTGCCCTTGCAGCGGGTGTAAGCGCGAACGGCCTTCATTGAGCTGCTGCTGCAAATCCTGCTCTTGCTGGTGCAGCTGGTGCAGTTGCTCTTGCTGTTCATCCTGCTGCAAACGCAGCAGCTGGTGTTCGTCTTGCAGCAGCGCCAGCTCGTCCCGCAGTGACTCTAAACAGCTGTCGGCCACGCTGGCCTGCAGCGCTTGCTGTTCGGCCTGCAGCCGCTGGCTACGTTGTTCCAGTTGCTGGCGACTGGCGCTCAGTTGCTCAATACGCAAGCGCACCCGTTGCAGGGCTTCGCGGGGCTGCTGGCCGGCCAAGCTGGCGGCCTGCCACTGATCCTGCCACTGCTGCCAAACCTCTTCGGCGTGCAGCAGCTGCGCCTGCGCCAGCGCGTGCTGCTCTTGCGCTTCGGCTCGCAGCGCTTGCAGCTGGGCTTCATCCGCGTCCAGTTGTGCCAGCAGCTGACGGTCTTGCCACAGGTGCGCTTCGGTTTCTTGGCGCTGGCGCTCGGCATCGCGCACGTCATCCTGCAACTGCTGCAGGCGCTGGCGGGCGTGTTGGATGGCCTGTTCGGTACGGGCAATTTCGGCACCGACCTGATAAAAGCGCGCCTGCACCTGATTAAAGGCTTCGCTGCTGTCGTGGCGCTGGTCGCGCAGGTGTTCGGTTTGCGCATCGGCTTGATATTGCAGCTGAATCTGCGCCTGCAGGCGGATATCGTGCTCATTAAGCTGTTGCTGCAGCTGAGCGGCCTGCGCACTCAAATCCTGCCAGCGCATGGCGGTCAGTTGGGTTTCAAAACGCTGGCTATCGACCTTTAGCGCCTGATAGCGCTCGGCGGCCTGCGCCTGACGCTGCAAGCGGTCAAGCTGGCGGCCCAGCTCATCACGCAGGTCGGTTAAGCGATCAAGGTTGTCCCGCGTGCGGCGCATGCGGTTTTCGGTTTCGCGCCGGCGTTCTTTGTACTTGGAAATGCCAGCGGCTTCTTCGATAAAAATCCGCAAATCGTCGGGACGCGCTTCAACCAGCCGCGAAATCATGCCCTGCTCGATAATCGCGTAACTGCGCGGCCCCAAGCCGGTGCCCAAAAACAGGTCGGTAATGTCGCGGCGACGGCACTGGGTGCCATTGAGGTAATAGCTGCTTTGCCCTTCACGGGTCACCTGACGGCGCACGGAAATTTCGGCATAGCTGGCATATTCGCCTGCCAGCTTGCCCTCGCTATTGTCAAACACCAGCTCGATACTGGCGCGCGATACCGGCTTGCGGCTGGTCGAGCCATTAAAGATGACATCAATCATCGCCTCGCCGCGCAGGTTTTTGGCCGAGCTTTCGCCCAGCACCCAGCGCACCGCATCAATGATATTCGACTTGCCACAGCCGTTTGGCCCCACCACGGCAGTCATATTGCCGGGAAAGCTGGCGGTGGTGGGGTCAACAAAGGACTTGAAGCCAGACAGGCGGATGCACTTAAGTCGCACGCGGGGCACTCAGCGGGTCAAGGAAAGCAGCGATTCTAACGAAGCCGCAGGCAAGGCTCCATAGCTATCAGCATGACAGGCAGCGCCTAGGCGCTCGGCTCAGGGCGCTTACATAGACGGCGAAAGCGGCACAGAGGTTTTCTGTTCTGCATCGAGCACCGCTATACTTCGGCCCCGTTTTTGGCACGTTTTGAGTATTTGCCCATGCCCATCCAGCACGCCCAACTACACTGGGACGATCAGGGCCAGCCCCTGTCCAGCACCCATGATGATGTATATTTTTCCCGCGAGTCAGGGCTGGAAGAAACCCGTTATGTGTTTTTGCAGCACAACGCCCTGCCCGAGCGCTTTGCTGCGCTACGCGCCGGCGACTGCTTGGTGGTGGGCGAAACAGGTTTTGGTACTGGGCTGAATTTTTTGTGCTGTTGGGCGCTGTTTGAGCAACAGGCGGTGGCTGGAGCGCGGCTGCACTTTATCAGTGTGGAAAAATTTCCGTTGCAACCGGATGACCTGCGCAAAGCATTAGCCCTGTGGCCACAGCTGGAGCGCTACAGCAACCCGCTGCTGCAAGCGTATCAAGTGATTCAGCCCGGTATGCAAACGCTGCTGCTGGCGGATGGGCGGGTGCAGCTGACAGTGCTGATTGGCGAGGCGAGCGAGCAACTGGCGCAGTTGGATGGCCAGGTGAACGCCTGGTTTCTGGACGGGTTTGCACCCTCGAAAAACCCTGACATGTGGAGTGAAGCCCTGTTTAGCCAGCTGGCGCGGCTGTCGGCACCCGACGCCACACTGGCCACCTTTACCAGCGCTGGCTTTGTCCGCCGCGGCTTGCAGGCCGCCGGTTTTGCCATGCAGCGCAGCAAGGGATTTGGCCACAAGCGCGAAATGCTCAGTGGCACGCTAGAAACCGCCCCGTTGCCGAGCTGGCGTGCACCTTGGTTTGCTCGCTCTGTGCTGCCTGAACTATCCGAGCGGCACGCGCTGGTTATCGGCGGCGGGCTGGCCGGTTGTTCCACTGCCTTTAGCCTGGCTCGCCGTGGCTGGCGGGTAACAGTACTGGAAGCCGGCGAACACCTAGCCACGGCAGCCTCCGGCAATGCGCAAGGCATGCTGTACCTCAAACTGTCGGCTGCGCACACCCCCTTGTCACAGCTGGTGCTGGCGGGTTTTGGTTACAGCCGTCGCCTGCTGGAGCACTGGCAGGAAAGCCAGCAGTGGCAAGCCTGCGGTCTACTGCAGCTGGCGTGGAATGAACAAGAAAGCAAGCGCCAGCAACAACTAGCACAGGCTTTTTCTAGCAGCCTACTGCGGGCAGTGGATGCCGACGAAGCCAGCCAGCTGGCTGGCATTGAACTTGCCGCTGGCGGGCTGTTTTACCCCGACTCTGGCTGGGTATCGCCGGCGCATCTGTGCCGCTGGTTGGTCAGTCATCCGCTGATTAGCGTCGTCAACTGCGCCCGCATCAGCCGCCTAAGCCAACACCAAGGGCTGTGGCAAGCAAGCGGCGAGGATGGTCGCAGCTGGCACGCGCCGGTGGTGGTGCTGGCCAATGCCGCCGATGCCCGCCAGTTGCCACAGGCGGCGCATCTGCCGCTCAAAGCCATTCGCGGCCAAACCAGCCTGTTATCCGCCAGCGATGCCAGTGCCGCTTTACGTTGCGTGGTCAGCGCCGAGGGCTATATCGCGCCCGCCCATAATGGCCTGCACTGTACCGGTGCCAGTTTTGTGTTTGACCCGCACAGCAGCGAATTAACCGCCCTTGAGCAGGCCGACAATATCCAGCGCCTGCAGCAGCTGTCGCCTGCTTTGTATCAGGCCATGGGTGGAGAGCTGTTACACGGCGCACCTGTGCGCGGCCATGCCGCCCTGCGCTGTACCGCACCCGACTACCTGCCGCTGATCGGGCCGCTGGCAGACGCAAACGCCTTTGGCTCCACCTACGCCCGGCTGCGCCAAGATGCCCGCTGGCAGGCCAAAGCCCCCTGCCCCCGCCATACAGGTTTATATGTCAATCTGGCCCATGGTTCTCGCGGGCTGATTACCGCGCCCTTGGCCGGCGAGTTGCTGGCCGCACAGCTGTGCCACGAGCCGCTGCCCATACCGCAGGCCGTTGCCGACGCCTGCCATCCCGACCGCTTTCTGCTGCGCGCGCTGATTCGCCAGCAGCGCCCAAGCAGCCCCCAGCCAGAAATGCCGGCCGGCTTCTGTTAAGATAGCGCGCTACTATTTTGTGACTATTCTTTAGCGCCCCCTTAAGTAACCGAGTAACCACCCCGAGGCAAAACCCATGAGCGTATCCATCAAAACCCCGGCCGATATCGAAAAAATGCGCATCGCCGGCCGTCTGGCCGCCGACGTTCTGGAGATGATCAAGCCCCATGTCAAAGCCGGGGTGACCACCGACGAACTCAACACCCTGTGCCACAACTATATTGTGGACGTGCAAAAGGCGATTCCCGCGCCGCTGAATTACCACGGTTTTCCCAAGTCCATCTGCACCTCGCTTAATCATGTGGTGTGCCATGGCATTCCCAATGACAAGCCGCTGAAAAACGGCGACATCATGAATATCGATATCACCGTGATTAAAGACGGCTACTTCGGCGATACCAGCATGATGTTCCACATTGGCGACACTCCCGAGTGGGCACACCGCCTGTGCGAAGTCACCCAAGAGTGCATGTATAAAGCCATCGAAATTGTGCGCCCCGGCACCCGTCTGGGCGATATTGGTGCCGTTATCCAGGAACATGCCGAAAGCAACGGCTATTCGGTGGTGCGCGAGTTTTGCGGCCACGGCATCGGCACCGTATTCCACGAAGAGCCGCAAATTCTGCACTACGGCAAGGCCGGCACCGGCATGGAGCTGCAGGAAGGCATGTGTTTTACCATCGAGCCGATGATTAACCTGGGCCGCAAAGAAACCCGCGTGCTGGGCGACGGCTGGACGGCCATCACCAAAGACCGCAAGCTCTCGGCCCAGTGGGAGCACACGCTGGTGGTCACCGCCAGCGGCTACGAAATTTTCACCCTGCGCAGCGACGAAAGCTTCCCGGCCGTTGGCCCTTAATACAGGCTCTGCCCCATGTCCGATGATCTGGAACTGTTTGACAGCGCCACCTTTAGCCAGAGTCTGGCCCACCACCCGCAGCCTTGGCAGCTGTTTCGCCAAGCGCTGGAGCATGCGCGGCTGGTGCTGGACTCGCGCTTTTTGGACGGGCACGACATTGAAGCGCTGGTTCAGGCCCGCACCGCACTGATCGACCAGCTGCTGGGTCAGGCTTGGATGCACTACGGGCTGGAAAACCACAGCCTGCCGATGGCCTTGGTGGCGGTTGGCGGTTATGGCCGTGGCGAGCTGCACCCCCACTCTGATATCGACATTCTGATCCTGATGCAGCAAGAGCCGACACCAGCACTGGCGTCGGTGACCAGCCAATTTGTCACCTTTCTCTGGGATTTAGGGCTAGAAATCGGCCACAGCGTGCGCACGCTGGACGAGTGCCGTCACGAAGCCGGCAACGATCTGACCGTCATCACCAACCTGCTGGAAAGCCGGCTGGTTCTGGGCAGCCGCGCCCTGTATCAGCAGCTAGAAGAAGCCATTGGCCCGCTGCACATGTGGGACAGCCGCGCGTTTTTTTTGGGCAAGTGTGAAGAACAAAGGCAGCGCCACGACAAATTTAACGACACCGAATACAACCTCGAACCCAACGTCAAAAACTCGCCCGGCGGGCTGCGCGACCTACAAACCATCCTATGGATTGCCCGCCGCCGTTTCGGCATGCAAACCCTGGCCAGCCTGCAGGCACCCGGCTTTCTGACCACAGGCGAATATCAGCTGCTGGCCCGCGCACGTGCTTTTTTATGGCGCACACGCTACGCGCTACACATGCTGGCCGGGCGCAGTGAAGAGCGCTTGCTACTGGAATATCAAGCCAAGGTAGCCGCCCTGTTCGGCTTTGACGGCGATGAAGCCAAGGCCAATATCGAACAGTTTATGCAGCAGTATTACCGCACAGTCATGGGCATTTCTGAGCTGGGCGATCTGATCCGCCAAGTGTTTGAAGAACAGATTGTGCGCAGCCCCAGCCATCAAGTTCCGCAGCGCATCAACGAACGTTTTCGCATCCGCGACGGCTATCTGGAACACTGCCAGCCCTATGTGTTCAGCGATACGCCTTCTGCCATTCTGGAAGTCTTTGTGTTGCTGGCCCGCCACCCTGAACTGAAGGGCGTGCGCTCAGAAACCATTCGCCTGTTGCGCGACCATCGCTACCTGATCGACGACGATTTCCGCCAAAGCCCCGACAATACCCGTTTGTTTGTTGAGCTATTTAGCTGCGCCGAAGGCGTGCACATGAACCTGCGGCGCATGAACAAGTACGGCATTTTAGGCCGCTACCTGCCCGAATTTGGCCAGATCATCGGCCAGATGCAGCACGACCTATTCCACATCTACACCGTGGATGCGCACAGCCTCAATCTGGTCAAGCACTTGCGCAAGCTGCGCCACCCCGACTTTGCCGAAAAGTTTGCCCTAGCCGGTGCCATCATTGCCCGCCTGCCGCGCCCCGAAGTGCTCTATATGGCCGGCCTGTATCACGACATTGCCAAGGGCCGTGGCGGCGATCATTCCGAGTTGGGGGCCGAGGATGCCGAAGCCTTTGCCCGCCGCCATCAGCTGGCCTCCGAAGACCGCCGCTTAATGGTGTGGCTGGTGCGCAACCACCTAATCATGTCCACCACCGCCCAGCGCAAAGACCTGTCCGACCCCGAGGAAATCCACAACTTCGCCACGCTGGTTGGCGATCAAATGCGGCTGGATTACCTCTATGTGCTCACCGTGGCCGACATCAACGCCACCAACCCCAAACTGTGGAACTCCTGGCGCGCCCAGCTGTTGCGTCAGCTGTACAGCGAAACCCGCCGCGCCCTGCGCCGTGGCCTAACCAATCCGTTAGAGCGTGAAGAGCTGCTCGAAACCCGTCAGGCCACCGCCCTAAGCTGGCTGTGCAGCGACGGTGCCTGCAATGCAGAGGTACACAAAATCTGGGCCAGCTTGGGCGACGATTATTTCTTGCGCCACAGCGCCGGCGATATTGCTTGGCACACCGCCGCCCTGCTCGAACACGGCGACAGCACCGAACCGTTGGTGCGGGTACGCGAAACCAGCCAACGCGGCTTTGCCGGCGGGACGCAAATTTTCACCTACGCACCCAACCGCCAAGACTTCTTTGCTGCCACCACCGCAGCCATGGCCCAGCTCAACCTGAGCGTCTACGAAGCAAAAATCACCACCTCCAGCGACGAGTTCACCATCGACAGCTATATCGTGCTGGAAGCCGATGGCGACCGTATCGGCAATGACCCCGAGCGCATTCAAGCCATCCAGCAGCGCCTGAGCGACGTACTGCGCAGCCCCGAACAGTACCCAGAGGTCATCCAGCGCCATATTCCGCGTCAGCTTAAGCATTTCAATTTTGCTCCGCTGATCACCATCCATAACGACGCCCAGCGCCCCTTTACCGTGGTGGAAGTGGTCGCCCCCGACCGCCCCGGCCTGCTGGCGCGCATCGGCAAGGTGTTTATGGACTTTGACCTGTCGCTGCTCAACGCCAAGATCATCACTCTGGGCGAGCGCATCGAGGACGTATTCTTCATCACCGGCGCAGATGGCCAGCCGCTGTCCGACCCGCAGCTGTGTCAACAGCTGCAAGAAGCCTTGACCGCCCAGCTGTCGCCGTCGCTTGGCTAAAAACGATTAAAATTAACGCATGTACACACTAAGGAACCTGTAATGGACAACCCGCTTAACGTCATGACCTTCATTATCATTGCCAGCATGGTCGTACTGGTCTTTGGCTACACCTGGCGGCATAAACATTGGGGTCCGGTCATTATCCTGCTCGGCGTGCTGAGCATGCTCAGCTCCATCCTGTATCGGATTGTGCTGGCGCTGCCCTAGTCCTGTTTCGTTAGGAATCCCCCATGACTTACACCCTTTACGGCATCAAAGCCTGCGACACCATGAAAAAAGCCCAAACCTGGCTAACCGAACACGGCCATACGTTTGATTTCCATGACTACAAAAAATCTGGTATTGACCAAGCCTCGCTGGAGCGCTGGTGCAATGAGCATGGCTGGGAAACCATCCTCAACACCCGTGGCACCACCTACCGCAAGCTGGATGAGGCCGACAAGCAAGACCTGAACCAAGAAAAAGCCATCGCCCTGCTGCTGCAACACACCTCCATGATTAAGCGTCCGGTGCTGGATTTGGGCGAGCGTACCCTAGTCGGTTTTAAGGCTGACGACTACGCCGCTGCGCTGAGCCAATAACCCCCATGCGTTCCGACCTGCGCTCGCCCTGGCGTCAGCACTTTCCCGGTGTGTTGCAACTGGCCGCCGACGGCCAAACCTGGCTGGACAGCGCCGCCACCGCGCAAAAACCGCACGCTCTGCTGGATGCCCTGCTGCCGTGGTACAGCGGCGGCGTGGCCAACGTACACCGTGCCCAGCACCAGCCTGCCGAGCGGGCCACCGCCGCCTTTGAGCAGGCCCGCCACACCCTGGCGCGCTGGCTGCATGCCGAGTCGGCCCATTCGGTGGTGTTCACCCGTGGCAGCACAGAAAGCATCAACCTGCTGGCCCATGCGCTGGCCGGCTGTTTTCAACCCGGCGACGAAATTCTGGTCGGTGCCCACGAACACCACGCCAACCTGCTGCCCTGGCAGCAACTGGCGCAGCGCCAGCAATTAAATCTGCGCATCCTGCCGCTCACCGCCGCTGGCACGCTGGACCTAAACGCCGGGCTTGAGCTGCTGGGGCCACGCACGCGGCTGCTGGCCCTCAGCCCGCTGTCCAATGTGCTGGGCCATCTGCACGACCTGACGCCACTGCTTCAACAGGCGCGCCAGCGGGATGTGCTGACGGTGGTGGATGCCGCCCAATACGCCGTACACCGCCGCCCCAATGTGCAGCAGCTGGATACGGATTTTCTGGTCTGCTCGGCACACAAACTGTACGGCCCCGAAGGCGTCGGCCTGCTCTATGCCCACCCGCGCCGCCACGCGCTGTTGCAGCCCTGGCAGTGGGGTGGCGAGATGATCGAACACTGCGACTACCACAACGCCAGTGCCCGTCCGCTGCCGCTGGGGCTGGAAGCCGGCACACCGAATATTGGCGGTGTGCTGGCCTTTGCCGCAGTGATTGACTGGCTGCAAACCCTCGACAGCCAGGCCGTGCAGGCCCACGAACAGGCACTGCATCAGCAGCTGCTCCACGGTCTTAACCTGCGCGGCATGCAGATACTGGGCACGCCCGATACCGCGCTGGCCTGCTTTAACGCGCCCGGCATCCACAGCGCCGATCTGGCCATGCTGCTGGGCGAACAGGGCATTGCCGTGCGCGCCGGCCAGCACTGCGCCATGCCGCTGCTGCACAGCCTGGGCGTCAACGGCGCGGTGCGCGTTTCGCTGGGCTTGTATAACGACAGCGGCGACCTGCAACGCCTGTTTACCGCGCTGGATGCCGCGCTGGAGATTCTGGCATGAGCCAACTCACCGATCAGGCACAAGCCATGCGGGCTGACTTTGCCGCCTGCAAAGGCTGGGAGCCGCGTGCGCGCCTGCTATTGAAATACGGCCAGCGGCTGCCCGCCCTGCCGCCTGAACAGCGCAGCGAACAACAGCTGATCCGTGGCTGCGAAAGCCCGGTCTGGTGCAGGATGGATTGGCCCAATGGCCGACTGGCGCTGCAACTGGATACCGATGCGCGCTTGCTTAAAGGTTTGCTGGCGGTACTGCATGCCCGCTTGCAAGGGCTGACCGCGCAACAGCTGCAAACGGTTGACCTTAACGACTGGTTCAATCAACTCGGCTTGGCGGGCAAGCTGTCCGAGTCACGCAGCAACGGCCTGAATGCCGTGTTGCAGCATATCAAGGCCGGCAGCCGCTGAGCGCGCGGCCTTACTGTACCGCATCCTCGCTGCACCACGGCACCTGCCCTGCAGCCGCCTTTCTGGCCGCTAATCAATCTGCTGCCTGAAAGGCGGCAGCGCATTCAGCAGCGCCTTGCCATAACGCTGGGTCACCAGCCGGCGGTCGAGAATGGTCACCCGACCGGTGTCCTGCTCGTTGCGCAGCAGGCGGCCACAGGCTTGAATCAGCTTGAGCGAGGCATCCGGCACCGCAATTTCCATAAAGGGATTGCCACCACGGGCTTCAATCCACTCAGCCAGCGCCGCCTCGACCGGATCATCCGGCACCGCAAAGGGAATTTTGGCGATCACCACATGCTGGCAATAGTCGCCCGGCAAATCCACGCCCTCGGCAAAGCTGGCCAGGCCGAACAGCACGCTGGTTTCACCGGCGTCAATGCGGCTTTTGTGCTTTTGCAGGGTTTCCTGGCGCGACAGCCGCCCCTGGATCAGCACCCGCTTGCGCCACTCACGATCCAGCCCTTCAAAGACGTCATTCATCTGCTTGCGCGATGAAAACAGCACCAGCGCGCTTTGGTCATTGTCCAGCAGCCCTGGCAGCTCGCGCACAATGGCGCGGCTATGGGCGTCCTGGTCGCGCACATCCACCTTCAAGTCCGGCACATGCAGCAGGCCGGCTTCGGCATAGTTGAACGGACTGGGCACCGCAGCCGTGGCGGCGCTGGCCGGCAAACCGGCACGCATGCTGAAACGCTCAAAACGCCCCAGCGCCGTCAGCGTAGCCGAGGTTACCAACACACCATGGGCCGCGTACCACAGATGGCGGCGCAGGGTTTCGGCAGCCAGAATCGGGCTGGAATTGACCTCGATGTCATTGCCCGAATCCGTCAGCACCAGCCAGCGTGCCGACGGCGCGGCCTCAGCGGCATCTTCTGCGGTAAAGGACGACCACAACGCCAGATTGCTGTCGGCACGGCTGTACAGACTGCCAAACAGCGGAAACCATTCTTCCGCCAAACTGCTGTCCAGCGCGGAGTCGCCCTCGTCTTCCATGGCTTTTTTCAGATGATCCACCATGCGGCTAAGCACATCCGCCAGCTGCATGTAGCCTTTTTTCAGCTCCAGCCCCTGCTCGCGCAGCGCGTCCGGCACCAAGCCGCCGGCAAAACGGTGTCTGGGCTGCTCGTACTCGCTGTTGCCCACTGGCGCAAACTCGGCGATACCCTGGCAGGTGGCATAGGCAAACTGCTGATGCTCACGCAGGCTGCGCGCCAGCTCCGGCGCTTTTTCCAGCAGCGCGCCCACCTCACCCGGCAACGGGTGCTGCACATGCAGGCGGGTAACGGTTTTGTCCAGCTGGCCCAGCCACTCGCTGGTGGCATGCAGGCGCGTACTGTGGGCGAAGTGGTTAATGGCCTTGTCCGGCAGGTGGTGGCCTTCATCAAAGATATAAAACGTATCTTTAGGATGCGGCAACACCATACCGCCGCCCAACGCCAAATCCGCCAGCACCAGATCATGGTTGGTCACTATCACATCCACTTTTTCCAGCCCCTCGCGGGCCTTATAGAACGAGCATGCGTCGTAATTACCGCAGCGCCGGCCCATGCATTGGGTGTGGTCGGTGGTGATGATGCGCCAGGTCGGGTCTTCAATGGCCTCTGGCCAGCTGTCACGGTCGCCGTCCCAGCGCCCACGCGCCAAGGTGTCCAGCATGTTGGCAAACAGCGCCTTGTGCTCATCGTTGATGTCGATGTGATAACCCTGCTCGGCCAGCATGTCAGCCTGGCGGTGCTCTTGCTCATGGCTGTCCAGCCAGTGATCCAGCCGCGACAGACACAGGTAGCGGCCACGGCCCTTGGCCAGCGCATAGGTAAACTTGAGGCCGCTGTTGCGGATGATGTCGGGCAAATCCTTATCGACAATCTGCTCTTGCAGCGCCACGGTGGCGGTGGCAATCACCAGCCGCTTTTCGCTACGCAGCGCAATCGGAATAGCGGCCAAACTATAGGCCACTGTTTTACCGGTACCAGTGCCGGCCTCGACCACCACCACCGCAGGGTCGCCGGTGCGTTCATTGTTGTCATCGGTGTCGATGGCACCCAGCCCGCGCGCCACCTCAGCAATCATCAGCCGCTGCCCGTAACGGGCCTTGAGCTCCTTCTGTTCCAGAAACTTGCGATAGGCATTCTGGATATCCTGTTTGATTTCGTCCGACAGCATGGCACCCAACCGGTTTTACTGGATATTTGTTCAGTGCGGCATAATAGCCGGAAAATGCCGCCTTTGCAGATGTAAAACAGCCCGCCGTTTGGGCGGGCTGTGCAATGAAAGCCAATCTCTGTTGCTAACAACAAAACCAAAAGCGTTAAAGCCCTTCCAGTTTCAAGTGTGAGGTATCCGGCGCGGCCACCGGCTCAGCGCCCGGCAACTGCTCCAGATCACTGCCCGGCGCAGCCAAACTCAAGCCTGAAATATCCACCTCAGTGACCACCTGCTCAGGCTTGTTTTCTAGCAAATCCTCGCCCACACCCGCCAGCCCAAAGTCGGGAGCCTCGACATGGGCAAAGGCCGCCATGTATTCATCC
This sequence comes from Thiopseudomonas sp., assembly GCA_018384595.1. Taxonomy (GTDB): domain Bacteria; phylum Pseudomonadota; class Gammaproteobacteria; order Pseudomonadales; family Pseudomonadaceae; genus Thiopseudomonas. The sequence goes on from JAHAYO010000001.1 coordinate 20,614, forward strand.
CGAGGCGCAACCTTGAGGCTGCCGCTGGCCGGTGCGGCTTGAGCTACAGCAGCTGTGCTGGCCGGCGGCGGTGGTGGCGCAGCGACAACGGGCGCGGGCTGTGTTACCGCAGTGGGCGCTACAGGTGCCGGTGCCGGTGTAGATGCCGCCGGCTTTGGCTCCGGCGCAGCAGCCGGCTGCCCCATCGCCACCACCTCGACCAGCGCGCCAACACTGGCAAACGCCTGCCGGTATTTTTCTGCCGCCGCCTGATCCAGGTCCCGCTTAACCACAATCTGTCGTCCAGAAAAAAACTGATCAAGCAAGGGCTCACTGGCATTGAACAGACGCTGAATGCCCTGCCGCGCCTGCGCCCGCTCCACACCCGGCGCAACCTGCCCCGAAAATACGATTTCATAAGTCTGCATGGAATATCCTTTTGCTGTGTCAGTCTGGCCCGGCCGCTTCGATGCCAAAGCCAGGGCAAGCGGCCATTTTGCGGCTATTAAAGCACAGTTGCAGTCATGGGGCGTCGCTCACATGCCGTCCAGACGACAGGGCAGCACACACGCCGTGCCAGATATCACCACAGCCGCTGACCGATTAACGCCAGCAATAATCCTTGTCACCCGAGGTTACGTTACGCTTACCACTGGCGTTCAGGGTCAGATTGCCGCACTTGGGATCGGTAAAGGTGGGAGTGGCCGTCAGGGTATAGCCGTTGGTTGCAGCCAGGGTCAGTGTGTAACGTTTGGTCGGCGAGTCGGCCGTCATGCCAAGCATGCCCACTTTATCAACCGCCGTAACATACAGGTTGTTTTGCGAAAAATAGCGCTCCTGCCGGGCCGCTACATCATTCAAAAACGCCTGGCCCTCGGCACGGTAACCACGGCGCACATGTTCCTGCTTTCCCCTGCCTCTTACCCTCCCCCTTTCCTGCCTTAACCCGGCTGTCATGCGCACCGCAAAAACACTGGGCACAGCTCAATCTGCCCTTGCCGGCGCAACGCGGCAGTTTTCTGCC
>JAHAYO010000002.1 GCA_018384595.1 Thiopseudomonas sp.
TAATGCTCAGGGTCTTCGTAGATGATGGCGCGCGCCAATTTGGCCATATCGTGGGCAGACGAATAATGTCCTTCGGCAGGCAGGCCGGTGGCATTGAGGAAAGCGCTGTTGTGCAGCTGCAGGCGACGCGCCTCCTGATTCATCATGTCGGCAAAGGCTTCTTCGCTGCCGGCAATGTATTCGGCCATGGCCACACTGGCATCGTTACCCGACTGGATGATGATGCCATGCAGCAGGTCATCAACCGACACCTGCTTACCCACTTCAATAAACATGCGCGAGCCGCCGGTGCGCCAGGCTTTTTCGCTGACGGTCACCAAGTCCTGTTCGCCGATCTGGCCATTCTTGATTTCGCGGGTGGCGATATAGGCGGTCATCAGTTTGGTGAGGCTGGCCGGTGGCAGGGCTTCATCGCCGTTATGTTCGACCAAAATCTGGCCGGTGGCGGCGTCCATCAGTACATAAGACTTGGCGGCCAGTTGCGGCATCGCGGGAATGGCGGTCTGGGCCGCACTGGCCAGCGTGCAAAGGCTGGTGGAGGCAGTCAGCACCACTAGGGCGACTGCATATTTGAATCGGATCATGCTGTAATTTTCCACGGGTTGCGGGTTAATCAAGATTAGTCAATGTTGACCAGAGTCGGGTTGCCAAGGCCGGCATACTGCACCTGCTGACGCAGCGCTTCGGCTTGGCGTGTGTTATCCAGTGGCCCGATGCGCACGCGATGCAGCACCTGCTGGCTACGCACCACCGAGCTCACCCTGACGGTGGCCGGCGACAGATTGGCGACCTTATCCCTAAGTAACTGGGCGGCGTCGGGGTTGGCAAATGCGCCGACTTGCAGGTAAATACCACGGCTTTCCGGCTGCGGATGCACCTCCACCGGCAACACCGCACCGGCATGTTGCTGCACCGGCGGCACATACACCTCAACCACGGAAGGCTGTACAGGTTGCGCCGGCGCATAACTGCCCATTACTGGCGGTTTCTGACCACGCTGCGCCCACCACTGTTCGGGATCAATGCCTTCAACCTTAACCCGAGCGACGCCTTTTTCGGCATAGCCCAGTTTTTTGGCGGCGGCAAAGGACAGGTCAATAATACGGTCGGAATAAAATGGCCCACGGTCATTGACGCGCAAGACAACGGTGTTGCCATTATCCAAGTTAGTCACCTTAACGTAACTGGGCAGCGGCAGGGTTTTGTGCGCGGCGGTCATGCCGTACAGGTCATAGGTTTCGCCGTTGGCGGTTTTCAAACCATGAAATTTGGTGCCGTACCAAGACGCCGTGCCGGACTCACGGTAAGCATGGGCGCTCTGGATCGGGTAATACTTCTTGCCCAGTACTTCATAGGGTGATGCCTTGACCGGCCCGTAATGGGGCATAGGTGTGGCATCAGGAATGCTGGACACATCTTTGTCCCACCAAGGGGCGCCGTCGCTGGCCGACTGTTTGTAGGGAGTCGTTGCAACCGGCTTGGCCGGGGGGGCCGTCTGGCGTTTGGGCGGCTTGCTGCTGCAGGCCGGCAGCAACACTACTGTGGCCAGAAAACAGGCGCCGGTCCACAGGCGGACATGCATCATTATCGGGTTTCCTTAATCTCGTCAGCCAGTGCTTCGGCCAGCTGGGTGACAGCCATTGCGTACATTTCGCTGCGATTATAGCGGGTTATTGCGTGGAAGTTGGGCAGACCAATCCAGTATTCACTGCCCTGCTCGCCCTCGAAGCGAAATGCAGTGACCCGAGTTTTGTTTTTAATGGGTGTCTGTGCTGACCAGCCCAGCGCCTTGAGTTCTTTCATATTCAGCTTCGGGTCTAACCCGCCGGTGAGGCCCTGCTGCGCATCGCTGCCGTTCAGGCTGGCCCGCACCACCACCTTTTCACCGGGTTGCCAGCCGTGCTCAATAAAATAGTTGGCCACACTGCCGATGGCGTCTGCCGGTTCGGTCCAGATATTGATCTTGCCGTCACCATTGAAGTCCACCGCATAGGCGCGGAAGCTGCCCGGCATAAACTGCGGCAGGCCCATGGCACCGGCATAGGAACCGGTCAAGCTGGTTGGCTCCAGCTGTTCTTCGCGGGTCAGCAGTAAAAACTGCTTGAGTTGACCACGGAAAAAAGGCGCGCGCGGCGGGTAGTCAAAGGCCAGCGTAGACAGCGCATCCAGCACGCGATAACGACCGGTATTGCCGCCATAGAGCGTTTCCACGCCAATGATGGCGACGATAAACTCGGCCGGTACGCCATACTGCTGCTCGGCACGCGCCAGCGCTTCGCTATTGGCACGCCAGAACTCCAGCCCTTTGTCGATACGGGCGCGAGTTAGAAAGATAGGGCGATAATCCTTCCAAGGTTTAACCCGCTCAGCCGGACGGGAAATGGCATCCAAAATGGCCTGCTTTTTGTGAGCTTCGGCAAAGACCTGCTGCAGATGCTCGTCAGTAAAGCCGAATTCGTCGCGCATTTCCGCCATCAGCTCCTGCGCCAAGGGGTGCTGTGTATAGCCGGCAGCCAGTGCCTGCGTCGCCACTGCGGCTGACAGCAGTAATGATGCCAATACATGTTTGCCCGTCGCTAAAGGCATGTTGTTTTACTCCTAGTTCGGGGCAATCCACTTGCGGTGCGTGTGGACTGCCATGATGATGCCAAAGCCGGCCATCAGGGTGACAATGGATGTTCCGCCAAAACTGATAAATGGCAGGGGGATGCCCACCACGGGCAACAAGCCGCTGACCATACCGATATTCACGAATACATAAATGAAAAATGTCAGGGTAATCGAGCCGGCCAGCAACTTTCCAAACACGGTCTGGGCATACAGGGTGATGTAAAGCGCACGGAAAATCACCAGCATATAGCCGGTCAGCAACAGGCACACGCCGACCATGCCAAATTCTTCGGCCAGTACTGCGATGATGAAGTCGGTATGGCTTTCCGGCAAAAAGTCCAGATGCGACTGGGTGCCCAGCAACCAGCCTTTGCCAGTCACCCCACCCGAGCCGATGGCCGCCTTGGACTGAATGATATTCCAGCCGCTGCCCAGCGGATCACTCTCGGGGTTGAGGAAGGTCAGTACCCGCTGCTTCTGGTAGCTGCGCATAAAAAACTGCCACATGACAAAGGCCGCCGGCACTACTGCAGCCAGCGCCGCCAGAATCCAGCGCCAGCGCAGTCCGCCCAGAAACAAAACAAACACGCCAGACACCATCACTAGCAAGGCGGTGCCAAGGTCTGGCTGGCGCGCGATCAGCAAAAACGGCACGCCAATCAGCAGCAGACTGACGCTCAGATGCTTGAAGCTGGGCGGCAAGTTGTAGCGCGCCACATACCAAGCCACTGTCATCGGCATAAAGATTTTCATCAATTCTGATGGCTGGAAGCGCATCACCCCCGGAATATTGATCCAGCGCGTGGCCCCCATGGCGGTATGCCCCATGACTTCAACCGCCAGCAGCAGGCCCACGCCCAGCAAGTAGCTCGGCGCGGCCCAGCGCGCCATCAGCCGCGGGTCGATCTGGGCAATCACCGCCATCAGCACCAAACCCACGCCAAACGAACTGGTCTGTTTAACCAGTATGGCCTCACTTTTGCTGCCCGCCGAGTAAAGGATAAACAGGCCGGCGCCGCCCAGTAGCAACAACAACAACAGCAGCCAGCCGTCGATATGGATGCGCTGCAGCAGCGAGGTACGTGCCTGAAAGGCATCACCCTGATTTAGCGAGCGGTCAAAGCTGCGGTTCACGGGCGGCTCCCTCCTGTGGCAGGCACATTGGCGGTAACGCCGCTGTCGGCATTGCCCTCGTTGTCCTCGTTGCCATCGTTCTCGTTGCTGTCATCGCGCAACAGCCAGCCATCCAGCACCTGCTTGGCTACAGGGGCGGCTACGCCGGAGCCCGATTCGCCATTTTCCACCATCACCGCCACCGCGATTTTGGGATCATCGGCCGGTGCATAGGCAATAAACAAAGCATGGTCACGGTGGCGTTCGCGCACCTTGTTGCGGTCGTATTTTTCACCCTGTTTGATGGCCACCACCTGCGCGGTGCCGCTCTTGCCGGCAATCCGGTAGGCCGACTTGGCCCCTACCGCACGGGCGGTACCGCGCTCGCCATGCATAACCGACTCCATGGCGGCGCGGGCCAGCTCCCAGTGCGCTGGATTTTTAAGCTGAATGTTTGGGTGCGGGTCTTGATCAAAGATCGGAACACCGCCTACCGTCAGCGCCAAATGTGGCCGATGCCACTGGCCGCGTGAGGCAACCAGTGCCGTGGCCTGAGCCAGCTGCAAGGGCGTTGACTGCATGTAGCCCTGACCAATGCCCAGAATCAGGGTTTCGCCCGGATACCACGGCTGGCGGTAACGCTCGCGCTTCCAGTCCCGCGACGGCATCAGGCCGGCGCTTTCTTCAAACATGTCCAACGCCACCCGCTGCCCAAAGCCAAACTGGGTCATGTATTTATGCAGACGATCCACGCCCAGCTTGTGGGCCAGATCATAAAAATAGGTATCGTTGGAGCGTGCCACGGCTAGGTCCAGTCCCACCCAGCCATCGCCACTGCGGTTCCAGTTGCGGTATTTGTGGCTGTTGTTGGGCAGTTGATAATAGCCAGGGTCAAATACGCGGGTGGCGGGGGTAATGACACCGGCATCCAGTCCAGCCAATACCACCATCGGTTTGATGGTTGATCCCGGCGGATACAGTCCGCGCAATACGCGGTTGTACAGAGGCTGATCAATGGAGTCACGCAGGTCGGCATAGGCTTGGAAGCCGATTCCGGTGACAAAAGGATTGGGGTCATAGCTGGGTTCGCTGATCATGGCCAGCACTTCGCCGCTGTTGGGGTCCAGCGCCACAATGGCCCCGCGCCGCCCGTTCAGGGCCTCCTTGGCCACCTGCTGCAGCTTGACATCCAGTGCCAGGTATACGTCCTCGCCGTTTTGCGGCTCCACGCGGTTAAGCACACGCAGCACGCGGCCACGGGCGTTGGTTTCCACTTCTTCATAGCCGACCTTGCCGTGCAGCGAGTTTTCGTAAAAGCGCTCGACGCCCAGCTTGCCGGTATGGTGGGTGCCGCTGTATTCAACGCTGTCCAGCCGCTTGAGGTCGTCTTCGTTGATACGTCCTACATAGCCCACCGTATGGGCAAAACGCTCGCCAAAGGGGTAGTGGCGCACCATCTGCGCCTCGACTTCTACCCCTGGCAGGCGGTACTGGTTGACCGAAATGCGCGCGATCTGTTCCTCGGTCAGCTCGAACAGCACAGGCACCGGCTCAAATGGTCGGCGGCCCTGTTGCACGCGCTTGATGAAAGTATCCAGCTCCAGCGGGTCCAGCTCCAGTACCTCGATGATGCTGGCCAGCACCTGCCTCCATTCTCCGGCCCGCTCACGGGTCAGCGTCAGGCTGAAGCTGGGCCGGTTGTCGGCCAGCACCACGCCGTTGCGGTCATAGATCAGTCCACGGGTGGGCGGCAGCGAACGCACGTGAATGCGGTTGTTTTCTGCCAGTGTGGAGTGATGCTCATGCTGTATCACTTGCAGGTAATACATGCGCGCCACCAGCACCAGCGTCAGCGACAGCACGAACAGCGCTGCCACAATCAGGCGGCGACGGATCAGTCGCTTGTCTTTCTGGTAATCCTTGAGGCGTATGGCTGGGGGCATGACTGGGGCTTATTTGTGGTACGGGTGGCCACTTAAGATGGTGCAGGCGCGATAAAGTTGCTCGCCCACGACAATTCTGACCAAAGGGTGCGGCAGCGTCAGCGGCGACAGCGACCACTGCTGCTCACTGCGCGCCTGTACCTGCGGTGCCAGCCCCTCCGGGCCGCCGATCATCAGGTTGACGGTGCGCGCATCCAGCTTCCAGCGCTCCAGCGCACCAGCCAGCTGCTCGGAGCTCCAGGCCTTGCCGGTGACTTCCAGCGTAACGATGCGCTCGCCCGGCTGTACTTTGGCCAGCATGGCCTCGCCTTCTTGGTGAATCAGGCGTTTGACGTCGGAGTTTTTGCTGCGTGTGGCCAGCGGAATTTCTACCAGCTCAAGCTGGACATCGGACGGCAGGCGCTTGACGTATTCGCGCCAGCCTTCCTCAACCCAGCTGGGCATTTTACTGCCCACGGCAATCAGACGAATGCGCACCTAGACAGCATCCTGCCCGGCACGGCTCTGTTCAGCACCCTGCCATAGGCGCTCCAGATCATAGAAGCTGCGGGTTTCTTCCTGCATGACATGAACAATGACCTCATCCAGATCAATCAGCGCCCACTCGCCCACATCCAGCCCTTCGCTGCCCAGCGGCTGTATGCCCTGTTCTTTGGCGGTTTCAATCACCGCCCTGGCCAGCGCCTTGACATGACGGCCGGAGGTGCCGCTGGCAATAATCATGTAGTCGGTCATGCTGGTTTTTTCACGCACATCCAGTTGCAGGATGTCTTTGCCTTTGCCGTCATCAAGGATGGCGATCAGGCGGGTTGCCAGGTCTTCACTTTGCATAGAGGTCTCTTCATTGGGGGTAAACATCAGTGTTCAGCGGCTACGGCATACAGGCCATGCTGCTGGATATAGTCGGCGACTGGATCGGCCACCAGAAAACGGATACTACGGTTGTCGGCCCGCAGGCTGCGGATGGCGGTGGCCGACACCGCCAGCGGGGTTTGCCTAATCAGTGCAATCTGTCCGGCTGATTGTTGCATAGCCGTGACATCCGCCACGCCGCATTCAGCCAGTAAAGCCTGCACCGCATCCGGCAGCTCAACTGGCATCTGCGGGCGTTGCAACACCAGCAGATGACAGTGTTGCAGAATCTCTTGCCAGCGGTGCCAACGGTTTAAGCCAGCAAAGGCATCTTCGCCCAGAATGAAATAGAGCCGGTCATCCGCTGCCAGTTCAGCGCGCAGCGACAACAGGGTGTCAATGGTCCAGGACGGCCCTTGCCGCCGCAACTCGCGGTCATCCACCGACAGTCTCGGCACGTCTTCGACCGCCAGCCGCACCATATCCAGCCGCTGCTGTGCGCCCACCTGTGGCGTGGCCCGGTGCGGCGGAACCGCTCCTGGTATAAGGCGCACCTCGTCCAGCTCGCAGCTTTCCAGTACTTCGATGGCACTGCGCAGGTGGCCGATGTGCACCGGATCGAAGGTGCCGCCGAGGATGCCGATTTTTTTAGCCACGAATGTGTCCGTTGCCAAACACCACATACTTTTCGCTGGTCAGCCCCAGCAGACCCACCGGGCCACGAGCATGCAGCTTGTCGGTGGAAATGCCGATTTCCGCGCCCAGACCGTACTCAAAACCATCGGCAAAACGGGTCGAGGCGTTGACCATCACCGAGCTGGAATCCACTTCGGTCAGGAAGCGGCGTGCAGTGGTGAAGTTTTCGGTAATGATGCTGTCGGTATGCTGCGAGCCGTGCCGGTTGATATGGGCAATGGCCTCGTCGACCGAATCAAGAATGCGTACGGCTAGAATGGGCGCGTTGTATTCTTCATCCCAGTCCTGTTCGCTGGCGGCAACCATTTGCCCGGCAAACTGCTCCAGGCAACGCGGACAACCACGCAGTTCGACACCCTTGTCCTGCAGGATTTTCACCAGCGGACGCAATACGCTGTCAACCTGCGAGCTGTGTACCAGCAGGGTTTCCATGGCATTGCAGGGCGCATAACGCTGGGTCTTGGCGTTGTCGGCGACACGGATGGCCTTGTCGGCATCGGCGTCCACATCCACGTAGACATGGCAAACACCGTCCAGATGTTTGATCACCGGCACCTTGGCCTCGCGGGAAATACGCTCGATCAGGCCCTTGCCGCCACGCGGCACTATCACGTCAACATAGTCGGGCATGGTAATCAGTGCGCCGACAGCAGCGCGGTCGGTGGTTTCCACCACCTGTACGGCGCTGGCTGGCAAGCCAGCAGCCACCAGGCCACGGTCCAGGCATTCGGCAATCGCACGGTTGGAGTGGATGGCTTCGGAGCCGCCTCGCAAAATGGTGGCATTGCCGGACTTAAGGCACAGGCTGGCCGCTTCGATGGTGACGTTGGGGCGCGACTCATAGATGATGCCGATCACACCCAGCGGCACACGCATCTTGCCCAGCTGGATACCGGACGGCACATAGCGCATGTCCTGGATTTCGCCGATGGGGTCCGGCAGCGATGCCACCTGGCGCAGGCCCTCGATCATTTCGTCGATGCGTGCCGGGGTCAGCTCCAGCCGATCCAGCATGGCGTCATCCAGGCCATTGGCCCGGCCCGCCGCCATGTCTTTGCCATTAGCTTGCAGCAGGCTGTCGCGGGCGCTGTCCAGCTCGTTGGCGGCGGCCAGCAAGGCCTTGTTTTTTTGCGCGGTGGGCGCACTGGCCAATACGCGGGATGCATCACGGGCGGCTTGGCCCAGGCGCTGCATGTAGGCTAAAACGTCATCGGTCATGGAAACTCTCACCCTGCACGGAAACAAAAGCGCGATTATACCGGCACGGGCAAGGGCTTGCCATGACCGCTTGTGCACTCAGTCGCCGCTGGTCAGCGCCGCCGGCATCAGATCTGCGCGCACCAAACCGCGCAACTGCTGCTGCGTCAGCTTCAGTTCAACCTGCCCATCCGCATAGGAACCCAACACATAGGGCGCGTAATTGAACTGCAAGCCATCCGCGAGCGGCAGGATATTATCGGTCAACAGTTGCTCGACCTGTTCCTTGCGGGTGCTGGCCAACCAGCTTTCCGCCAGTTCGGGATGCTGCTCGCGGTAGCTCTCGATCAACAGGTCGAGCAAGGCATTCTGCTGACTGGGTAGCACAATATCGTCCAGTTGCAGCCAGCGCTGGCTGGCCAGATCCAGCAACCGGTAATGGGTCAGCCCCATGCCGTGGGCACCACCGCTGTAGCTATATTGGCTATGGGCAAACACCGCCAGCGCGCCGCGCTGCCATACAAAACGCACCTGTGCATACTGTTCGTAACCGGTGAAATAGTCTTCGTCCAGTGCGTCCTGCAATTCACTGCGTTGCTCCGTCAGCCACTGACTGGCTTGCTCGCGCAGCAGCGCCAATGCCTGTTTTGGCGTGCTCGCTGCCTGTAGCCGAGGATCGTTTTCTACCGGTGCCACCAATGTCAGCAGTTTCAGGTCCAGCCAGTCTTGGCCGCTGGTTTCCACATCCACATGGATACGTGCACACAATTCGGCGTCTTTGTTGCCCAGACAGCTACGCTCGCTGGCCACCGTGACTAGCTTGGGCATCAGCACCGGTAGCTGCGTCTGTGCCTGAGCTACGGTGCTGCAGAGCAGGCTGGCAGCGATCAACGAGCCCAAGCAGGTTTTCAAAGCATTCATGTAGAAGTCCTCGTAAGCGGATGAAAGAGCAACAGATTAGCATGCACAACCACTGGCTTCAGCAGGCGAAAACTCAGCATTAGCGCAGCAGGTCATACAGGTTTTTCAGGATCAATACCGAGGTAACGCCGATAAACAAAATACGCACAAAGGCGGTGCCACGGCTGAGCGCCATGCGTGAGCCTGCATAGGCGCCTGCCATCATGGCCAGCGCCATGATGATGCCATAGACATAATTCACGCTGCCCAGCCACATGAAAGTAAGCATGGCAGCGGTGTTGCTGGTCAGATTGAGCAGCTTGGAGCTGCCGGCGGCTTGCACAAAGTCCATGCCCAGAAATAGCAGCGCCATAATCATAAAGGAGCCGGTGCCGGGGCCAAAAAAACCGTCATAAAAACCCAGCCCGGTAACCAATGCCGCCGCAGCCAGTTTGCGTTTGCGGGTATGCACCACGGCCTGTTGCAGGTGGCCAAGGTCTTTCTTCCACAGGCTGTACAGCAGCACAACAATCAGCAAGACGACGATCAGCGGCTGCAGGATGTGTGGCGAAATTTGGTGTACCGCAATGGCTCCACACACCGAGGCAAGAAACACCCAGGGCAGCACTGGTAGCAACAGACGCCAGTCCACTTTTCCGGCGCGCAAGAAGGTCAGCATGCTGGTCAGGTTGCCGCTGGCCGCCGCCAGTTTATTGGTGCCGATAGCCACCGCCGGCGGCAGGCCGACCGCCAGCAGCGCCGGCACCGTAATCAGGCCACCACCGCCGACAATGGCATTGATAAAGGCACCGAGAAAGCCAAAGCCCAACAGCATCAGCACAGTCTGAATATCTGGCACCCGAATGCTCCACAAGGGTTTTGAAAGGTTTTAGGCCATTTGGCTGAGGGTGCGCCGAAAGCGCCGCAGCGACAGCGCAAACAACAGCGTCCCTATCAGCGCCAGCGCCAAAAACTGCGGCCACACCACGGCAAAGCCAGCACCACGAAACAGGATCGCCTGCCCCAGCTGGACAAAGTGGGTGGTGGGGGCTAGCAGCATGATGTTTTGCACCAGCTCGGGCATGCTTTCACGCGGTGTGTTACCGCCCGACAGCATTTGCAGCGGAATAACCACCAGCATCATCAACATGCCAAACTGCGGCATATTGCGCGCCACCGTTGCCATAAAAATGCCCATCGAGGTGGTGGCAAACAGGCACAGCGCGGCACCGGCAAAAAACAGCGCCCGCGAGCCGGCCACCGGCACATTCAGCACGCCCTGCACCACCAACACCAGCGACAGCAGTGAGGCCAGTAGCACCACCAGCCCGGTGGAGCCGATTTTGGCCAGCATGATTTGCGCCGGCGTCACCGGCATCACCAGCAGGTGTTCGATGGTGCCGTGCTCGCGTTCACGAATCAGCGCCGCGCCGGCCAGAATGATCGACAGCATGGTGATGTAGTTGATCACTTGCACTAGACTGCCAAACCAGCTGCGCTCCAGCCCCGGGTTGAAACTGGCGCGCAGGTTCAGCTCCACCGGTGCCAAGGCGCTGGCACGGTAGCGCTGGGCAAACTCACTGACCTCGCCCATGACGATCTGCTGCACATAACCACTGCCGGTAAACGCCTGGCTCATGCGGGTCGCATCCACGTTAAGCTGGACTTGCGGCGCACGCCCGGCCAACACATCGCGCTGAAAGCCGCTCGGAATCACCAACACAAAGGTGTACAGCCCAGCATCCATACCAGGGTCCATCTGTGACCATTCAATCAGCTGTGGTGGGCGAAATAGCGGCGGATAAAACGCACTAACCATGCGCTGCGACAGCGGCGAGCGATCTTCATCGACAATCGCAATGGGAGCATTGTTGAGGGTTTGTGGCATCGCGGTGGAGGCGCTGTATACACCGACGGTAAACACATAGGCGATCAGCACCAGCATGGTCGGATCACGCCGCAGGCTCCACAACTCCTTAATGCCCAACTGCCAGATATTGCTGAAAAACTGTCGCATGCCCTAGCGCTCCTGTTTGCGCAGCAGCGCAATGGCCGCGCCGACAATCACCGGCACCGCTGCCAGCATCGCCAGCAACGAGCCGCCTAGATCGCCCAAACCCAGCGCCTTGTTGAACACGCCACGGCTGATATCAATCATGTGGGCAGCAGGATACAGCTGCCCGATCAGCCGCTGCGCACCCTGTAACGACGACACGGGGTCCAGCAAACCCGAAAACTGCAGCGTCGGAATCATGGTGCCAATCATGGCAAAAAACATGGCGGCAATCTGGCTGTTGGTCACGCTGGACGCCAGCAGCCCCATACCGGTCGCGCACAGGCTATAAATCAGCGCAGCCAGCGTGAGCGTCAGCAGGCTGCCCTTGACCGGCACGCCAAACAGCGTCACCGCCAACACCACCATCAGCGCAAAGTTGAGCATGGCCAGCCCCACATAGGGGATTTGTTTGCCCAGCAAAAACTCGCTACGCGTCACCGGCGTCACATACAGGTTGATGATGGAGCCGGTTTCTTTTTCACGCACCACCGCCAGCGCCGTCAGCATGGCCGGCAGCATCAGCAACAACATCGGCACCACCGCCGGCACCATGGCCGGCAGGCTTTTCACATCCGGGTTGTAACGAAAGCGGGTTTCGACACTGGCAAGGCTACCCACCGGCTGACCGGTACGGGCGGCAGCTTGCTCCAGCAACCAGTGCTGGTGAATACCCTGCACATAGCCTTTCACGGTTTCGCCGCGCTGCGGCATGGCTCCGTCAATCCAAGCCGCCACCTGCACAGTGCGCCCGCGCAGCAAATCACGGCCAAAGCCAGGGGGAATTTCAATCGCCAGATTCAGCTCGCCGCTGGCCATGCGCCGCTCCAGTTCAGCGTAATCCTGCAGCGGCGGTTGCTCGATAAAATAGCGCGAGCCAGACAGGCCCAGCTGATAGCTTTCACTTAAGCTCGACTGGTCGCGGTCCAGCACGGCATAGCGCAGATCATTCACATCCATGTTGATGCCAAACCCCATCACCAGCATCAGAATGACCGAGCCGCCCAGCGCCAGCGTGGCGCGTACCGGATCACGCTGCAGCTCCAGCGTCTCGCGCCACAGATAACTGAGCAGGCGCTGCAGGCTAAAGCGGCTGGGCTTAGCCAGCGTATGGTTGCCCGCCGCCGTTGCATTGGCACTTTCTGTCACGGGCGTTTCTTTGGCTTTGGCGTGGTCATGCCCGTCCAGCGGCGAAACCGCCGGCACAGGCGCTGTCTCGCCCGCAGCTTCCAGCAGGTAGCCAATAAAAGCCTCTTCCAGCGTGGCTGCACCGCGCTTTTGCACCAGCGCCGCTGGGGTATCGCTGTCCAGCACCTTGCCAGCGTGCATCATCGACATACGGTCGCAGCGCGCAGCCTCATTCATGAAGTGGGTGGAAATAAAAATCGTCACTTTATCGCGCCGCGACAGCTCGACCAGCAAACGCCAAAAAGCATCCCGCGCCACCGGATCAACCCCAGAGGTCGGCTCATCCAGAATCAACAGCTCGGGTTTGTGCACCATCGCCACCGCCAGCGACAGCCGCTGACGCATGCCCAGCGGCAGGCTATTGGGCAAGCTATCGCGCACCTCGGCCAGCCCAAAACGCTGCTCCATTTCTGCAATGCGGCCCGCGATCAGCGCTTGCGGCACCTGAAACAGCCGTGCATGCAGCTCCAGATTCTGGCGCACAGTCAGCTCGCCATACAGGGAAAACGCCTGCGACATATAACCAACGCGGCGGCGGGTGTCGATATCTTTGGGGTCTACTGCGTTGCCAAACAGCCATGCCTTACCGCTGCTGGCTTCGAGCAGGCCAGTGAGCATTTTCATGGTGGTGGATTTGCCACAACCGTTGGAGCCAAGAAAGCCAAAAATCTCGCCGCGACGAATACGGAACGACACCGCATCCACGGCGGTAAACTCGCCAAAACGCATGGTGAGATCCTGCGCTGCAATGGCAATATCCTCAGCATCAACAGCCAGCGGCGGAATCAGCACCGGCGCATGGCCGCGCTTTTTCTCCTCGGGCAACAGCTCAATAAAAGCTTCTTCCAGCGCGGTGCAGCCGGTGCGCTCTAGCAGTTCCTGCGGCGTGCCGGTGGCCAAAATCTGGCCGTCATCCATGGCAATCAACCATTCAAAGCCTTGCGCTTCGTCCATATAGGCAGTCGCCACCAGCACGCTCATGCCCGGGCGCTCGCCACGAATGCGCTCAATCAACTCCCAGAACTGAGCACGCGCCAGCGGGTCTACGCCGGTGGTGGGCTCGTCAAGAATCAACAGATCGGGGTCGTGAATCAGGGCGCAGCACAGGCCAAGTTTTTGCTTCATGCCGCCCGACAGCTTGCCCGCTGGGCGATTTAAAAACGGATACAAGCCCGTGGCATGGGTCAGGTCATCAATCCGCCGTCTGCGTTCAGGCGCATCGTGACCAAACAGGCGGGCAAAAAACTGCAGGTTTTCTTCCACCGACAAGGTGGGATAAAGATTTTTACCCAGCCCCTGCGGCATATAGGCAATGCGCGGACAGACCAGGTTACGGTGGTCTTTGCTGGCCATATCGCCGCCCAGCACCTCGACCCTGCCCTGCTGTACCGCCCGTGCGCCCGCCACTAATGCCAACAGGCTGGACTTGCCCACCCCGTCGGGGCCAATCAACCCGATCATGCGCGCAGCGGGAATGTCCAGACTGATGCCCGCCAGTGCCTGCACCTTGCCGTAGTGCAGTTGCACCTGCTGCAAGCGCACCACGGCGGCCGTGTCTGCACTCATTGTTCAGCCTTCAGCGCCAAACGCGCCGGCCAAGGCTGGCTGTCATCCAGGCGCACCCACGCCTCGCCCGGCAAGCCGGTTTTAACCTGCTCCAGATGCTCCAGCAGCAGCTGGCGGTCGATTTGTGCGCGCACGCGAAACATCAGTTTTTGTCGTTCACTAACGGTTTCCACCGTTTTCGGTGTGAATTGGGCAGCGCTGGCGACAAACGAAATTTTGGCCGGAACCACATAATCCGGCAGTGCATCCAGCACAATGCGCGCCTCGGCACCCAGCGCCAGTCGGCCTGCCGCCTCGGTGGGTAGGAAAAATGTCATGTACACATCCGACACATCCAGCAGGTTAAGCACGCGCCCCCCGGCGGGCAAGACCTCGCCCGGCTGCGCCACCTTAAACTGCACCCGACCGTCACGCGGTGCTTTGAGCTGGCTGTCGTCGATTTCCACCTGAATGCGCTCCAGCGTGGCCGCAATCGCTTCGACCTGCGACTCAGCACTGATCACCTGAGCACGGGCGGCCACAATCGAAGCCTCTGCCGAAGCCACCTGCGCCTCGGCTGCCGCCAGACCGGCGCGGGCGCTTTGTACGCTGGCGCGGTCGTCATCGCGCACCTGCATGGAGGTTGCGCCTTCTTTGGCCAGCCGCTCCGAACGGGCCAGCCGCTTTTGCGCCAGATTAAGATCAGACTCTGCCCGTTTAACCTGTGCCAACAAGGCAACCTTATCGCTTTCACGCATGGCCACTTGCGCGTTGGCCGTGGCCACTGCATTCACTGCTTGACGCTGCTGCGCCTGGGCTTCGCGCAACTGCGCTGCCAGCGTGTCAACCTGCATGGTCGCCAGCACCTGCCCCGCCCGCACAAACTCGCCTTCATCCACCAAAATATCGCTGACGCGCCCCGCCAGCTTGGTGGCAATGTCTACCTCGGTGGCCTCAATACGACCATTGCTGCTCACCAGCGCAGCCTGCTCGCCGCCGCTGGACAGGCTCTGCCACAGCTGCCATAGCAGCAACAAGGCCACGGCAATCATGACGGGAACGAAGGCTTTTTTGGTTTGGCTCAACATGGCATCAATGCTCTTAAAAAGGGGCTATAAGGCGGGAAAACCCACGGTCTGGTAGCGAACACCGCAGGCTGTTTCAGCACCCAATAGCGCAAAAAGGTCGCTAAAGCTTAAGGTCAAGCTCAACAAAAGTACAATGCGCACCGTCTGCTTTGTAGCGAGCGCGCAGGAACAGGCTGGTAGCGGCAGCGAACTTAGCAGGGGACGATTAAGTGTGTTTGATGGGGGTAGAACGCTGCATGGGCCCGCGATGCAGGCCCATGCAGCAACAGTTTGCAGGGGGTCATCAGGTTCAGTTTTTGCCTTCTTGGCACACGCAGCGGCGTAGGGCTTCGCTGAGTTGGTCAACCACCAGCGACCAGTTGGCATCGGCACAGAGCAGCTCGCGCAGCAGCTCGGCCTGGGACGGAGTCCAGAAAGGTGCATCGAGAATATGCACGCTTTCAGGCAGCTCGTTTTCCAGCAAAAAACGGTCGATACCTTCTTGGCTGGAATCCAGCCCCAGTTGCAAAAACAGGTTGGTCATACGTGGAGTAGTGGTAATCATAGCGTCATCCTCTTGTGCATTGGATGGTACGGTCAGCAAACCCGCTGATCAAAACGGGCTGCTGTAAAACCTCGCCCCATCATACGCTTCTTCAGCCACACGCCGTCAACCTCTGCCGCCTGCGCCCTGTCACAGCGGCTCAGGCCCCGTGCTGGCGGTCTGTTCAGTGGTCACTGGATCAGCCGCCAGCTGCAGGCGGCCGGTTTCAAACTCCAAATGGCGCGTTTCCAGCTCCGGCATGCTGCGGCTGACCCGCGCTGACAAGCGAGCAAAACGCTCGACCTTGCCCTGCAGGCCCTGCTGGCCAGCAAGGGCGGTGACCACGCCATTGTAATGATTGCTCACGCTACCCAGCGTATTGCCCAGCCGCTGCAGGCGCTCCGCTACTAAGCAAACTTGGTTGTACAGCTCACCGGCGCGGTCGCTGATTTCACGCGCCTCTTGCTGGCTGTGCTCCATCATCCACAGGTTAGAAACCGTGCGCAGCACCGGAATCAACGTGGTATGTGAAACCAGCACGATATTCTTGCGATAGCCATAGTCATACAGCGCGGGATCATGCCTGAGCGCCTCGATAAAGGCCGGCTCCACCGGCATGAACATCAGCACCAGCCCCGGGCTGTTCAGCGCCGGCAAACCGCTGTAGTCCTTGCCAGCCAGATCGTCAATATGCCGACGCACCGCACGCACGTGTTCGGCCAGCGCCTGCTGTCGCCCTTCCTGGCTGTCGGCTTCAACCAGGCGGGCATAGGCATTCAGGGTCACCTTGCTGTCGATCACCAGATGCTTGTCATCCGGCAGGCAAATCAGGAAATCGGTTTGCTTCAGACGGCCTTCACCATCACGGAAACTGCCCTGCTCAATAAAGTGGTCACCCTCAACCAGCCCGCCCAGCTCCAGTGTGCGCCGCAACTGAGCCTCGCCCCAGGCACCGCGCTGCTGCGCATCGCCTTTCAGGGCCGCCACCAGATTGCTAGCATCGGCACTCATCTGCAGGCCGGCCTCAAGCACGCGGCCGATCTCTGCATTCAGGCGCACGTTGCCCTGTTGGGTCGCATCGTGCACCTCATTGACGCGCCTCTGGAAGCTTTCGATTTGCTCACGAAACGGCTTGAGCAGGCTGTCGATACCGGCCTGACTGGACTGGCTAAAGCGCTGCTCTTTTTCTGCAAAAATCCGGTTGGCTAGGTTTTCAAACTCGCGCGTTAGCTGCTGACGGTTTTCGCTCAACTGCTGCAGTTGTTGGGCAAAGTGTTCTTCTCGCGCCTGCAGGCTGGTCTTCAACTCGGCATGCTCGGTGGCCAGTGCCTGCTTGCCTTCTTGCAACTCCTCACGCAGCCGCGCTTCCTGTTGCAGCTGCGCCTGCCACTGCGCGGCCTGCTTGCTCAACAGCTGATAACGGGCGCGCATCGCCTCCAACTGTTTCTCGGCTTCGTGATAGCGCTGCACATGCTGCTTATCTTGCTCGTGTTGCCGGCGCAACAGCTCCCTTGCCTCATCCAACTCTTGCTCCAGCCAGTGCAGGTCCGTTTGCAGGCGCTCGTGCTCGTGTTCGCGGGCGCTGTCCCGCAACAGTGCGTCTTGCACCTGCTGCTGCAACAACGGAATACGCCGTCCCTGCAGCAACGCCCCCAGCAGCCCCGCCGGCACGGCCACCGCCAGCGCACCCGCCAACAGCACCCAGCCCGCCATGGGCCACTCAGTCATCCACCACGTCATACTCATTCAATGATTCCAAGCCTGCGTCAAACGGCACGCAGTTTAACAGCCGCCGACAGCGCTGCCAGCACCAAAAAAAGGGGTCAGGTGCATTTAAAAAACGCACCTGCCCCCTGTTGCAATGCAAATGAACACGCTTGATCCGCGTCATGTCTGTAGCTTGTTAATTGTTTACGCAGGCATATACTAACGTAACTGATTCTCAATAAGGATTTAGCCATGGTGACCTCTATTCGCGCAGCGATTTTTGCCGGCTTATGCCTGTTTGCCAGCACCCTCTGGGCTGACGACAACCTACCGGTAAAAAAACTGACCCTGGCCGGCCCCGCCGCCGGGGTTTCCAATGCGCTGATCCATCTGGTGGCCAGTGGCGGCCTGAACGACATTGCCGAAGAAGCCGAATTTGTGCTCTGGAGCAATCCCGACCAGTTGCGTGCCCTAACCCTGTCTGGCAAGGCGGACTTTCTCGCCGCACCCACCAACGTCGCCGCTAATTTATATAACCGTGGCGTACCGCTGAAGCTGATCAACGTCTCGCAATGGGGCGTGTTGTGGATGATTTCCCGTGATGCCGACAAGCGCACTTTGGCGGATTTTAAGGGCGAGGAAATTGCCATTCCGTTTCGCGCCGACATGCCGGATATCGTCTTTACCCACTTGGCGGAAAAACAGGGCATCAACCTGAAAAAAGATTTCAAACTCCGTTACAGCGCCACGCCAGTGGATGCCATGCAACTGCTGATTACCCGTCGGATTGACCATGCCCTGCTGGCGGAACCTGCGGTGTCCATGGCGCTGCGCAAGACCCAATCCTTTCCGGTATCCATCATCGCCCCGGAACTGCATCGCAGTGTCGATTTGCAACAGGAGTGGGGTCGCCTGATGGCGAGCGAAGCGCGCATTCCCCAAGCCGGCATTACCGTGCTGGGCGAAGCCGCCAACAACCCGCAGCTGGTTAGCGCCTTTGAAGCCGCCTATGCCCGCGCCAACCAGTGGTGCATCGAGCATGCCGAAGAATGTGGCAAAGAAGTCGCCGCGCAAATCAAGCTGCTGATGCCGGAAGCCGTGGCCGATGCGCTAACCACGCAAAACAACCATTACGCCACCGCAGCCGATGCCAGACCCGAACTGGAAGCCTTTTACCAGATACTGCTGGAGCGACAGCCGGCGTCTGTAGGCGGCAAACTGCCAGATGAAGGGTTTTATTTTTTGCCAGTAGAATGAGGCTGGTGGCTTAGTGTTGCGCCAGTTCTTGTTCACCGGATGCAAAGACGCCGTGAATACGTCCCTGTAGGCTCTGCGCGGCCATCCATGGCCGCGCAAGCTTTGCTCCGGTGAACAAGAACTGGCGTCGCGGAATCCGTGCCAGCCGCATCATTCTACTGGCGGTGGCGGAGGGAATGGCCCGGCTTCGCCGGGCTGCGCAGGCTAGCCTGCGCCCTCTCCTCACCACACTTTTGGGGCGGTAAATCGCATTTATTAAAGAGTGATCAAGCAACACAAATGTACGCAGGCGGTTCGGGGTATAGCAGTGCAAAGCTTATGCGGCCATGGATGGCCGCATAGAGCCTACAGGGACGTACTTGCGGCGTCTTTGCACTGCTATACCCCGAAACGCAAAACACAACAGTTAGAAATCAATCAACATCCGCCCCAAAAAAGAAAAACCCCATGTTTAATTACCTCCTCCGCCCCCTAACCGCCACGCTCAGTTATTTATGGAGCGGCTGGGGCGCAATTGCCAGTTTGCTGCTGTTTTGCGCCGTCTGGGAAGCCGCCGGTTTGTATTACGGCAGCCTGATTCTGCCCGGCCCCATCGAAACCCTGAAACAGCTCGGTGCACTGGTGGATGACGGCAGCCTGCTGCCCGAACTGGTCATCTCTGCCCGGCGCACGCTCTACGGACTGATACTGGCGCTGGCCGCCGGCACCTTGCTGGGCATGCTGGCCGGTTTTTCCATCACCGCATCCATCCTGTCACGGCCACTGGTCACCCTGTTCCTTGGCATGCCGCCAATTGCCTGGTTGGTGCTGGCCATGCTCTGGTTTGGCCTAGGCGATGCCACGCCGGTGTTTACCGTATTTATTGCCTGTTTGCCCATCGTGTTTGCCGGTGCCATGCAAGGCACGCGCACCCTGGACAACCAGCTCAAGGCGGTGGCCGACGTTTATGGCCTGCCACCATTGATGCGGCTGACCGATGTTTACCTGCCGCACCTTGCGTCCTATGTATTTCCCGCCTGGATTACCGCGCTGGGAACTTCATGGAAAGTCGTAGTAATGGCCGAGCTACTCAGCACCGCCGATGGTGTCGGCGCAGCGCTGGCTGTCACCCGCGCCCAGCTGGACACCTCCGGCACCCTGGCCTGGGTGGTGGCCGTGCTGGTGGCCTTGCTGGCCACCGAATATCTGCTGCTGGAGCCGGTCAAACGCCATGTCGAACGCTGGCGGCAACAGGAGGACGCATAAGCATGCAAACGCTGAAAATCAAAAACCTGTACCACACGTACGGCATTGTCGAAGTCCTCAACAACATCAGCCTCAGCGTACAGAGCGGTGAAACCTTGGCCTTGGTCGGCCCGTCCGGCTGCGGCAAGAGCACCCTGCTGCACATCATTGCTGGGCTGCTAACACAAAGCGAAGGCCGAATTGAGCAGCCCTTTGCCCAGCTGGCCTGCATGTTCCAGTCACCGCGCTTGCTGCCATGGAAAAACGCGCTAGACAATATTGCCCTTGGCCTGAAAGCCCGCCGCATTAGCAAGCAACAGCGCCAGCAGCAGGCCGGCGAGCTGGCCAGACAGCTGGGCCTGAGCGCTGACGACCTGCTCAAGTATCCGCACGAGCTGTCTGGCGGCATGCAAAGCCGGGTGGCGCTGGCCCGCGCCCTGCTGGTCGAGCCCGAGCTGCTATTGCTGGACGAGCCGTTTTCGGCGCTGGACATCGGCCTGAAACTGGAGCTGTATCAACTACTGCGCCGCCACATCGAGCGCAAAAACACCACGGTGATCATGATTACCCACGACTTGATGGAAGCGGTACGCCTGGCGGACAACATCCTGATGATGGCACCGGAGCCGGGGCGCATTCTGGCCGAATTTCCCATGACGCAACCGCATGCACAGCGCGACGACAACTGGATCTACCGCACCAGCGTCGAGCTGATGCAGCAGCCCATGGTGCGGCTGGGTTTTGAACTGGACGGAATCGGCATCGGCCAGCAAGAGCTGCCACAACCGGTTGCCCATGGAGGCTGTGCGCCATGAACCTGTACCAACGTTGCCTGCAATCGCCTGTGCTGCTATGCAGCTTCCGGCCTTTCTTTGTCTTTGCCGCTGCCAGTGCGGTTTTGTTTATGGGAATCTGGTTGTTGGCATTACAAGGCTGGCTGCCGGCACTCGATGTGCCCGGCGGCTGGACCCACTGGCACGCCCATGAGCTGCTGTTCGGCTTTGCCGCAGCCGCCACTGCCGGCTTTGCCCTAACCGCGATTCCCGAATTTACCCATACCGGCTTTATGGCGGAACGCCCGTTGCTACAAATGAGCCTGCTCTGGCTGGCGGCGCGTATTGCCTACGCGCTGGCCGGCTGGATCTCGTTCTGGCCGGCATTGCTGCTGAATCTGGCCTTCTGGGCCTTTCTGCTCTGGCGCATCGTGCCGCCCACCTGGCAAGACCCACAGCGTCGGCACATCAGCTTCCCGTTGGCGGTAGTCGCGCTGGCCGCTATCCAGAGCGGTTTTTTCATCCATCTGCACCTGCACGGTAGCGCACTCAACTGGCTGTACGCCGCTGCCCATCTGTTTATGGTGCTGATCATCTTGGCAGCCAGCC
>JAHAYO010000012.1 GCA_018384595.1 Thiopseudomonas sp.
CACACACACACGCCTCCCCCGCTCTTTGGATCAAGCCAAGGCAGGTGAGCCTATTAAGGTCTGAAAGGCATTTTAAGAACTGAATCAAATCCATCGAAATACCGCCGCTGGCTCAATACATTAAGAATTTTACATATTAAAATAATTGCATATGAAGAATGAAGTGTCAATAATAAAAGTGCCGACTACAAACCTATAACCAGTTCATCTGAGCTCTTCTTACTGACTCTCTAGTAAACATGAGCGGTTGACCTGCATGGGTATCGATGTGGTGATTCCAATATTTTATGACCTTAAGTACCTTTAACATCGGAAACACTGCTAATCATCCTGCCATACTCCATAGGATTGGCAGTAGTGGGCTTGCTGGAATCGATGATGACAGCAACGATTATTGATGATTTAACAGATACCGACAGTGATAAAAACCGTGAGTGTAAAGGTCAAGGTATCGCCAATATTGGCACAGGATTAATGGGCGGTATGGCAGGCTGCGCTATGATTGGGCAATCTATAATCAATATTCAATTAGGCGGTAAAGGACGTTTATCTGCCTTTTCTGCTGGAGTTTTCTCGTTAATTTTAGGTGAGTAATAGTTAATGCGCTGGGGCGCTGGTCACTTTTTAAGTGCCAGCGCCCAGTGCAGCACTGTGTTACAGCATACGCCCCAACACACCATCCTTTTTCACAAAGTGATGCAACAGAGCAATACCCGCATGACCCAGCACCAGAATAAGCAGCGACCAAGCGATCAGCGAGTGCGCACTGCCAAGCGTGGCCAACCAGCCTATTTCAGCGCCACCACGAGCAATCAGACCGAGCCCAAACGGGTTCCAGCCATAACCATTACCGATCATGATCATCAAGCCGGTAATCGGCAGCAGAAGCATTCCGAGGTAGAGCAATCCGTGACCGGCTTTGACCAAAAACGCAGTGCTCGGGTCCTGCTCTGGGCGATTATTCTTTTGCGTAGCGGCCCAGATCAGACGTAGCACAATCAGCACCAATAACAGCGAGCCAATAGAGACATGCCAAGACACAATATTCTCACCAATCCAATGCTCGCCATCATTAATACGATCGAAAAACTTCATAAACTGCCAGATAATTAGCAGTGCCATACCCCAGTGAAAAATCCGGGTAATACTGCCGTAACGCTCTTTGGAATCATACATGTCTTGCTCCTATCACTCTGTCTATTGGTTTTATTACGCTTGCTGCCAATCAATAACCAGCTCCTCCGTGCTGGCCATGCGACGCAGATGATCTGCGACAACCTCTTGCAACTGCGATATATGTTCGATATCACTGTGCAATTGCACCTGCAGTATGTCTGTACAACGCATGTGGCAGAGACCCAATGGCAGCTCAATACTGCCTTGCTGCTCGCCCAGCTCAACCGGAAACTTGTGCCCCCAGTGTTTGCACAAGCGTGTCATCAACCGCACCGGCTGTAGCGTGTGGATCGCGGCGGTAGATTTCAATGTTAAGGGTTGTTTATTCGTCATATTTTTTGTCTCTGATGGCTCCAGCTATCAACCGAAGCGAAAGGCTGAAATGGTGGTTTCCATAATATGTTCTGAATAGATTTTCTGCCCTTCTGATTGATAACCGGCCCCCGCGGCGACCATAAGCGGAATCAGATGCTCTTCGGCCCGCGGCGGATGGCACTGGCGAGCTTGCGGAGCCTGTTCCCAGTGACTCAACAGCTGCTCACGTTGCGGTGGTGGGCTTTCCACCGCAGCGGTCAGCCATTCATCAAACTCATCCGAGATGGCAGAGAAGCTGGTATCTCCATACGCGCGCATGTTGTGGAAGCTCATACCGCTGCCGACGATCAGCACGTTGTCGTCGCGCAACCCCGCCAATGCACGTCCTGCGTCCAGATGCGCCTGTGCGTCAAAATCGGCACGCAGTGATAACTGGATCACCGGAATATCTGCCCCTGGAAACATCAGTTTCAACGGAATAAACATCCCGTGATCAAAACCACGATGGGCATCCACCTGCGCAGGCAGCTCGTCGGCGTTCAACAGGTCGGCCAGCTGCTGCGCCAGTTGCGATTGGCCGGGCGCCGGGTAGGTGAGTTCATAGGTGTGCGGCGGAAAGCCGTAATAATCGTAGATCAGCTCTGGCCGGGCATGCCCGGTAACACTGAACTGCGGCTCTAGCCAGTGCGCCGAGACCAGTACGATAGCCTTGGGTTGCTGGGGCAGGGTGGCCGCTATGCCCTTAAAGAAGTTACCCATGCCCAGCCAGGTATCCGCCGGATTCCAATCCATAAAGAAACAGGGGCCAGCACCGTGGGGAATGTACAACACCGGTTGGCGTTCATGTTTGTTGCTGTTCATCGGAAGCATCTCGTTTGTTTGCATATTCAACAGTATAAATCTCGTCCATAACGATGAGAACTAGCATCTTGGGGCAGGCTCATGTCGGCCAATGTTTAGCGAGCCTGATCAAAGTGCAAGGCCACGCCTCAAGCGATGCTCTCGACAATTCCACCTTCTACTCGCAAGGCTGTTCCCGTGGTGGCACTGGCTTGGGGGGACGCAGCGTAGACACAGATGTTGGCCACTTCTTCGGGGCTGGCAAAACGATGTAGCAAGGTGGAAGGACGGTTTTCTTTGAGGAAGATACCTTCCATTTCCTCGGCAGACACACCGCGCTCGGCGGCCAGGTCAGCCATCATCTGAACCGCGCCCTCGGTGCGGGTCGGCCCCGGCAGAATGGTGTTGACCGTCACCCCGGTTCCCGCCAACACCTTGGCCAAACCACGGGACAGACCTTGCAGAGCACTCTTGCTGACGCCGTAGTGCACCATTTCAGTAGGGATGTTCAGTGCCGATTCACTGGAGATAAACTGGATGCGACCCCAGCCACGCTCGCGCATGCCCGTGGCGTAATGGCGAGACAGACGGACACCGCTCATGATGTTGACCTGGAAGTATTCGTCCCACAAGGCATCGTCAATATCAAAGAATTCTCTGGCACCGTAGATACCCACGCCGTTGACCAGAATATCCGCCTCGGGCTGGGACGCAATCAGTGCTGCGGTTCCCTCGGCTGTGCCGGGGTCACAGACTACACCGCGGGCATCATCCCGGCCAGCATCGGCACACACCTTGGCGACGGCGACATCTACCCGGCTCTGGTCACGACCGACGACCGTTACCTGGGCGCCAGCCCTAGCCAGGCCAGTGGCAATTGCCAGCCCGATACCTCCGGTGGAACCGGTAACGATGGCCGTCTTTCCTGAAAGATCAATAATCATGCTGTAATTCCTCTAAGTGACTTATGTGCATGACCAACAGTATAAATACCACCTATAACCATGAGAACCGGTTAAGATGAACCAAGACTTCATACTAATAGTAGGCAATCAAGGGTGAGCTGAATGGATCGCATAACCAGTATGCGGGTATTTGTTCGTGCGACCGGCGCTGGCAGCCTGTCCGCCGCGGCCCGCCACTTGGGCATGTCACCGGCGATGGCGACCAAGCATGTGAATGCGCTGGAAGCTCGGTTGGGGGTGAAGCTGTTTCACCGTACCACAAGACGTCTGAGCCTGACCGAAGCGGGCAGCGATTACCTGGAGGCCTGTCAGCGTATTCTGCCAGAGATTGATGAAGCCGAAGCCGCGGCGACTTCCCAGCGCATCAAGGCCACCGGGCTGTTGCGGATGAACGTGCCGTTGTCTTTTGGTACCCGGTTCATTGCACCGCTGATTCCGGAGTTCAGCCATCGGCATCCGGAGGTGAAGGTTGAGCTGGGGTTGAGTGACGCCCAACTCGATCTGATCGCCGGTAGTTGGGACTTGGCTATCCGCATTGGCCGTCTGGCGGATAGCCCACTGCAAAGTCGGCGTCTGGGTGACAGTGAGATGCTGGTGTGCGCGTCCGCGGATTATCTGGATCAGCGCGGCGTGCCGCGACAGGTCGGCGATCTGGCCCAGCACAACTGTCTGAGCTACACCTTGTCAGCCAGGCAGGACAGTCAACATTGGGCGTTCGGCAGTCAGGGCGAGTTACGGGTGCCGGTCAATGGCGACCTGGTGGCCAACAATGGCGATGCGCTGCTGGCCGCGGCCGTGGCGGGGCAGGGCATCATCTATCAACCGCATTTCATTGTGGGCGAGGCCGTGGACCGGGGGGAGTTGGTGGCACTGGAACTGGATGAGCCAGTGGTCGAGTTGGGCGGTATTCACGTGCTCTACCCGCCTGACCGCCGGCCGCCAGCCAAGGTGCGGGTGATGATCGACTATCTGGTGGAGGCGTTCGCCAACACACCGCCTTGATGGAACCGGCTGCTATGCGTGGCAAGAGCGATCGGAAAGAGCCCGCAGAATCCCGCACGATGAGGTTGGCGCCGTGCTCTCGCACTTCTGACGTAACGTCATCAGGTGCTGCTTTAATTGCATTAATTCTTCGACGCGTATCTCTACCGCGCGAATATGCTCATCCAGCAAAATATTTACGTCGCCGCAATCCTCGTCAGGCGCATCCCGGAACCGAAGCAATGTCCGCACTTCGCCCAAAGCCATATCGAGCGTACGGCAGTGCCGGATAAAGCGCAGACGTTCAATGTGCTTTTCGCCATACAAACGATAATTACCTTCGCTGCGGGAAGGTTCTGGCAACAGCCCCTCTTTTTCATAATAGCGAATGGTTTCTACGGTGGATTCTGTGCGCTTGGCAAGCTCGCCGATCTTGATGGGCATGATGGCCTCTATAATCTATAACATTAAAGTCACTATAAGCTTCCGTAGTGGAAAATCAATCTCATTGAATGGGCTGTAGTGGAGACAGGGCGCTTGACTCTGAAGCCACTAGAGGGTTCATGATGACGTCATTCAATGGAGAAATGCTCATGCAATATCGTATTGAAGGTATGGACTGCGCCAGTTGCGTCGGCAAGATTGAGACGGCGCTGACGCGCATGCCCGGTGTTTCTGATATTCGGCTGAACTTCGCTACCGAAAAACTGGAACTGACGCTGGCATCTGATGCTGCCACTCAGGCCGGCGATATCGAAAAAACCATCAAGAGCCTTGGCTTTGGCGTATCCGCGACCCCGCAGACTGCACACCACCAGCGTTGGTGGCAAACCCGCAAGGGCAAGCAGGTCGTCGGCCTCGGTATGCTGATGGGTGCCGCCTACGCGCTGGCGCTGTTTTTCCCCACTTACGGAGCCTGGGTGTTCGCTGCCGCGGTGATTGTCGGTGTTTATCCATTTGCCCGCAAAGCACTGGCGCTGGGCCTGTCTGGCACGCCTTTTTCGATCGAGACGCTAATGTCCGTAGCCGCACTGGGCGCTCTTGTGATTGGTGAGGCCGAAGAAGCAGCGGCTGTCGTATTCCTGTTCTCGATCGGTGAGCTGTTGGAGAGCGTGGCGGCTGGCCATGCCCGTGCAGGCATCAGAGCTTTGGCGTCGCTGGTACCGAAAACGGCGGTTCTGCTCGATGCTCTGGGCGGGCAGCGCGAGGTTGCTGCAGCCTCGCTGCGGGTGAATGACCATGTGCTGGTGCGCCCAGGCGATCGGGTGTCCGCTGATGGCGTGATTATTCAGGGCTCGTCCAGTCTTGATGAGTCGCCGGTAACGGGCGAGTCCGTCCCCTGCGCCAAGACGACGGGTGACCATGTGTTCGCCGGTTCGATCAACGTCGATGGGGTACTTGAAGTGCGTGTAGAAAAAACTGCGGCCGACAACACCATTGCGCGCATTATTCAACTGGTGGAACAGGCGCAAGCATCCAAAGCACCCACCGCCCGCTTTATTGAGCGATTCAGCCGCTACTACACACCCGCGGTGATGGCGCTTGCCGCATTGGTCGTTATCCTGCCACCGCTGGTAATGGGCGGTGATTGGTCAACCTGGTTGTATCGCGGGCTGGCGCTGTTGCTGATTGCCTGCCCTTGCGCACTGGTTCTGTCCACTCCAGCGGCTATCGCTTCGGGGCTGGCGGCTGGCACCCGCCGTGGATTACTCATCAAAGGCGGTAGCGCCCTGGAAACCATTGGCCGGGTGAAGACCGTCGCTTTCGACAAAACTGGCACCCTGACCGAGGGCAAGCCGCGCGTCACCGACGTCGCTGCCTTCACACAGCAAAGCGGCGAGGAAATACTGGCGCTCTTTGCCAGTGTCGAGTCCGGCTCTAACCACCCGCTTGCCAAAGCCATTGTGGCTCATGCTGAGGCGGCCGATACCCTCATCCCCACTGCATCGAATGCCTCTGCCACCGCCGGTAAAGCCGTGCATGCGACCGTGGCCGGACGCGCTCTGGCCATCGGCTCACCGGTCTACGCCGCCCAGGCAGCCATACTTTCTACAGAGCAACAAGCACAAATAGAGACGCTGCAAAATGACGGCAAGACTGTTTCGGTGCTGTTCGATGAGCAAAGCCGCGAAGCGCTTGGTTTGGTAGCGCTGCGGGACGAATCGAGGGACGACGCGCAACAGGGTGTGGCGCAACTCAAAGCCATGGGCGTGCGCTCCGTCATGCTCACTGGTGACAACCGCCGCACCGCCCAGGCCATCGCCGGCCACCTGGGTATGGAATGGCAAGCCGAACTGCTGCCCGAAGACAAGCTGCGCCTGATTAATGAGATGAAACTCAACACCAAGGTCGCCATGGTCGGCGATGGCATCAACGACGCACCTGCACTGGCAACCGCAGATGTTGGTATCGCCATGGGCGGAGGTACCGACGTTGCCATCGAAACCGCCGACGCCGCGCTGCTGAAAAACAGTGTGACCGATGTGGCTCACCTCGTTGCACTATCGCGTGCAACCATGGCCAACATCCATCAGAACGTGATTTTCGCGCTGGGTCTGAAAGGTGTGTTCCTCATTACCACGGTGCTAGGTATCACCGGCCTATGGTTCGCAGTGTTGGCCGATACCGGCGCAACCGCGCTGGTTACGCTGAATGCTTTACGTTTATTGCGTTTTAAGGGTAAGCGTAACAGCAACCACTCCTATTAAATCGCACAAACCCAGGCGGGCGATTTAATTAGGTACTGTTTATAAGCGGATAATCTAATACAGTCAGTGATCGATGTTATCACCATCTTTAATGTGCCGTATCTGCTCAAACAGCTCGATTATTGTCAATGGCAGAAATACCATACTCAAGGCAAGCTTAAAATTTAGAACTATTTTGTAACTTATGAATCCCGAGATACTTTATACAGCTACAGTTACTTTAAAACTATTTTGTTATTTTTACTTGGATTTTGTTTAAAGTAAGAGTTTTTAGCTGTTTTAATTTAGATCTATTTTGTCATCCCACAAGTGTCTCCAGCCTTCAAAAAATATGCAGAAAAAACCTAATATGCCACAAACCTAATATACACCCTCGCTAGGGTCAACCGTTTTCATCTCAATTTTGCAAACCGCCTTGCTGGATCGTACAGAGGCCAGCGTAGAGGGGGTAGCCTGTAGCTCAAGACCACCTGCACACATGACTTTTACTACTGTCTCAAAACGAGGTTGTGCGCCGAGCGCAAAGGACTTGTACAAGCTCGTTCTGCCAAGGCCTGAGTCCTTGGCTATCTGAGACATTCCACGTGCTTTGGCCACATAACCAATGGCACGGACCAGCTCATCAGTATCGCCTTCGGACAATACTTGGCTGAGATACTCGACAATATCCTCATCGGTTTGTAGATAGTCAGCTACATCAAAAGGCTGAACGCCAAGCTCTTTCAATATTTGCGGGTTAACATTGATAGTTTGCATTCTGTGCCTCCCCTCTTCACGCAACTCACCCAGCATCGTTGCAGTGACAATCACGGCATCTGTTGCGCTGCGTGTTTCACTCGCAAAATCTCAACGGTACGGGATTCATCGAGCACCCGGTAAAAAATGATGTAGTTCTTGTGTGCCACCAATTCCCTCAACCAGTCGGGCAAGCTAGGGCGACCCGAGCGGCCCGTGCAGGGGAACTCTGCAAGCTGCTTTGTCTTGTCGCGCAGCTCCTTACCAAATTTCTTGGCATTGGCCGGACTGTCTTGGGCGATATAGTCAATGATGTTGTCTAAATCGGCTTCGGCAATCGGTCGCCAGATAACGCTGTAAGGTTTTCTTGACTTCGCCATAAGTTAGCCGGGGCTCTTCTCGTTTGCTGCCATGTGGCGGGCAATACGGGCGTCCATCTGAGCCATGACCTCGTCATGCGGGATGCTTGACCGGGGATCATCAATAGCTTCTTGGATCTCGGCTGCCAACCACTGATTATAAGCTGCTGCTTCGTGCGCTTCGCGCATAGCGTCGGCACGGTTCTGCCTACTTCGGCTCATGTCCTTCTGATCGGGGTTCCAGTCGGTGGCATCGATCTGGATAACGTCAATACCGACGTCCCGCAACACAATGAGCGCCGAAGTAGGATTGCCAAAGCGACGCGGCTCGGTAGTCCGCGCTTTCACTAGTATGGCGTCTTGACCGCTGCGCGTAGCGATTTCAACAAAGAAGCCTCCACCCTGTCCTTTCAGAG
>JAHAYO010000052.1 GCA_018384595.1 Thiopseudomonas sp.
CCTTAGAGTTCACTTCCTCGCGGGAGACGATGATGATTGGTGAAAACATGCGAACTCCTCTCTTGCCGCATAACGCCGTGTTAAGGGGCCGTAGCAGCACAGCTGCGAAGGTCCCAGTGAGCAACGCGAACGAACTTGAACACTTTGTTAGGAGACGGGGGACAGATTGAGCCATTTGGTACTCCACCCATAGCTTCTCCCTACCGTATTGGTTATTGTTTTGTTTTTGTATTTTCTTCTGATTTCTTCATTAGCGATTTTGCCTACAAATTCCATTCTATCTGATTCTTCACCTGAAAATTCACGCACAAAATATTGCGTTGAATGCGCGCTAAACCACCCCGCTATTTCATATACTTCCTGAACAACACCTTCATAAATGGCAAGGGCATACTTTGCTGACTGGTAGTTTTTCGGAAATCTATTCCATATACCTCTGGTGATTTCATATAGGTGTAAATCATCCATTCCGTAGTGAAATGTCTTGTTAATTAAAATTAGAACTACCGGATCGACTATTTCAACATCTTCACTACTTATTAGCGCTGAAACTTCTTCTAATGTTTTCCGACCTACGTGCCTGGATCCTTTACCTCTAACTTCATTCGTTAAATTCTCAATACCAATAACATCTATACATGAGGCTTCTATTATCTCGGCCTCTTCACTAGTTCCTATGCCGAACCTAATTAACTCAATACGAGGTTCTAAACCCAGAGCTTTGAGTTGACTAATGTATCTAACTTTTTTTGATTCTTTCGTATCTGAAAGATGCGCTAACGCTCTTTTTCCCTTTCCTTTTCCTACATAGAATACACTATCGTCTCGGGGGTCAACGTAAGCATATACATAATTATCAAGCTCACTCCACTGGATATTAGATGACATATTTACTCCTAACGAAAAGCTCAGCCGCGGCGAAGCCGTCGGCTGCAGCGACTTGTTATGCGCTCCTGCCAATAAACGGAGTGACATCACAAATGATCACTTCGCTCTTCTTGAGCTCATAGTAGTCGCGAACTCGGGTGACGTGCTCCCCGTGCTTCTCCTTGATCTGTGCGAGGATCTTCGGGTGACGGCTGAGGACACTGGTCAGCGCACGCCCTCCTTTGAAGAATCTAAGGGGATACTCGGTCCCGACCACGTACAAGAATTTCTTCTTGTGGGTCTCGTACTCTGCTAGCTCAAAGAAATCCTTGAAGATGCCATTCTGCCGGATGGACTCTGCTCCGCCCTGCCAGTCAATGAACTTGTACTCGGCGATACGGATGTTAGTTTCAAGGTCGAACTGCCTTCCTGTGTTGCCAGCTCCTAAGGAAACGCTTTCCACCTTCTCGCCCGGCTCAAGAAGACCTGCGAGGGAGCGAAGGATACCGGCAGCGTGAATGATGACGTTGATCTGGCCTGCAACGCGCTTTACTGCTACAGCGGAATCCATGAAGTCACCGTCGATTCCGTGCTCCGCGCAGAAGCCGTCCACGTCTTCGACGCCGGAGCCGATGATTCGGCGCTCGATGCCCGAGAGACTCTTGGTCAACGAGTCTCCTTGGAACGCGGCGAGAGCGTGAAGTGCTTTATCGATGGTCATTGGTTACCTAGCGCATAACATGTATTAGACCGCCTTCCACATAAGCCAATCATCGAGAAGGCGGTATAACCCGATGCGACTAAACTTTTAACTTTCCGATTAAACCATCGAGATCAACCCGTTACCAGTCCATGCTTTTAGTAGGTTATATTCGCTTGACCCAGACATTATAATCTGCCGCCCAAAAACCTGCTCCCGCAGATACCCCTTACTCCCGCCGTTCCCAAACCTCAAAAGTATAAGCAGGCTGATCGTCCAGCGCGGGTTGCGGCTGGGCATCCACCCGTTGCCATTCATCAAACGGCAACTGCGGAAACCAAGTATCGCCTTCCAGTTCGGTTTCGATGCGGGTTAGGTAAACGCGGTGGGCTTGAGACAGCGCCTGATGGTAGAGCTGGCCGCCGCCAATTAGCATTACTTCGTCCACGCCCTGCTCTGTGGCCCATTGCTGCCCGCGTTCGATGGCGGCGGCCAGATCGGTAAAGGTTTCGGCACCGTCCAGCTGCAAATCAGCCTGGCGACTGACCACTATATTGAGGCGGCCCGGCAGCGGGCGGCCCAGCGATTCCCAGGTTTTACGCCCCATGATTACCGGTTTGCCCAGCGTGCGCGCTTTGAAATAGCGCAAGTCTTCCGGCAAATGCCAGGGCATGGCATTGTCGCGGCCTATGACCTGATTACGGGTTGCAGCTACAATAAGACACAAGGGCAGACTGGACATGGCTTGACTCGGTTCAATTCAACATGGCCGCCATGATGCCGCCTAAAGGTTACCGGAACAATCCTTATATCCCCTATGCATGAATTCCCTGATACCGCCCGTCTGCTGCACCCGCTGTGGCTGAACGAGGCCATCCGCCTGCACGAGCTGCACAATCCGCCGCTGGAAGACAGCCAAGCCTGCCGCAGCGCACGCCAGCAGGGCAAAACCCTGTCCGAACGCATTTTGCTGCGTAATCTGGCGCTGGCCAAACGTGAAGGGCTGGAAGACGCCCTGCAGCACTGGCAAGCCGCCAGCCGCTGGCTGGGCATTCTGTTAATGCTGCTGGCACTGGCCACCGGTGCCGGTCTGGCCCTGAGCGCCTTCAACCGCCAAGCCGACAGCATCAATATTGTCTGGGCCTTGCTGGGATTGCTGGGCCTGCACCTGCTGACCCTGCTGTTTTGGCTGGCCGGTTTTGTTTATCGCCCGCAACAGCCTTCGCAGTTTATGCAGCTGCCGCTGGGCCTGTTGCAGCGCCTGAGCCGCAGCCCGCGCACGGCCCAGCTCAGTGCTGCGCTGTTCAGCCTGCTCGGTCGTCACCGCCTGCTGCCCGCTGCCCTGAGCCGGCTGGTGCATGGCTGGTGGGCGCTTGCCCTGCTCGGTGCCTTGCTTTGCTCGCTGCTGCTACTGGGCACCCACCGCTACGCCTTCGCCTGGGAAACCACCATCGCCAGCGCCGACAGCTTTGTCGCACTGGTACAGGGGCTGGGCCGACCGCTACAACTGCTGGGCTTTACCCTGCCCGATGCCAGCCTGATCCGCGCCAGCGGCGAGCAGTTGCTAAGCGACGAAAGCGCCCGCCAGGCTTGGGCCAGCTGGCTGATGGGCATGCTGGTGGTCTATGGCCTGCTGCCGCGCCTGCTGCTGGCGCTCTGGTTTCAGTGGCACTGGCAGCGCGGCACGCGCCAGCTCAAGCTGGACGCCGATAGTCCCGATTGGCACTGGTTGCACACCCGCTTGCAACCCGAAACCCAAGTCATTGACCCAGAACCGCAGCTGATGCCACAGCCGGCCAAAACCGGCAACGCGCACGCCGCAGCGCACACCAGCGGCTGTTTGGCCGCGCTAGAATTGGAGCCGCCCCTGCACTGGCCGGTTAATCCGCCGGACAGCCTGCGCTGGCTGGGCAATCTGGATGGCTATGCCGCCCAGCAGGCGCTGCTGGAGCAGCTCACCGGCACCGCCTGCGAGCAATTCATTCTGGCCTGCGACGCCCGCCGCTCGCCCGACCGTGGCAGCCTGCACTTTATCAGCGAGCTGGCTGCCCTGTGCCCGGCGTTCAGCATCTGGTTGCTGCATACAGAGGGGGACAGCCAGCGACTGAGCGGCTGGCAGCAGGCGCTGAATACGCTGGGAATTGCCCACACCCTCCGCGCACCTTGGCTGGAGGATAGCCATGACTGACGCCATGCAGCTGGCCGTGGTCGGCCATACCAACGTCGGCAAAACCTCATTGCTGCGCACGCTAACCCGCAACCCACGCTTTGGCGAGGTCAGCCCGCAACACAGCACCACCCGCCATGTGGAACGCATCAGCCTCGGCGCCGGCCAACAAGCCCTGCTAAATCTGTACGACACCCCCGGGCTGGAAGATGCCATGGCGCTGCTGGCCTATGTGGAGCAGCTGGCCGCCAGCGGCCGCAGCCTCGACGGCCCCGCCCGTATTGAGCAGTTTTTAACCAGTAAAGACGCTGGCGGTCGCTTCGAGCAAGAAGCCAAGGTGTTGCGCCAGCTGCTCAAATCCGACGCCGCGCTCTACGTCATCGACGCCCGCGAACCGGTGCTGGCCAAATACCGCGACGAGCTAACCCTGCTGCACCTATGCGGCAAGCCGCTGCTGCCGGTGCTCAATTTTACCCGTGGGCCAGACCAGCAAACCGCCCTGTGGCGCGAAGCCTTGGCCCGTATCGGGCTGCATGCGGTGATCTGTTTTGATAGCGTCAGCCCGCCGGAAGACGGCGAGCAGGGGCTGTATGACAGCTTGGCGCTACTGCGCCAGGATTTTCGCCCGCAGCTGCTGCACTTGCAGGACTGGCACCGCCAGCAAAGCCGCCAGCGCCAGCAAGCCGCGCTGCTGCAAATTGCCGAGTTACTGGTGGACGTGGCCGCCGCCCGGCTGGCGGTCAAGCCCGAACAGGCCACCACCGAGCAGGAACACCTGCAGCACTGGGTACGCCAGCGTGAACAGGCCTGCGTAGCCCGCCTGCTGGGCATCCACGCCTTTGATGACAGCGAAATCAGTGCAAACGACATACCGCTGCAGTGCGGCCGCTGGTCCACTGACTTGTTCAGCAGCGAGGCACTGAAGGATGCCGGCATCAAGCTGGGCGGCGGTGCGGCAGCCGGTGCCGCCGTGGGGCTGGGCGTGGACGTGATGACCGGCGGCCTGTCGTTAGGCATGGGCACCCTAGTTGGCGGCCTGCTGGGCGGCACGGCACAGTGGTCACGCAGCTACGGCAAGCGCATGCTCAACCTCGTGCAGGGCTACGAGGAATTGACCGTGAACGACGCTATTTTGTGGGTGTTGCAAGCCCGCCAGTTGCATCTGCTGGAAGCCCTGCGCAAACGCGGTCATGCCGCCCGCGACAGCATCCGCATTGACTTGATAAGTTCAGGGGAAAACGCGCTGTGCGCCCCGCTCAAGCGGGCGCGCAGTCAGCCGAGTTGGTCCAGCCTAACCGGTACCAGCGGCCTGCACGAAAGCGAACGCTCGGCCTGTGTGGCCGAGCTGGCCACCGTGCTGCTCAGCAGATTAGAAGCAGCCCGTCACTAACCGTACAGGTACAAAAAGGGCAGCTCCATAGGGCTGCCCTCAATACACCTTTCAACATTCAGCGCTGCATTACAAAAAATCAGTCGTCACCCATCTGCTGCTGCAGGTAGTTTTCGTTGCCCAACTGCTGCATCAGGTTAAGTTCGGTTTCCAGCCGGTCAAGGTGGTCTTCTTCCTTGGCCAAAATCTCGCGCAGCAGGTCGCGGGTGACATAGTCGCGGGCTTGCTCGCAAACGGCGATAACGTCCAGCAGTTTATCGCGGCCCTGTTGCACCAGCTTGAGGTCACAACCAAGCATTTCACCGACATTTTCGCCAATGCGTAGTTTGCCCAGCTCTTGCAGATTGGGCAGACCTTCCAGAAACAAAATACGTTTGATCAGCTCGTCGGCGTTACACATCACCACGATGGAAGCCTTGTAGGCCAGCGTGTCCAGACGCTCGAAGCCCCAGTCTTTGTACATGCGGGCGTGCAGAAAATACTGGTTGATGGCAACCAGTTGATTGCCCAGCACTTGGTTGAGTTGCTGAATGACCTGTGGATTACCCTGCATGGCTGCTACCCATAAATAAAGTGAACGACCGGCACAGCATAGCAGAAAAAGACGGGCGGACTGAATGCCCTAGACAGCATAGGCTAGATCGGTGGCGTTGCGGGTCATCTGCTCGTCGATGGCGCTGCGGGTAACGGCTTTGCCTTCGCAGGCACATTTGCCGCATTGAGTGCCGCAGCCGGTTTGTTCGCGGATTTCAGCCCAGCTGCGTGCGCCATCGGCCACCAGATCGCGGATTCTGTGGTCGCTTACGCCCTTGCATAGACAGATATACATGACAACACCTTTGCGGCAGAAAATCTGATGCAGCAAACAATAATGATTCGCATCAGATTTTGCAAGCATCTTATGCTCAGTCACAGAGTTGATCACTGCCCAGCCCTGCCAAGCCTCAACAACGCCAGCCCAGCAACGGGCTGGCCTTTTCTGCACAGCCCGCTGGCTTACGCCAACTGCTTTGCTACCCGGCGCAGCATGGCCTCAGTTTTGTCCCAGCCCAAACAGCCGTCGGTGACGGATACGCCGTACTCAAGCGGGCCATCCAGCGACTGCTGGCCATCGCACAAATGGCTCTCGATCATCACTGCACGCAGGTTAAGCGTGCCGGCCAGCCGCTGACGCACCACCTCGTCCAACACCTGTGGCTGACGCTGCGGGTCCTTGCCGCTGTTGGCATGGCTGCAGTCCACCATGATGCCGTCGTGGTGGCCGGCCTGCTGCAGCGCCTGCGTCGCCCGCGCCACACTGGCGGCATCGTAGTTGCTGCCGCCAGCACCACCCCGCAGCACCAGATGGGTAGCTTGGTTACCGGCGGCCTGCAGTAGCGCCACTCGGCCCTGTTCGTCCAGCCCCATGTATTGGTGACCATGGGCCGCCGAGCGCATGGCATCCAGCGCAATTTGCACACCGCCGTCGGTGCCGTTTTTGAAGCCGGTAGGCACCTCAAGGCCGCTGACCATTTCGCGATGCACCTGGGATTCGCTGGTACGCGCGCCAATGGCTGCCCAGCCCAGCAGGTCGGCAAAATAAGGCACGGTCAGCGGCTGCAACAGCTCGGTAGCCACCGGCAGGCCTAGCTCGACCACCTGTAACATCAGCCGGCGTGACAGCGCCAGTCCCTCGTCCATGCCAGCGCTGCCGTCCAGATGCGGATCGTACAGCAACCCTTTCCAACCCACGGTAGTACGCGGCTTTTCGGTATACACCCGCATCGCCAGCAGCAGGCTGGCGGACAGCTCATCCGCCAGCACGGCCAGACGCTGCGCATACTCCATAGCAGCAACCGGATCATGGATGGAACAGGGGCCAACCACCACCAGCAGGCGCGGATCGCGGCCCTGCAAAATATCGGTGATGGTCTGACGCTGATGCCGAATGCGTTGGCGCAGACCGGCAGACACCGGCAGGCGCTGATGCAGCTCAGCCGGGGTTGGCAACTGGGTGGCACGTGGACGGCTGTGGCTGTTTTGAATCAGACGAAGGGCAGCTTGGGGCGAAGTCATGGCAAAAGTCCTGTGTTATCTGTGAAGTCGTATCGAGTCGGGCAAAGGGGCTGGCTGCTGTAGGTAAAATCGCCAGTGGCCATAACTGCGGTATCGATAAGCGGTGTTCATGCGGTGTTATCTCCTAAAAAAGACATTAAAAAACCCCGGACGGGAAGCCGACCGAGGTTTGATGTTGCTGTGGCGGCTACCCTTGACTGCAAAGGGCCGCCCGACATGCGTCTAGGCTAGCCCTTGGCTAAACCAGTACGCATAAAAATAGCTGGCAGCAGCGCACGCCACCGCGGCAACCTGCGGGTTGTGCTGGGGGGTGGACACGATTTGAGTGCGATTGTGCATGCTGCTCTCCGTTAATAGAGCGAACAAAATACCCTTAGCCAGCGGGCGGTGCAAGCCTGTTCGCTCTCGATAGGGTCTTTCGGGTTACTTGAGTGCGCGAAAAGCCCCGAGCATCGCTGGGACTTTTCGCGTGCGCTTACGGGCGGTCAGTGCGGTAAATTTTGTCTGGGTTCATGCTGCGTGACCAAGGCAGCCCGGAGTTCTGCCAGCCATTTTGCAGGCGCATGCCGGCGTGTGGGCCGTCCTTGAGCGGATCACCCTGAAAGCCGTTAATCACAAAACGGGCATTGGGCAAACCGGCGGCACGCAATGCCTCAGCACTGGGCTGGCCACGCTCGCTGCCGGAGCGGCACAGGGTAATGACCTCGGCGGTGTTATCCATGCCGCGTTTGGCCAGCTCAGCCTTGACCTGATCGGCAAAGGCTTCGTTCTTATCCAGCGCAAACACGCCGCGTTCTTCATTGAAACGGCTGCGATCCA
This sequence comes from Thiopseudomonas sp., assembly GCA_018384595.1. Classification (GTDB taxonomy): domain Bacteria; phylum Pseudomonadota; class Gammaproteobacteria; order Pseudomonadales; family Pseudomonadaceae; genus Thiopseudomonas. Next base: position 7,999 of record JAHAYO010000052.1, read on the forward strand.
CCAGCAAGAAAGGAATGTTGACGTCTACTGCATCGGTAAAGCCGACAAACATAATCTCTACCGGATCACGCACATCCACCAGCAACACCTTGTTGTCCTGCTGCTGCACCTTGGCATAGGCGTCGGTCGCGGACATACCCAGCTCGGTGGCCTGGGCACCCAATGATGCCAAGCCAATGGCGGCAGCCAGAAAAATACGCTTCATGGGGCCTGTTCTCCTGTCATTAAATAAACCAAGAAACTTTATCACAAAGCAAAGTATAAGGCATGCCCTATCCACGGTTTGGCGCGGGATACACCGATCAAGCAATTCACAGGATCGAGCGCAGGTTGGCCAAGGCCAGCACACTGCGCCAGCGAGGCAGCGGTGCACAGGCGACGATCAGGCATCGCGCAGGCTGATTACATCCCAGCCGCGCTCCAGCGCGATGGCACGCAGGTGCTCATCTGGGTCTACCGCCACCGCGCGGGCCACTTTTTCCAGCAAGGGCAGATCGTTGTGCGAATCACTATAGAAGTGGCTGTCGAGCAGGTTGGTGCGGTTGTCCGCCAGCCAGCTGTTGAGGCGGGTGATCTTGCCGGCTTGAAAGCTGGGCACGCCCACCAGCTGGCCCGTGTACTGGCCGTTTTGCATGCCGCATTCGGTGGCAATCAGGTGGTCCATACCCAGTCGCTGGGCGATGGGGCCGGTGATGAAGCTATTGGTGGCGGTGATCATCATGATGAAGTCGCCGGCCTTGCGGTGTTCGGCAATCAGCGCCTCGCCTTTGGGCAGAATGATCGGTTCAATATAGTCGCGCATGAATTCGGCGTGCCAGACATCCAGCGTGGCACGGTCGGTACGGCCCAATACTTCCTGACAGAAATTCTGATAGGCCAGTACGTCCAGCTTGCCGGCCACATAGTCAGCATAGAACTGGTCATTGCGGGCACGGTAATCATCGGCATCCACATAGCCTTTGCGACAAAGAAACTCACCCCAACTATGGTCGCTGTCGCCTGCCAGCAAGGTGTTGTCCAGATCGAAAATTGCCAGTCCCATGTTCGCCTCCACGCGTGCCGAGCCAGTAAAGCAGCAAGCATAGCCGCTTTTTAACACCCTGCCCATGCAGCCGGGCAACTTGTCCGTTGCTGCACGGTCTTTCTTTGTGGAACAATGCCTTTAATTCGTTTTTTCAAGGAAAGCTGCAATGATTGACGCAGATGGCTTTCGTCCCAATGTCGGCATCATTCTGGCCAATGACCATGGCCAGGTGCTCTGGGCCCGGCGTATCCACCAGAACTCCTGGCAGTTCCCGCAAGGCGGTATCCATCCGCGCGAAAGCGCCGAAGATGCGCTATTTCGCGAGCTGTATGAAGAAGTCGGCCTAGAGCAACAGCACGTGGAGATACTCAGTTGCACCCGTGGCTGGCTGCGCTACCGCCTGCCGCAACGCATGGTGCGCCGTAACAACCAGCCGGTGTGCATCGGCCAGAAACAGAAGTGGTTTTTGCTGCGCCTGACCGGCAGTGAAGACCATGTACGCATGGACCTGAGCGGCAAGCCCGAGTTCGACGGCTGGCGCTGGGTCAGCTATTGGTATCCGCTCGGCCAGGTGATTGCCTTCAAGCGCGAAGTGTACCGCCGCGCCCTGAAAGAGCTGGCTCCGCAAATGCCGGTACAGGCGGCTGACTGATCATGGCTGAAGCCCAGGCCTCCGCCAGCAGCATGCTGGGCATGCTGCGCACCATCTCCCAGGAAGTCAACGCCGCCCGCGACCTGCCCGCGGCATTGGCCATTATCGTGCGCCGGGTGCGCACGGCCATGAACAGCCATGTCTGCTCGGTGTACCTGTACAACATCGAAACCGACCGCTATGTGCTGATGGCCACCGAAGGGCTGAACAAACGCGCCATCGGCAAAGTCAGCATGAGCCCGTCCGAAGGGCTGGTTGGCCTAGTGGGCACCCGCGCCGAAACCCTGACCCTGGAAGACGCCATGAGCCATCCGCGCTTCCTGTATTTCCCCGAAACCGGCGAAGAGCGCTACGCATCCTTTCTGGGCACGCCCATCATCCACCACCGCCAGGTGCTGGGCGTGCTGGTAGTACAGCAAAAAGAACGCCGCCAGTTTGACGAGGGCGACGAAGCCTTCTTGATCACCATGAGCGCCCAGCTGTCGGGCGTCATTGCCCATGCCGAAGCCACCGGCTCGATTCGCGGGCTGGGCAAAAAACGCGGCAAGGGCATTCAAGAAGCCCGCTTCGTTGGCGTGCCCGGTGCGCCCGGCGTGGCGCTGGGTACTGCCGTGGTGGTGTTGCCGGTGGCCGATCTGGACGTGGTGCCTGACCGCAGCACTGACAACATCGCCGGCGAGCTAATTCTGCTCGACAATGCTCTCAACGCCGTGCGCGAAGAAGTGCGCACGCTGTCTGCCCGCTTGGCCAGACGCCTGCGCCCAGAAGAACAGGCGCTGTTTGACGTTTACCTGATGCTGCTAGACGACCAGGCACTGGCCGGCGATGTGCGTCGTCTGGTCAAAAGCGGCCAGTGGGCGCAGGGCGCATTGCGCCAAGTGGTGGAAAAGCACCTGCAGCGTTTCGAGCGTATGGATGATAACTACCTCAGTGAGCGCGCCGCTGACATCAAAGACTTGGGCCGTCGCCTGCTCTCGCATCTGCAACAGGCGCACCAGCAAAATCTGGTGTACCCCGACAATTGCATTCTGGTCAGCGAAGAACTGTCGCCCGGCATGCTGGCTGAAGTGCCGTCGGACAAACTGGTGGCGCTGGTTTCTGTAGAAGGTTCGCGCAACTCGCACACCGCCATTTTGGCCCGCGCCATGGGCATTCCCACCGTGGTCAGCGCACAGGATTTGCCCTATACGCGGCTGGATGGCATCGAGCTGATCATCGACGGCTACCACGGTGACGTATACACCAACCCCGGTCAGCTGTTGCGCCAGCAATATCTGCGCGTCTTGCAAGACGAACAACACATTTCACGCGAACTGGACAGCCTGCGTCTGCTGCCCTGCGTCACCCCCGACGGCCATCCGTTGATGCTATGCGCCAACACCGGCTTGTTGGCCGACATCCCCCGCGCCCTTGAACGCGGAGCCGAAGGCGTCGGCCTATACCGTTCAGAAGTGGCCTTTATGAGCACGCAGCGCTTTCTCACCGAAAGCGAACAAGTACAGCTGTACCGCGAACAACTGCAAGCCTTTCACCCACTACCGGTCACCATGCGCACGCTGGACATTGGCGGTGACAAGCCGCTGAGCTATTTTCCGATCAAGGAAAACAACCCCTATCTGGGCTGGCGTGGTATTCGTATTTCGCTGGACCATCCAGAGATTTTCTCGGTGCAGGTACGCGCCATGATCAAGGCCAGTGCTGGGCTGGATAACCTGCGCATTTTGCTACCGATGATTTCCGGCGTGCACGAGCTGGAAGACGCGCTCTACCACATCGACCGCGCCTGGCAAGAGCTGGTGGAAGAAGGCCATGCTGTGGTTATGCCCAAGGTCGGCATCATGATTGAGGTGCCGGCAGCGGTGTATCAGGCCCGCGAACTGGCAGCCATGGCTGATTTTGTCTCGGTCGGCTCCAACGATCTGACCCAGTACCTGCTGGCGGTGGACCGTAACAACCCCCGCGTGGCCGACCTTTACGACTACCTGCACCCAGCGGTGTTGCATGCCCTGCAGCAGGTGGTGCAGGCCGCCCAAAGCAATCACAAGCCGGTTAGCGTTTGCGGCGAAATGGCCGGTGACCCCGCCGCCGCCGTACTGTTGATGGCCATGGGCTTTGATAGCCTGTCGATGAACGCCACTCACCTGCCACGGGTCAAGTGGCTGCTGCGGCAAATGCCCATCGAACAGGCACAGCAGCTGCTGCAACAGGCGCTGCAGCTAGACAGTCCGCTGCTGGTGCACAGCCAACTGCAACTGGAACTGGAGCGCCTAGGGCTGGGCAAAGTGCTTAACCCCGGCGCCAGCGTGCAGATTTAGCCGACCTGTAGCTTCTGTTCGCCTGCGGGCACGCCGTTCGGGGCAAAACTGCGCTCAGTCAACTGAATGCTGTCGCTACCCATGCGTAGCAGGCTGGTGGCGCGGGTGCCGTACTCGCTGCCGCGAACAAAAATACTGGACAGGGCACGCTCAATGGTCAGGCCGATACCGGTATCCGGCAGCATAGCGTCAGCAGGTCGCCACTCATCCCGCATCAGCTCAAACAGGGCCGCATCATCATTACAGGCTAGTTGACTGAACGCGCTGCGCAGCCGTACCAGCTTGGGCCAAGGGGTATCCAGACTGGCGTTACACAGGCCGTAGATGCCAGCGGCTAACCGCTGCGGCTGCGGGGTGTTTGCGTGCAAAAACCACAGCTCGCTGGCGTCACCGGCCAGCAGATTGAAGCCACTGTACTGATCGGCTTGCTGCGCCAGCTGTTGCATATAGGCACGCGGGCTTAGGTTGCCGGCAAGGTAATGACTTACCAGCTCACCTCGGCTGCGTGCCTGTTGGGGCGCGTTATCGCGGATATTGGTGAGTGCAGCAAAGCGTCGACCCGGCGCCGCGCCCAGCCAGCTGCCACCGGCCTCCAAATCGCGTCCGGCATGTACCCGGGGCTGGCAGGCCCATTGCGCCAGCGCGGCGGTCGGGCGGTCGTGAAACTCGTCACGGTTGGCCAACAGCAGCAGCGGCTGTTCACTGTCTGGTTGCCAATCAAACACTAAAATACACATGGTCTGCCCTACAGGCTCTCGTGATGCGGCGTGACCCGCAGCACTTCGGCCACGGTGGTCAGGCCGGCAGCCACTTTTTGAGCGCCGGCCAGACGCAGGCTGTGCATGCCATCGCGATAAGCCTGCTTGCGCAGCAGATTGAGATCGGTTTCGGCGGTGATCAGGTTTTTTTGGCGGTCGTTAAGTACCATGATTTCGTACAGACCGGCTCGGCCGTGGTAGCCGGTTTCACGGCATTCAATACAGCCTACCGCACGAAAGACCTGCTTGGGCAGGGCAGAGCTCCAAGGGCGCGTCAGGGTTTGCCACTCTTGCTCGGTGATCTCTGCAGGTGCTTTGCAGTGCGGGCACAGGGTACGCACCAGCCGCTGCGCCATCACGCCCAGCAGCGAAGCCCGCAACAGGTAATAGGGCACGCCCAATTCCAGCAAGCGGTTGATCGCGCCCGGTGCATCATTGGTATGCAGGGTCGATAGTACCAAGTGGCCGGTCAGCGCCGCCTGGATCGCCATTTCGGCGGTTTCTAGGTCGCGGATCTCGCCCACCATGATGATGTCTGGGTCTTGGCGCATGAGCGCGCGTACACCGCTGGCAAAGGTCAGGTCGATGTTGTGCTGCACCTGCATCTGATTGAAGGACGGCTCGATCATTTCGATCGGGTCTTCAATGGTGCACAGGTTGACCTCTTCGGTGGCCAGCTGTTTTAGCGTGGTGTACAGGGTGGTGGTTTTGCCGGAGCCGGTCGGACCGGTGACCAAAATAATACCGTTGGGCTGCTGGGTCATGTCGCGCCAGCGTTTGAGGTCCTCGGCAGAAAACCCCAGCTGGTCGAAACTTTTCAGTAACACATCAGGGTCAAAAATCCGCATCACCATCTTTTCGCCAAAGGCAGTGGGCAGGGTGGACAGGCGCAACTCGATTTCTTGGCTGTCTGGCGTTGAGGTCTTGATGCGGCCATCCTGCGGCTTGCGCTTTTCCGCCACATTCATACGACCCAGGGTTTTCAGGCGGGCAATGACCGCCAGCGTGACCTGTGGCGGAAACTGATACACGCTGTGCAGCACGCCGTCGATGCGAAAGCGCACCTTGCCCTGCTCACGGCGCGGTTCGATATGGATGTCGCTGGCCCGTTGCTGGAAAGCATACTGAAACAGCCAATCGACGATATTGACGATGTGGGCGTCGTTGGCATCCGGCTCTTGGTCAGAAGCACCCAGCTTGAGCAGTTGCTCAAAGTTGCCGCCGCCGCTATTGGCATATTCTTGGCCGCTGGCCCCAGATACCGACTGCGCCAGCCGGTAAAACTCGGTGGTAAAGCGGCGTATTTCGGCCGGATTGGCCACCACGCGGCGGATATCCTTGCGCAGTACGTGGGCCAAGTTTTCTTCCCAGCTGTGCACGAAAGGCTGGGCACTGGCAATGGTGACGCTGTGGACGTCCTGCGCCACGGCCAGAATGCCGTGGCGCAGGGCAAAGGCGTAGGACATCAGCGGGGTAACAGCTGCGACATCAATCTTGAGCGGGTCGATACGCAGGTAAGGCTGGCCGGCCCAGTCCGCCAGCCACTGACCCAGGGTTTCCAAATCCAGCTTTTTGCCGGGGCGCATCAGGTCGTCCAGCTGCTGAGCGGCTATCACCTCCAGCGGATGCTGGGCCTGCTTGCCGTCGGTCAGCGGCCGCTGGTGCAGGCAGTGTTCGGCCAGAGCCTGATCTAGGTAACCCTGGCGTACCAGTTCCTGCAGGATATCGGCCAGTTCCAGCGCGCGTTCTGTCTTGCTTGCCGCAAACACCATGCTGCTACTCCACTACGCCTGTGTTGTGTCAGCCTGAAGCGTGCCACGCACCAGCTGTTTCCAGCCCTTGTCGGCACCCAGCCGCAGCAGACAGGCGACGGTTGCTTCGGGCTCGCCGTCGTGGGCGGCCTGATGCAGCTGACGCAAGGCACCCAGGGTGTCGTCCAACAAGGTCGAGGTCAGATACTGGCGGGCAGCATCCAGCCAAACCAACAGGCGCTCCAGGCGCGGCAGCTGTTCAGCCAGCGCATAGGCTTTGAGCTTGTAGGCTTCCAGTCCCAGCGCCTGTGCTTCCTCCTGCAGTACGCGGGCCAGCCAGCGGTTCAGGGGTGCCTGTGCCTGGCGCTCGGCACGAGCGTTGCGGCCCTCACCCCAGCGCTGCTGATGCAGCCAGAGTGCCAGTTGCAATGAAAAGCAGCCCCAGCGGGTATTCGCCAGTTCGTCGGCAAAGGCCGCCGGCATGGCATCGCGCTGCTCGCGTGACTGGCCACCCGCCAGCAGGCGCGGCTGCCAGTCGGCCAGCAGGGCGTCCAGCAACTGGCGCAGATCATGGCTGTTTTTGCGCGGCACAACCTGACCCATGCTGCTCAGCAGGGCACGCATGGCCACCAGCTGCGCGACCCACTGCTGCAGCAGTTTCCAGTGGCCGGCATGGCGGTATTGTTCGGCCAGGCGCTGGCTGGCAGCCAGTTTTTCCTGCATCAGGGCGGCAAAGGCCGATTCGGCGCTTTGTTCGGCTTCCAGTATGGCGGCATTGACCTGCAGCTCGAAACTGTCGGCCTGCAGCAGGCGATAGCCACGTTCGGCCTTGCTGATATCACAGGGCATCAGCGGGATGTCCTGCGCCAGCTGCCGGGCCAGATCCAGCAGGGCCTCTGGCGGCCCTTCGCGCAGCTCCAGTTCCAGCTCGCAGATTTGTTCGTCCTCGTCGGCAGTGCGCACCAGGCCCTGATCCAGCGCCACTTCGATGCACACCGGCTGGTCCTGCCAGCTCAGTGCCAGCTCGACGCTCTGGCGGGTAAAATCGGTACGGAACAGCTCTACCAGTTGCTGTTTGTCCAGATCGTGCAGGCTGGCCGGCCAGCAACTGTCGTCCAGATGCGCCAGCACTAGGCTGTCGCCTTCAATAATCCAGTCCCATTCATTGCGCTCGGACAGACCGGCCACACTGCAGCCCTTGCTTTTCAAGGTTTGGATGCGCTGCTCGCCATCTTGGCGGATGCGCAACGCCACCTGTGCCTGAGCCAAATTATGGGCGGGCGTGTCGTAATAGGCATTGAGCAGCGGGCGCGTTTGCCAGTCCTGGCAGCGGTGCTGTTCCAGTAGCGGGTGGGCAGCGAGGCGCTGCATGTCGGACGGGCTGACCCGCAACTTGATTTCTGTTTCTTTGGCCATGCGTGTTCCAGATAAAAAACCGGGCTAGGCCCGGATGCAGATGACAGCGTGCAGCCGAACCCGCGATAGCTACCGGCCGGCTACAAGGTAACTGTGTGTCCAAACATCTCCAATGCTAGGCGAAGCAGATGTAGACAACGTATAATCTCGGCTCTTTCTGGTTACCGAGCCCTGTTGCCATGTCCATCAACCCCTTTGCCAGCCTGTTCGGACGCTCACCTATTGGCCCCATGCAGCAGCATATCGCCAAGGCTTACGAATGCGCGTCCAACCTGGTTCCCTTCTTTGAAGCAGTGATCGCCGAGGACTGGGAGCGTGTCGAACACGTTCAGCAGGCCATGGTGCGCTTGGAAAAGGATGCCGACAAACTCAAGCGCGATGTACGCGTACACCTGCCCAAAAGCCTGTTCTTGCCGGTTCCCAGGTCCGACCTGCTAGAGCTGCTTAGTGTACAGGACAAAGTGGCCAACCGTGCCAAAGATATCGCCGGCTTGATGCTGGGCCGCCAGATGAGCATCCCCGCCGCTCTGCAACCTGTCATGCAGACGTTCGTGCAGCGCACCGTGGATGCCTGCGAGCAGGCACTCAAGGCCATGAACGAGCTGGACGAAATTTTTGAAACCGGCTTTGGCAATCGTGAAGTGCGCCGTGTCACTGAAATGATCGAAGTGCTGGAAGACATCGAGCACGATACCGACCGCATCCAAATCGAGGTACGCCGTACCCTGTTCAAGATCGAAAAAACCCTTCACCCCGTTGATGTGATGTTTATGTACACCATCATCGAATGGATTGGTGATGTCGCCGACCGCGCCGAACGCGTCGGCAACCGCCTGGAACAACTGCTGGCGCGCTGATTGGCGCGCTCTTTTTTTACGAAGCGGAAAATCTTATGTCTCTTATTACCGATTACGGCATGATCTTGCTGGTCATGGCCTGTGTTTTTGGTTTTTTCATGGCATGGGGCGTGGGCGCAAACGATGT